>NZ_LZTC01000063.1:0-128171 GCF_001665905.1 Gordonia sp. 852002-50395_SCH5434458
ATGCGATCGTCGGCAGCGTCAGATGTGTATAAGAGACAGCTTCCCGACCCCACAGCCACCCCCGAAAAGGACTCGTCGAGGAACTGTCCGAGCATGTGCGCATCCACTCCCCCTGCACTGACCCCGACCGATGGTTATGGGCCAATGTGAAGGGACCGTGGACGGCCGACATTGTGGAACCGAGGTTCGCTCGGCTACGCGAGAAGGTCGGCCTCCAGTACACGTTGCACGATCTGCGCCACTTCTACGCGAGCGGCCTGATTGCGGCCGGATGCGATGTGGTGACGGTGCAGCGGGCGATGGGCCACAAGGACGCCACCACCACGCTGAACACCTACTCGCACCTGTGGCCCAAAGCCGAGGACCGGACCCGCAAGGCGTCCGCAGCGATGTTTCGATGAATCTACTGCGGACGAGTGAATCTGCGAATGGCCCTGACCAGGGCTAACGCGGCTTGTACCCGCTCACCACGACGTTGTAGAAGAACTTCGGCGGCACGACCTTGCGCAGCACGTTCTCGTCGAGCCAGGTCATGCGCTTCCACCCGCCGAAGGCGAATCCGGCCCAGCCCCAACCGAGCTTCTCCGACGGCACGGCGGCCTCGAAGGTACGCACGGGCCAGCCGAGCATCGCGGCGGCCAACTCCTCGGTCGCGGTCTCGACCCGGTCGGCCCCCGCCGAACGCGCGATGTCGGCCAACTCGTCGGGATCGAAGGTGTGGATGTCGACAACGGCCTCGAGAGCCGCCGCGCGCGACGACTCGTCGAGCTCCTCCTGCGGTCGACGCCACGCCTTGAGCGGCCCTAACTTGGTGACGTGGGTGGTGGCCCACCAGGTTGCCCGGCTCATCCACCGCGCGTAGAAGTCGCCGATCGTCGACGGCTCGCCCGCGAACACAAAACGCCCGCCCGGCTTGAGCACACGGAGCACTTCACTCAACGCCTGCTCGACGTCGGGGATGTGATGCAGCACCGCGTGGCCGACGACGAGGTCGAAGGTGTTGTCGTCGTAGGGAATCCGCTCGGCGTCGGCAACCCGGCCGTCGACGTCGAGGCCGAGGTTCTCCGCGTTGCGCAGCGCGACCTTGACCATTCCCGGCGACAGATCGGTGACCGAGCCCTTCTTCGCGACACCGGACTGCAACAGGTTGAGCAAGAAGAATCCTGTGCCACAACCGAGTTCCATTGCCCGCTCGTAGGGCAGCGACTCGTCGGCGGCCACGGCGTCGAACCTGCCGCGCGCGTAGTCGATGCACCGTTCGTCGAAGCTGATCGACCACTTCTCGTCGTAGGTCTCGGCTTCCCAGTCGTGGTAGAGCACCTGCGCGAGCTTGGTGTCTTCGAGCGCGGCCTTGACCTGCTCCTCGGTGGCATGCGGATTGGGTGCTGGATCGACGTGATCTGTTGCCGACTCGTTCTCCGTGGTCGTCATGTCTCCTACTTTCGCCCTGTTCTGTGTCGTCGCACCAGCCGTGTGTCGTCGCGACTGCCGTGGCCGACAGCGGGTCCCTACCCGCCGGTAACGACACGTTGCCGTTGAACCCTACCCGCCGTCGGGAGGAGGTTCCGTGGTCACTTCCCGGTGAACTGTGCCTTGCCCGGCCCGTTGGCGATGAACGAATCCATGCCGATCTTGCGATCGTCGGTTCCGAAGAGCGACGCGAACTGCTGTTCCTCGATCTTCAAACCGGTCTCCAGGTCGACGCCGAGCCCCTGGTCGACCGACTTCTTTGCCGCCGCCAGCGCCAGGCTCGCGGCGTTGCGGAACTGCCCGGCCCACGCCAGTGCGGCGTTGTAGACCTCGTCGGGTGCGACGACCTCGTCGACCAGACCGATCCTCAGCGCTTCCTCTGCCCCCACGAAGCGGCCGGTGAAGATCATGTCCTTGGCCTTGGCGGGGCCGACCAGACGCGCCAGCCGCTGCGTGCCTCCACCTCCGGGGATCACGCCGAGAAGCGCCTCAGGGACGCCGAGCTTCGCGTTGTCGCCCGCGATACGACGGTCGGCGCCGAGCGCCACCTCGAGTCCGCCACCGAGTGCGTATCCGGTGATCGCGGCGACGGTCGGCTTGGGGATCTCGGAGATCGATCCGAGCGCACGCTGCAGGCGACCGGCCACCTTCGACATCTCGGCGAACGTCATATCGGTCATCTCTTTGATGTCGGCGCCTGCCGCCAGCACCTTGGGTCCGCCGTAGACGACGACGGCCTTGATGTCGGCACGGTCGGTCGCCTCGCGCGCCGCCGCCTCCAACTCGGTCTGGACCTGCCGGTTCAGCGCGTTCATCGGCGGACGGTTGAGCAGGATCGTTCCCACTCCTGGATGGTCGTCAGAGGTCTCGAGAGTCACGAACTCAGGCATGTGTCGAAGGCTACCGTCCAGCGACGCCCAGCCGTGATGTGGGCCACCGCCGAGACCCCGACGACCTACAGTTGGTGCATGGCATCTTCGCCGTCCTCGAAGTCGTCGGCCGGCGAACCCGTCGAACTGTCCGTCGGTGAACGGACGATCCGACTCTCGAGTCCAGACCGGATCTACTTCTCCGAACGCGGCGAGACCAAACGCGACCTCGCCGACTACTACATCTCGGTCGGCGACGGCATCGTGCGGGCGCTGCGCAACCGGCCGTGCATGTTGCACAGATTTCCCAAGGGCGTCGACGGCAAGAAGGTCCACCAGAAGCGGGTACCCGCGGGCGCCCCGGACTGGCTGAAGACCACAGAGATCTACTTCCCGCGCTTCGGTCGCACCGCCGACGAGCTCTGTGTGACCGAACTGGGCAGCGTCATCTGGGCGGTGCAGATGTCGACGGTCGAGTTCCATCCGTGGAACTCGCGCTGCTCGAATCCCGAGCTGCCCGACGAATGGCGCATCGACCTCGACCCGATGCCGGAGTGCACCTTCGATCGCGTGCAGCGGGCGGCCCACGTCGCGCACGAGGTGCTCGACGAACTCGGTGTGCGCGGCTTCCCCAAGACGTCCGGCGGACGCGGCATGCACATCTACGTACGAATCGAACCGGAGTGGAGCTTCAACCAATTGCGCCGCGCCGCATTGGCTTTCGCACGCGAGGTCGAGCGTCGAGCACCTGACGAGGTCACCACGACGTGGTGGCGCAAGGACCGCGACCCCGCTGCTCTGTTCGTCGATTACAACCAGAACACGCGTGACCACACGATGGCCGCGGCCTACTCGGTACGAGGCAATCCACGCGCAACGGTCTCGGCGCCGATCCTGTGGTCGGAGGTCGACGACGTCGCGCCCGACGACTTCACCATCGCGACAATGCCCGCGCGCTTCGCCGAACTCGGCGACCTGCACGCGGAGATCGACGACGTCGCCTACCGCATCGACACCCTGCTGGAGTGGGCCGATCGAGACGAGACCGGCACCGACGACCCGGACGTCGTCGACCTCGACCGCTGACGAACCCGCACGCAGCAGGTTCAGGCAGTAGCCCTCAGAGCGTGATGTCGGGGATGGGTTGGTCGGCGAGCGTCGCCATGTATGCGTCGGAACCGGAGAAGCTCAAGCCGCTCAGCCCATGCCCAGCGCTCACCTCTGGTTCGATCGCCTCGATCGTGCGCTCTGCGGCGAGCAGCTCGTCGACGGTGTCGAACCGGGCGACCTCGGTCAGCTGAGACCAGGTCGGCGGCAGGAGGAAATGCTTGCCATCAGACCAGGCCGCGAGAGCGTCGGCCGCGCCGGCCCACCGCGCGACGTCGGCCTCCGACGTCGCGTCGTCGGCAATCTGGCCCTCAGGCATGGCCGCGAGGAAGAAGCGGGTGTCGTAGCGTCGCTTCTCGTTCTTCGGCGTGATCCAGTGCGCGAGCGGACGCAACAGGTCGGCACGCAGCGTGAGGTCGTGGGCGCGGAGGAACTCGGCAAACGAGATCGTCTTGTCGACCAGCCTGCGGCGTTCGTCGCCCAGCGTCGCCGGGTCGGCGAACGAGCCGTCGGGCCGCGACGCGAGCAGCACACCGCACTCCTCGAACGTCTCGCGGACCGCCGCACAGACCAGGGCCTGGGCGAGCTCTTCCGTGGTGCCCAACTGCTGTGCCCACCAGGCCGCGTCGGGGCCGGTCCACGCGAGATCGGCGTCGGCATCACGAGGGTCGACGCCGCCACCGGGAAAGACCGTCATCCCACCGGCGAACGCCATCTGCTTGACCCGACGCTGCAGAAAGACCTCGATACCGCCGTCGGCGTCGCGCGCCAGCACGACCGTCGCGGCATCACGCAATGGCGCGACGGTCTCCGCGTGGGCTGTCGCGGCGTCTGTATCGGTCATGTCGATCTCCTGCTCTGTGCCGAACGGGTACGGCCAACTCCTACGTGGGCCACCACCTGTGGTCCGCGTCACCGAATCGACACTATCGCTGCTACCCGGCGGCCCGTCGATGGGATCCGGCACGACGCGAACGACGCGCGAAGAAGCGGGAGCCGTCCTTGGTCAGCGTGATCTGCTGACGGAACGTGTCGGAGAGGTTCTTGCTCGTCAGCACGTCGCCGAGGAGGCCCTGCGCGACGACGCCGCCTTCCGAGAGCAGCATCGCGTGGGTAAAGCCGGGCGGGATCTCCTCGACGTGGTGGGTGATGAGCACGGTGGCTGGCGCGTCGGGGTCCTGCGCGAGAATCGACAGCCGGTCGACGAGCTCCTCACGACCGCCGAGGTCGAGGCCTGCTGCGGGTTCGTCGAGGAGCAGCAGCTCGGGGTCGGTCATCAACGCGCGGGCGATCAACACGCGCTTCCGCTCACCCTCCGACAGCGTGCCGAATCTCCGGTCGGCGAGATGTTCAGCGCCCATCGACTCCAGCGATTCGACGGCCTGCGCGCGATCGACGTCGTCGTAGTCCTCACGCCACCGACCGATCACCGAATAGCCCGCCGAGATCACGACGTCGCTGACGACCTCGTCGTCGGGAACCCTGTCCGCCAGGCCGGGACTGCTCACTCCGATGCGCGTCGACAACTCGCGCACCTCGACTCGGCCGAGTGGCTCGTTGAGCAGAAACGCGGTGCCCGACGTCGGATGCAGTTCGGCGGCAGCCATGCGCAACAACGACGTCTTGCCCGCACCGTTGGGGCCGATGATCACCCAGCGCTCGTCGAGCTCGACCTGCCATGTGATCGGCCCGACAAGCGTCTTTCCACCGCGCACGAGTGTGACGTCACGAAAATCGACGAGCAGGTCCGGGTCCGAGGATGCAGTGTCACTCACCCGTCCCATCGTGCCCTACCGGGCGGCCTCCCGGATGCTCGGACGCGACACTTCGCGTCGACGTTTTTGTCGACGTGTTCGCCCACACCGAAACGGCCCCGGAACGGGAATACCTTCGACGCCACGCTCCTTGCCCTAGGTATGCCCGTTGATCTCTCCATCCTCGACCTCGCCCAGGTCGGTCGCAACGAAACCGTCGCCCAATCCCTGGCCGCCTCAACAGAAATGGCCACCAAAGCCGAGCTCTGGGGCTACCGGCGAATCTGGTACGCAGAACACCACAACATGCGCTCGATCGCGTCGTCGGCGCCTGCCGTTCTCATCGCACATGTCGCGGCACACACCTCGACAATCCGCCTCGGCGCCGGCGGAGTGATGCTCCCCAACCACGCGCCGCTGACGATCGCCGAGCAGTACGGCACCCTTGCCGAGCTGCACCCCGGCCGCATCGATCTGGGTCTCGGTCGAGCCCCCGGCAGCGACCAGCAGACCTTCACCGCACTGCGTCGGGACATGGCATCGGCCGACCGCTTCCCGTCCGACGTCCTCGAACTGCAGGGGTACCTGCGCGGTGAGTCTCGCATTCCCGGAGTCGGGGCGACGCCCGGCGCGGGCACCGACGTCCCGCTCTACATCCTCGGTTCGTCGTTGTTCGGGGCACAACTCGCCGCCGCGCTCGGACTGCCCTATGCCTTCGCATCGCACTTCGCTCCGCAGGCACTAGAAGAAGCCGTCGCGCTCTACCGCGACCAATTCCAGCCATCCGAGGCACTCGCCGAGCCGTATGTCATCGCGGGCGTCTGCGTGATCGCCGACGACGATCCGGATGTCGCGGCAGCGCAGCTCCGCCAGGCCAAGCGCCAGCGAGTGACCGCACTCCTCGGTCGCGGTGGCCGGCAGTTCACCGACGACGAGGCCGACGCGATCCTCGAGATGCCACAGGGCAGGCAGATCGACTCGATGCTGACCTATGCGGGCGTCGGCACCCCCGCGGAGGTCCGCGACTACCTCGACTGGTTTGCCGGGCACGCCAACGCCGACGAACTCATCGTCGCGTCGATCGCTCCCGACCGCGACGTGTGGCTGAGCACGCTCGGTCACCTCGCTCCCGCGGTGCAGCCCTCCACGCAGCCGGTTTGATCGATCGCACGTTTTGGTCATACACATCGTCGTTCTATGTATGATCAACCTCATCATGCCGAGGCCGCGTCGGGCTCGGCAGGCGATGAGGAGCCAGGATGTCCGACCTCAAGGTCCGCAGAGTCAAGTTCGACCTCGCCGGCGACGACATCCCATTCAACTGGCACCCACAGCGACCCGCCTTCGCGATGCAGTGCAACGTCGTGTCGTTCTTCGCGCCCGGCTTCGAGAAGCTGATCGTGCAGTCGACACGCGAAGCACTGCCGTTGATGCGAGACCCGGAGATGGTCGACGAGGCGACCGACTACATCAAACAGGAGGGCCAGCACACGGCTGCCCACCTGGCCCATCTCCGGGCGCTGATACGTCGGTGGCCCGGACTCAAACACACGATGGACGAGGTCATCGCGTCTTACGACCGGTTGCTCGCGACCAAGCCACTCGCTTGGCGTCTGGCCTACGCCGCGGTGGTGGAGGCGACCTTCACGCCCTACTTCCGCGTGTTTCTCGACCACGACGACAAGCTCTTCGAACCCGGTGATGAGCGCATTTCGTCGCTATTCATCTGGCACTTCGTCGAGGAGATGGAGCATCGGAGCTCAGCGCTGAGGGTGTACGACGCCGTCCACGACAGTTATCCCTACCGGCTCAAGACCATCGCGGGCGTGGTCAAGCATTTGAACGAGATGCTGAAGATCGTCGGAGACGGCTTCCGTGAGCACGTACCCGTCGGTGAGGGCGGTGAGTTCGCCGACCTGGTCCCGGCCGGGGTCACGTTGCGGTCGATGGCCGCCGTGTGGCGGTTCAATCGGACGCACGCGGAGTACGACACGACCTACGCCGAGGTACCGCTGCGCGAGATGATCGAGATGTTCGTCGGACTCGTGCGGTCACAGGCACCCGACCACGATCCGCTCTACGAGCGACTCCCCGACTTCGCAGCCCGCTGGTTCCGACGCTACGACGAGGACCCACGGGCGGCCGCCCGCTGGTACTCGGTCGGCGTCGGCGAGATCGCCAAGCGCGTACCCGACGGCCAGGGCGACGTCGTCGACGCGACGTCCACGGCGTGAACCGGCGCTTATCGACGCGGTTCGAGTAGCGCGAAATCCGCGAAGTCGAACCCCGGTGCGACGACGCAACTGACGAGCGACGCCTCGTCGCCGACTGCACGCGCGCGTTGCCAATGCCCTGGCGGGACAAGGGCTTGCGGACGCTGTCCCGACCCCACGTCGGGTCCGACGACCACGGTCTCGACGTCGTTCGGCGCTTCCCCGTCACCGCCGAGGTCGAGTTCCACCGGGGCGCCGCGATGGAAGAGCCACATCTCCGCACCGCGCACCGTATGCCACGACGACTGCTCGCCCGGAAGCAACACGAAGTAGATCGCGGTCGCAGCCACGCGCGTGCCCTCATATCCGGAAGGCAGTGCGCCACAAGGAATCTCGACGCCGCTTCGCCAGGTCTCGCGATACCAACCACCCTCGGGGTGGGGCTGCAGGTCGAGTGAACGTGCCCAGTCGGGTAGTCGGGACGCCTCGCTCACTTGTCGACCACCTCCGCGATCACGGTCACCGACCCGGGCGCGATCTCGGTGAAGCCGGCGTCACGCACCGCAACGGCTTGCTGCTGAGCGTCGGCGGCGAGCAGTTCCTTCCACCGATCTCGATCGGCGAGGCACACCGACAGTGGACACCCGGCGTCACGCCATGCACGAGCCGACGGCTCGTCGAGAAGCTTGACGGCGAGCATCGCCCCGTGGCCGACCTGCGCTGCGAGCTTGCCGACGGTCATCTCGAGGTCGGGATTCACCCAGAGGCATACGCCCCCGCCCGCAGGCGTCGACGGCAACGACCCGTCGACGTCGGTGCCGCCGATCTGCAGGCGAGAAATACGACGGTCGACGTCGCCGACACGTCCGGGAACGAACGCCCGCGCCTGCGCGTCGCCCTCAGTGGCCGTGACACCCCACACCTCTTGTGCCGCAAGCCAATGCGTCCCTCGTGCACGGCGCGCAATCTTGCGGATGCGCGCATCGCACCACGCCGTCATCGGCTCCGACCACGGGCCGTCCGCGCCGGATCGGTCGTCGAGACAGAGCAAGGCAACCGACCGCGCTGCCGCGGTGAGCAACTCGGTGCGGTCGGGTGGGTCGGACTTCTCGATCCGCAACACCATCTGCATCGCGAGCACGTCGGCGGGGTCGTCGGGATCATCGGCGCCGCCGACATAGTCGACGAGACGTCGATAGGCGTCGTCGAAGGGATCGACGCCGGACTCCGTAGACGTCATGGCAACGAGACGCGCCGCAACGTTCCATCCGCGGCGTCGGCGGCCTCGATCTCATCGCGGGTCACGCCGAGGATGAACAGCACCGCGTCGAGGAACGGGTGGTTGAGCGCGGCGTCGGCGACCTCACGAAGCGCGGGTTTGGCGTTGAAGGCGATCCCGAGGCCCGCGACCGAGAGCATGTCGATGTCGTTGGCTCCGTCGCCGACGGCGATCGTCTGTTCCATCGGCACTCCGACCTGGTAGGCGAACGCGCGCAGCGCCCGCGCTTTACCGGGCCGGTCGATGATTTCTCCGATGACCCGACCTGTCAGGCGGCCGTCGACGACTTCGAGGGTGTTGGCACGGACGAAGTCGAGTTCGAGGTCGTGCGCGAGACCGTCGATCACCTGTCGGAACCCACCGGACACCACACCACAGCGGTATCCGAGGCGGTGCAGCGTGCGGATCGTGGTGCGCGCGCCAGGAGTCAGTTGCAGCGATCCGGCAACCTCGTCGAGGACCCGCGCATCGAGACCCTCGAGCGCCGCGACGCGTTCACGGAGCGATTCGGCGAAGTCGAGTTCGCCACGCATCGCGGCTTCCGTCACCGCGGCGACCTCGGCCTCGCGACCCGCGTGTGCGGCGAGCATCTCGATGACCTCGCCCTGGATGAGCGTCGAGTCGACGTCGAAGACCACAAGCCGCTTGGCGCGGCGTGCGAGTCCGCCCCGCTCGATCGCGATGTCGACCCCGTGCTTGGCCGCCACGCCTGCCAGACCCTTGCGGAGGTCGGCGTCGGCTGCGACGCTGTTGCGTCCACCGACGCTGACCATCAATTCGAGTCCGGTCACCGGGTAGTCGGCGACGCCCCGGATCGAGTCGATGTTCCCGCCCTGGCCTGCCAGCTCGGCTGCGACCGCGCGGAAAGCCTTGGCCGTCACCGGACTGCCGAGCAACACCACCGCGTGAGTCGACGGACGGTGGCCGGCAGGCGTGCCGCCGACCTCGACGATCACGTCCATGCCGATCGACCCCATCGCCTGCTCGACGATGTCCTGAACTTCTTCGGGGTCGGTGCCGACCGAGACCATCACGCCGAGGGTCAGGCGGTCGTTGATGACGACCTGCTCAACGTCGAGCAGGCTCACCTGCTGCGCCGCGAGTGCGCCCATGAGGACCGAGGTGACGCCCGGCTTGTCCGGGCCGGTGACCGTGATCAGGACCGGTGTGGATTGCTCCATCGAGGCGATGTGAGGACCGCGATCAGCGGTCGCGGTCGCCGGATGCCTCGTGGCTGCCGGTGGTCAGCGGATCGCGACGCACATCCTCGGCCACCCTGCTCTCATGCCCGTGGCCGCCACCGACGTGCGCTTCTTCACGCATTCGATCGACCATGTGCGGGTAATGCAGTTCGAACGCAGGACGCTCGGAGCGAATGCGGGGAAGCTCGGTGAAGTTGTGGCGCGGCGGCGGGCAACTGGTCGCCCACTCGAGCGAGTTGCCGAAGCCCCACGGATCGTCGACGGTCACGACCTCGCCGTAGCGGTAGCTCTTGAAGACGTTCCACAGGAACGGCAGCGTCGACAGACCGAGGATGAACGCACCGACCGTCGAGATCTCGTTCAGGCGGGTGAACCCGTCGGACGGGAGGTAGTCGGCGTAGCGACGCGGCATGCCTTCGTTACCCAGCCAGTGCTGCACCAGGAACGTCGTGTGGAAACCGATGAACGTCAGCCAGAAGTGCCACTTGCCGAGTCGCTCGTCGAGCATGCGTCCGGTCATCTTGGGGAACCAGAAGTAGATTCCCGCGTAGGTGGCGAACACGATCGTGCCGAACAACACGTAGTGGAAGTGCGCGACGACGAAGTAGCTGTCGGAGAGGTGGAAGTCCAGCGGCGGGCTGGCCAGCAGAACGCCGGTGAGACCACCGAAGAGGAACGTCACGATGAAGCCAACAGAGAAGAGCATCGGCGTCTCGAACGTGATGTTTCCCTTCCACATCGTGCCTATCCAGTTGAAGAATTTCACACCGGTCGGCACCGCGATCAGGAACGTCATGAAGGAGAAGAACGGCAGCAGAACCGCGCCCGTCACGTACATGTGGTGCGCCCACACAGCCACCGACAGCGCAGCGATAGCCAGCGTTGCGTACACCAGACCGGAGTAACCGAAGATCGGCTTACGGCTGAAGACAGGGAACACCTCGGACACGATGCCGAAGAACGGCAGCGCGATGACGTACACCTCGGGGTGTCCGAAGAACCAGAAGAGGTGCTGCCAGAGGATCACACCACCGTTGGCGGGGTCGTAGAGATGCGCGCCGAATTGTCGATCGACCTCGAGGCCGAGCAGCGCAGCGGTCAGCAGCGGGAAGATCAGCAGGATCAGGACGCTGGTCACCAGGATGTTCCAGGTGAAGATCGGCATGCGGAACATCGTCATGCCGGGGGCACGCAGACAGACGACAGTCGTGACCATGTTGACCGCACCGAGGATGGTGCCGAGACCCGACACACCGAGACCCATGATCCACAGGTCGGCGCCGACGCCGGGCGAGTGCACCGCGTCGGTCAGCGGCGTGTAGGCGGTCCAGCCGAAGTCGGCGGCACCGCCGGGGGTCAGGAAGCCACCGATCGCGACGGTCGACCCGAACACGAACAGCCAGAAGCCGAACGCGTTCAGACGCGGGAACGCGACGTCGGGCGAACCGATCTGCAGCGGAAGGACGAAGTTGGCGAAGCCGATGACGATCGGTGTCGCGTACATCAGGAGCATCACGGTGCCGTGCATCGTGAAGAGCTGGTTGAACTGCTCCGTCGACAGGAACTGCATGCCCGGATGAGCCAACTCGGCGCGCATGAGCAGCGCCATCAGGCCACCGATCAGGAAGAACGCGAAGCAGGCGGTGATGTACATCATGCCGATCAACTTGTGATCGGTCGTGGTGATCAGCTTGTAGATGAAAGAACCCTTGGGCTGATAGCGCGCAGGGTACGGGCGCGCTGGCACAACCTGGGTTGTGGGCTGGTCTACCGCGGTCACAGATCCTCCTCTAACCGACCGTGAGCTCGGGACGGCAACGAACGAAAAACTACCGCTGGCAATGACACACCGAGCGCTGGTTACCGATCGTAGCCCCTTCGCCCCGGCTGGGCCGAGTGGGTCCTACGATCTGTCGTACAAATTCTCCGGTACAGCCGAAAAGGGCATGTCAGTGCCCATATTCGGCCGCCGACACGACGTGTCGCGCGGTCAATTCCAGTCCCTGCAGAGACGTCACGCAAACCTCCACGGTCTGCCACCAAAGACGGCCGCGCGGCGGTGCTAGGTTGATCTGCGTGTCAGGCGGGAAGCAAAGCGCGGTCAGTAGAGGTCGCACGCGCAAGGTCAGCGTCCACCTCGGCGCCCTCGTCATCGCGGGTGCGCTCGCGATGGGCTTGTCGGGATGCTCCGACGACAACACGGCCTTGACCACGCCCGACGGCAAGACCATCAGCACCTCGACGACGCGCATCGCCGACGTCAACGTGGTCTCACCCGACCGCGATTACAGCAAGACCTGCCTCGCTCCGACGGCGTCGGATGAACCCCAGTCGGACGTCGACCGCATCGTGGTCACCGATCCGTCGCTCCTCGACGCGATTTGCGCACTGGGCATCGGCTCGAAAGTCGTCGCGGTGACGTCTGCGCCCAACAGCATTCCCGCTTACCTCGGTCCACAGCTGACGTCGGTACCCACGATCGGCACCTCGCCCGACGCCGCGGCCATCGGCGCCGCAGCACCCGACGTCGTACTGACCACGCCCGACACCGCGACGGCCGCCAAGGCATTCGGGTCCACCAGGGTGGCCACCATCGAGTCGGGCGACTGGCGCACACAGTTCACCGAGGTCGCCGACGCACTCGACAGGGCGTCGCAGGGACCGCGCCTGCTCGACGAGTTCGACACGGAAGCACGCAAGACCGGCAAACGTATGGACGCCGCCCACTCCCAGGTGTCGTTGGTCCGATTCGGCAACAACTCCGAAGTGATCGCGGGAACCGACAGCTTCGCGGGTCAGATCCTCTCGACCGTCGGGGTGCAGCGGCCGGCGTCACAACGCTCTGCAGGCACCACCGTCGTCACCGACAAGAACTTCAAGGACGCCGACGCCGATCTGATCTATGTTTCCTTCGAGGGTTCGGCAGGTCTCGCACACGGCAAAGAGGTCCTCCTCAGCGACCGCTGGCTGGATATGGGTGCGCCGACCTGGAAACGGGTCCTCATCGTGGACGACGACGTGTGGTATCGCACTTCGGGACTTGCCGCCGCGTGGCTAGTGCTGAACGACGTGAAAGGTTCACTCAATGGCAACTCCGGAAGCTACTGACTCCTCACCCGACGCTCTGGCCGCCAAGGCGCAGGCTCTGCTCGCGCTGCACCAACCCGGCAGTCCCGTCGTGCTTCCCACCGTCTGGGACGCGTGGTCGGCGACGATCGCCGCCGACGCGGGATTCTCCGGCCTGACCGTGGGCAGTCATCCCGTCGCCGACTCGATCGGCAAGTCCGACAACGAGGGTATGACGTTCGACGACCTCCTGACCCGAGTCCAGCAGATCACCGGGGCCACTGCCCTCCCGGTGTCGGTCGACGTCGAATCGGGGTATGGCGAAAGCGCGTCCCGGCTGATCGAGGGGCTGCTCTCGGTGGGCGCCGTCGGGCTCAACATCGAGGACACCGTGCACTCCGAAGGTGGGCGTCTGCGCAGCGCCTCCGAGCACGCCGCGCTCATCGGGGAGTTGCGGGCGGCCTCCGTCGCCGCCGGAGTTCCCGTGGTGATCAACGCCCGCACCGACCTGTTCCTCCGCGCCGATGGCGACGAGTCCGACCGCGTCGAACGCGCAGTGGCACGCCTGCAACTGTGCGCCGACGCCGGCGCGAGTTGTTTGTATCCCGTCGGCCGCCACACCGACGACGTCTACCGCACGCTCACCGCCGAACTCCCGCTTCCGGTCAACGCGATCGGTAACCCGGCAGCCGATTCCGGACGGGCGCACTTCGCCGAGCTCGGCGTCGGACGCATCAGTTTCGGGCCATTCTGGCAGGCCAACCTCGCCGAACGCGCCGTCGAACTGTTGCACGCGTGGCAGTGAACGCCGCGCTCGCATTCCCGACCGAGATCGACCCAGACTGATCGCAAGTGTTCCCGCCGGTGGGCAGCGTCGACAAGGGTCGACCCATGACTGTCACCGACGAGTACCTGGCCAACAACGACGCCTACGCCGCAACGTTCAGCGGCCCGCTGCCCCTGCCGCCGAGCAAGCACGTCGCCGTCGTCGCGTGCATGGACGCACGCCTCGACGTCTACCGCGCGCTCGGCATCAACGAGGGTGAGGCACACGTCATCCGCAACGCGGGAGGCGTCGTCACCGACGACGAGATCCGTTCACTGACCATCAGTCAGCGGCTGCTCGGTACCACCGAGATCATCCTCATCCACCACACCGACTGCGGCATGCTGACGTTCACCGACGACGAGTTCAAACGCGAGATCCAGAATGAGATCGGTCAGAAGCCCGAGTGGGCTGCCGAATCGTTCCCCGACGTCGAGGAGGATGTCCGGCAGTCACTCGCGCGCATCCGGAACAGCCCGTTCATCACCAAGACGAGTTCGCTGCGAGGATTCGTCTTCGACGTCGCGACCGGGCGGCTCACAGAGGTGAGCTGACGGCCACTCACGGCCATCCAGGCGCCGATTCGACGGTCCCGTCATCGATTGCGGCGACCAGTTGGGCGTGGTCCCGCTCGGTCTGATCGGCATACGCCTGGGCGAAACCGACCACGGATTCCTGGGTCTTGTCCGACTTGCCGAAGTACTCGTCGATCGCCCTGGCGTCACCGCTGCGGGCATGGGCACGAGCGAGAACGTGACCGCATGCGGTGGCGAAGGTCGCGAGTCGTGGCGCAACGGACTTGCCGTCGGGAATGACCTTCCCGTCACGGAACTGCCTGACGTAGAAATCCCATTCGCGGATCGTCGACCATCCGAGAAAGCTGTCCGACGCGCTCTGGATCAGCCGTTGCCCGTTGACCACGCGCTGTCCGTGATTGGGGTAGACGCTGGGGCCGAGGAACTTCTCGTACACCGACGGCGCGGCCTGTTTGATCTGGAAGAACAGCGGGTCGCCGGTCTGGTGCTCCTCGGTGAGGGCGAGATAGACACGCATTCCGACGCTCCCGACTCCCACCACCTGCTGCACGAGGTCGACGAGATCGAAGCGACGCAGGAGCGCCGCGATGTTCTCCTGGACAGAGCCGTAGTAGCTCACCAGGACGTCGTTGAGTACGTCCTCGAAGTCGGACAGGGCGTGCACCCGGTAGGGCGGGTCCTCGGTGATGGTCCGCCTGCCGTCGACCAGGTGGGTGAGCTTCTTCGACGCTCCCCTGTTGCTTCGTTTCTCAGCGCGTTTGGTGAGGTATTTGTCCAACTGAGCACCGTCCTCCGGGGCCAGGTAACCCGCCAGGTCGTCCGCAGAGACCTTTGCCGACCACACGTCGAGGATCGGCCAACTCGCGTAGGTGGCGATCGACTCGCGGTAGCCGGTGAATCCAGCGCGTACCGCCTTGACTGCCGCCTGCTCGTCGACACCGTTGTCACGGGCGAGCACGACGAGACTCGCGACAAAGCGCAGCAGGTCCCATTCGAACGGCCCCGGCAACGTCTCGTCGAAGTCACGGAGATCAAAGGCCAATGTCCGCTCGGGCGTGTTCCACATCCCGAAGTTCAGCACGTGGGCGTCGCCGCACATCTGGACGTGAATGTCGGTGTTCGGTCGCGACGCGAGATCGGCCGCCATGACGGCGGCGGCTCCCCGGTAATAGGTCCACGGCGACGCCGCCATCCGCCCATGCCGGATGGGGAGCAGTCGTTGATCGCGAATCTCGTTCTGCGACAAGATGGTTTCCAACGCGTCGTGACCGCGTCTGGTCGGGTCCCACTCCCCCAGCGACGTTCTCGGCACCTTCTTGCGCGCCGCCTTACCCTTCGAGCTTTCTGTAGAGGCGTACTCGGTCGGTCCGGAGGCCAGCGCCGCCGACTGCGTTACCGGCCCGCTCTCGGTGGTGGGTTGGGAGGGAAAGTGCGGCGAGTCCGCGCCGGGCGATCCGGACTCCTGCATGGAAGCGTCGGCTGCATCCGTCGGAGAGGTCATGCAACCAGTGTGGCGCGTGAGACGTCACCTCGCGCAGCTTCGACCACTCTCGACCAGCCGTGTCGTGGTCGAGAGTTAATCTCGAATCATGTCCGCCGTTCCCTATGGATGCTCCGACCTGCCCGAAAACCCCGCCGCCTCGAAACCCTGCCGTCTCGAAACCCCGCCGTCTCGACCACCCTTCCGTCTCGACCACCCTGCCGCGTCTTCGCCACGCGTCCGCACCATGCTGATACTGAATGTCGATCACGCCGACAATACGTAGCACGCCGCAGGCGCCGAGCTGGCACACGCTCTGGCGACCGGGCATCGGTATGGCCATCTGGCTTGACAACGATGCGAACCTGCCGGACGAACTCGCACAATTGTTGGCAGGTAAGCGTTTTCGACGCGACATCGGAATGATCGCAGCGACCGGGCGCCGCGAGTTCGTCGCCGCGATCACGCTGGGAACATCATCGGCGGTCGCTGTGCTCGACGCATCTCGCTCGACATCCGTGGCGGGCGACGTCCGGTGGTACCGGATGATGCTCGACGGCGTGCGCAGGTTCGTCGCGGCAGGTTCGGTCGCACCCGTCATCACTGATCTGGGCGGCGAGACCGTCGTTCGCTGGACACCGATTCCCACTGCGGCATGGCGCAGTTGGATGACGGTGATCACCGCCGGGGCACCGGACGCCCTCACCCACAACGGCGGAGCGGAGGCGCTCGCCGACTTCGCGGGTGAATTGGTCGACCACACATGCCGCGCGCGACTCGCCGACTCGGCGGCACGGCTTGGCCCCGCGCGGCCGTCGACGCCGGTACTCGCGGCGCTGGTCGACGACGCCGCGGCCCCCAACTCCGCACGCAGACCCGCGGCGCACACCGCGTGGAGCCAATGGGCGGGCAGCGCACCGCAGGACGAGTCGCTGCTGGTGTTCAGGCTCTTCGAACCCGACGATCTGCCCGATCCCGACGACACCTTCGGTGCATGGGATGACGAACCCGCTCCCGATCCGAGGTGGAGGCTCCAGGTGTGCCGCCGTGCACCCGATGGCCACACCGAACCTGTTGCGCCACACCGCCTCGACGCACACGAGCTCGACCTGGTGACCACCGAACTCGCGTCTGCGGTCCGCGCGTTCGGCGAACTCGCCAAAGCTGATCCTGACCGCAACACGCTCGACTTCCTGTTGCCGACCGACAGCGTCGAACAGCTCCTTGAGTCCGGCACCGCACTTCTCGCCGACGCGGGTTTCCCCGTACTCCTGCCGCGCACAATCGCCGACGTGCGGCCGTCTCTCGGTCTTCGCGCCGCCCCGGTGTCGGGCGGCGGCGCACCCGCACGCATGGTCGGGTTACGCGAGATGCGCGAGTTCGAGTGGCGTCTCGCTCTCGGCGACGGCCCTGATGCCATCACCCTCACCGATTCCGATCTCGACGAATTGTCCAGGCAGAAGGGCGATCTCGTTCGGGTGCGCGGCGTGTGGATGCGTGCGGAGGGTGCCGCGTTGACGCGTGCCGCCACCTTCATCCGCACCCAGCGGGCGTTGCGAGCGTCCGGCGAACCCGCCGACATGGGCGAACTGTTCGGACTCGTGACCGGCACCGCCGACACCCTCCCCATCCCAGTGGGTTCCGTGCGCGGCCTCGGCTGGCTCGACGACGTCGCCGCAGGCTCGATGCTGCGAGCCGAGCCGGTCCCCGCGCCGCCGGAACTTCGAGCCGTGCTGCGCCCCTATCAGCAGCGCGGGCTCGAGTGGTTGGCCCACCTGAGCGCTCTGGGCATCGGAGCCGTACTCGCCGACGACATGGGACTCGGCAAGACCGTCCAGGTCATCGCACTGCTGTGTGCCGAACGCGACGGCTTGCCGACCGACCACGCCCCCACACTCGTGGTGTGCCCGATGTCGTTGGTGGGCAACTGGTCTCGTGAGTTGAACCACTTCGCACCGAGCCTGCGCGTTCACGTCCACCACGGTGCGGATCGCGCACGCAGCGCCACCTTCGCGTCCACGATCGCCGATGTCGACGTGGTCATCACCACCTTCGCGATCGCCACCAGGGATCGTGAACTGTTGGCCGCGCAGCGGTGGCGGCGCATCGTCGTCGACGAGGCGCAGCATGTGAAGAACGTCAGAACAGCTGCCGCAAAAGCGTTGCGCGCCATCCCCGCCCGTCATCGGCTCGCGTTGACCGGCACGCCCGTCGAGAACCGCCTCGAGGACCTGCGAGCCGTGATCGACCTCGTGAATCCCGGCCTACTCGGCTCGGCGTCGACGTTCCGGGCGCCGTTCGCCGAACCCATCGAACGCGACCGGGATCCTGACGCACTTCGACGACTCAACCGCGCCACCCGACCGTTCATCCTGCGCAGGGAGAAGACCGATCCCTCGATCATCAGCGATCTCCCGGAGAAGACCGAGATCACCGTGCGCGCGAACCTCACCGTCGAACAGGCGGCGCTTTACCGCGCGATCATCGACGATCTGATGGTCGCGCTACGCGACAAACAGCAACGCGCCATGCGCAGGCGGACCGTGCTCGCCGCGCTGACACGACTCAAGCAGGTGTGCAACCATCCGGCGCACTATCTCGGCGACGGTTCACCCATGATGCGGCGAGACCGGCACCGCTCGGGGAAGCTCGAACTACTCGGGGACATCGCGACGACACTCGTCGCCGATGGCGACAAAGCGCTCGTCTTCACGCAGTTCGCGGCGTTCGGCGAGATGCTGGCGGCATGGTTGTCCGAGCAGCTCGACACTCCGATCCCGTTGTTGCACGGTGGTATCGGCCGCACCGAACGCGACCGGATGGTCGCGCAGTTTCAAGGGCAAGACGCCGGTCGCACACAGGAGTCAACAGGCTCTCCCCCGATCCTCGTCGCAACACTGAAGGCAGGTGGTACCGGATTGAACCTCACCGCCGCAACCCACGTCGTGCATGTCGACCGCTGGTGGAACCCCGCCGTCGAGGATCAGGCAACCGATCGCGCCTATCGCATCGGTCAACACCAACGAGTCCATGTCCGACGATTCGTCTGCGTCGGCACCTTGGAGGAACGCATCGACGACATGGTCGCCAAGAAGCGCGAGCTGTCGCGACTGACGGTGTCGGCAGGCGAGAACTGGATCGGCGACCTCGGCGACGACGAACTGTTCGACCTCTTCCGACTACGCGACGAGGCGGTCAGCGAATGACCGAGCACACCTACGCATGCACGAGACGCGGGCGGTCGAGTCACGTGAGGCACACGCGATGAGGCGCGGGACGGTCCCGGTGCGCGGCTACGCGGTCACCCGCTGGTCGCGTGCCTTCGTCGACGTTGTCGAGGGCAGAACCGACATCGCCGACGCCACCGGCGCACAGCGCGCGGGCTCGGTCACCGAGTCAGCAGACAGCCGACGAATCAGCAAGGCGCGACGATACTTTCGCGACCGCCACGTCCATCGCCTGTCCATCCGCCCCGGCCAGGTGACCGCATCGGTCGAGGGCAGCCAACTCGAACCGTTCGACGTGATCCTCTCCATGCGCACGGTCGACGTCGACACCGTCGCCACGCTGCTCCGCAGCGTCGCCGGTGTCGCGGAGGTGATGTCGGTTGCGCGTGGTGAACAACCACCGATCGTCGGCGAGCTGCTCGGGCCGACGGAGTCGGCCGACATCGCCTCGCAGTGCACGTGTCCCGACGAGTCGGTCCGGTGCATCCATGTGCTGGCCGTCGCCTACGAGGTTGCCGCAGAGATCGACCGCTCCCCACTCACGCTGTTCACGGTCATGGGCACCGACCTGCCGTCGCTGCTCGACGCTCTGGGCAATGACAGCGGCACAGCTCCGGACGAGTCCGCCGAGCCGAGCAAGTCGGGCACCAACGGCGAGAGCAACGACCGCAATGGGAACGCCGAGCACGACGACCTCGGCGCCGTCGACTTCTTCGGAACACGTGCACCGCTGCCACCGCTGCCTCGGCCGCCACGCGGCAACCCGCTCACCGACCTCGACGGCACGGCGTTGCGCGCGGCCCTGCGGGCGTCCGGGGTAGCGCCCGGCGACATCGCCGAAGCCGTCGACGAACTCGGCGACCTCTACGACCGGCTGGTGCAGGAGTAGACGCTGTTCGGCCGCGGGCATTCATGCCTGCACGTAGGCCTCCGCGTACTCCTCGCTGGGGGCAATGGGCGCGATGATGTCGAGCAGCACGCCGTCGGGTGCGGCAATGATGAAGTGTCGCTGACCGAAGTCCTCGTCGCGAAGAGGCAACACCACATTCACCCCCGCCGAGCCGACCAGCCGACTATGGATGCCGTCGACGTCGCCGACTTCGAGGTTCACGATCACGCCTCGCGGAAGCTCACCGTATCCGCTGGGGACCGTCGGGTGATCGTGAGCCAGGATCGCCAACTCGTAGTCGCCCAGGCGCAGGCTGACGTACCAGTCGGATTCGAAGGTCGTCTCGAAGCCGATGAGATCGCGGTAGAACGACGCCGCTGCCTCGACATCGCGCGACATGAGAACTGGATACAGGCTGGTGACGGACACGGAGCACTCCTTTACATACAATGTGAATGTAACGCGATCAGCTTACATACTGTCTGTACGTAAAGAAAGAGGATCATGCCTCGTGCTTCCGCGGCCGCCGCCGCCCAGACGGCCGAACGCATCCTCGACTCGGCGACTGAACTCTTCGCCACCCGAGGCTTCAGCGAGGTATCCCTCGATGACGTCGCCCGCGAGGCCCGGGTGACGCGAGGAGCCGTCTACCACCACTATCGAAACAAGGCCGGGTTGTTCGGCGCGGTCGCCGCTGCGCTCCAGTCCGACGTCGCGCGGGCTGTCGTCGCGGCGGCGCACGAAGCGGGCCCGCAGCCGAGCGAGCAACTCCGGGCAGGATCACACGCATTCCTCGATGCGATCACGTACGGTTCCGCCGTACGCATCCTGCTCATCGATGCCCCCGCGGTGATCGGCTGGCAGGAATGGCGCCGGCTCGACGCTGCGAACTCGGCAACGCACCTGCGCGAGGCGCTCCGCGACGTCGGAGTCGCCGAAGACCTTCTCGATGCATCCACCGCACAACTCTCCGGTGCGATGAACGAAGCGGCGCTGTGGACGGCGCAGCACGCCGACACCGACCTGGCACGCGAGCAGTCCCATCTGGCGCTGGACAGACTGCTCGCCGCCTACCTGCCCTGAGGCCAGGGCAACCCGCAGCGCACGCCACGACAAGAGGCCCGGATCTGCAGAAACTGCAGATCCGAGCCTCTCACCGGTCTTTGTGGACCGTCAGCCAGATCAGGGTGTCAGAAGTCCCAGTCCTCGTCCTCGGTGTTGACCGCCTTGCCGATGACATACGAGCTACCCGAACCGGAGAAGAAGTCGTGGTTCTCGTCGGCGTTGGGCGACAGCGCCGACAGGATCGCGGGATTCACGTCGATGTCGTCGCGCGGGAACATCGCCTCGTAGCCGAGATTCATCAACGCCTTGTTCGCGTTGTAGCGCAGGAACTTCTTGACATCCTCGGTGAGCCCGACCTCGTCGTAGAGCGCCTCGGTGTAGTCGGATTCGTTGTCGTACAGGTCGAACAACAACTCGAAGGTGTAGTCCTTGAGCTCCTGGCGACGCTCCGGGGTCTGCGTCTCCAAGCCGCGCTGATACTTGTAGCCGATGTAGTAGCCGTGCACGGCCTCGTCGCGGATGATCAGCCGGATGAGGTCGGCGGTGTTGGTGAGCTTGGCCCGACTCGACCAGTACATCGGGAGGTAGAAGCCGGAGTAGAAGAGGAACGACTCGAGCAGCGTCGAGGCGACCTTGCGCTTGAGCGGATCGTCGCCACGGTAGTAGTCCATGACGATCTGCGCCTTGCGCTGCAGTTGCTCGTTCTCCTCCGACCACCGGAACGCCTCGTCGATCTCCTTGGTGGAACACAGGGTGGAGAAGATCGAACTGTAGCTCTTCGCGTGCACCGACTCCATGAACGCGATGTTGGTCAGCACCGCTTCCTCGTGCGGTGTGGTCGCATCCGGGATCAGCGACACGGCACCGACGGTGCCCTGGATGGTGTCGAGCAGCGTGAGGCCCGTGAAGACACGCATCGTGAGCTGTTTCTCGTACTCGGTCAACGTGTTCCACGATGGGATGTCGTTGGAGACAGGAACCTTCTCGGGCAACCAGAAATTGCCGGTCAGGCGGTCCCACACCTCCGCGTCCTTCTCGTCGGGCACTCGGTTCCAGTTGATGGCCGAGACCCGGCTCACCAGCTTGATGGGTGCGCCGTCTGCGGGACTGTGCGTGCCTGCGGTCATGATGGTCGCCTCCTGGGGCGGTGTTGACGGTTGGGAGGTGTGCGGGGTGTGGTGGTTACAGCATGCAGCTGACGCAGCCCTCTACCTCGGTACCCTCCAGTGCGATCTGACGCAGGCGGATGTAGTAGAGCGTCTTGATCCCTTTGCGCCAGGCGTAGATCTGCGCCTTGTTGACGTCGCGCGTGGAGGCGGTGTCCTTGAAGAACAGCGTCAGACTCAACCCCTGGTCGACGTGTTGGGTCGCGGCGGCGTAGGTGTCGATGATCTTCTCGTAGCCGATCTCGTACGCATCCTGGTAGTAGTCCAGGTTGTCGTTCGTCATGTACGGCGCCGGGTAGTAGACGCGGCCGATCTTGCCTTCCTTACGGATCTCGATCTTCGCCGCGACCGGGTGGATCGAGCTCGTCGAGTGGTTGATGTAGCTGATCGATCCGGTCGGGGGCACCGCCTGCAGGTTCTGGTTGTAGATGCCGTCGCGCGCCACTGCAGCCTTCAGCTCACGCCAGTCCTCTTGCGTCGGGAGGTCGATCTCGGCCTCGGCGAACAACTCCCGCACACGGTCGGTCGCGGGCTCCCACGCCTGATCGGTGTACTTGTCGAAGAACTCGCCGCTGGCATACGTGGACTTCTCGAAGCCCGCGAACGACCTACCGCGTTCGCGCGCAATCGCATTCGACGCCCGCAATGCGTGGAACAGCACCGTGTAGAAGTACATGTTCGTGAAATCGATGCCCTCGTCGCTGCCGTAGAAGATGCGCTCGCGTGCGAGGTAACCGTGCAGGTTCATCTGGCCGAGGCCGATGGCATGCGAATCGTTGTTGCCCTTCTCGATCGAGGGCACCGAGGTGATCGCCGTCTGGTCGCTCACCGCGGTCAGGCCACGGATGGCCGTGTCGATCGTCTGCCCGATATCGGGGGAATCCATGGTCTTGGCGATGTTGAGTGAACCCAGGTTGCACGAGATGTCTTTGCCCACATGGGAATACGAGAGGTCGTCGTTGTAGGTCGAAGGCGTCGAGACCTGCAGGATCTCCGAGCACAGGTTGGAGTGGGTGATCTTTCCGTCGATCGGGTTCGCCCGGTTCACCGTGTCCTCGAACATGATGTAGGGGTAACCCGACTCGAACTGCAGCTCGGCGAGGGTCTGGAAGAACTCACGCGCCTTGATCTTGGTCTTGCGAATCCGACGGTCCTCGACCATCTCGTGGTACTTGTCCGTCACGTTGATGTCGGCGAACGGCACCCCGTAGACACGCTCGACGTCGTACGGGCTGAACAGGTACATGTCGTCGTTGTTCTTGGCGAGCTGGAAGGTGATGTCGGGGATGACCACACCGAGGCTCAGCGTCTTGATGCGGATCTTCTCGTCGGCGTTCTCACGCTTGGTGTCGAGGAAGCGGTAGATGTCGGGGTGATGTGCGTGCAGGTACACCGCGCCGGCACCCTGCCGTGCGCCGAGCTGATTGGCATACGAGAACGAGTCCTCGAGCAGCTTCATGATCGGAATGACACCCGAGCTCTGGTTCTCGATCTTCTTGATCGGCGCGCCGTGCTCACGGATATTGCTGAGCAGCAGCGCGACACCACCACCCCGCTTGGACAGTTGCAGCGCCGAATTGATCGCTCGCCCAATGGATTCCATGTTGTCTTCGATGCGAAGCAGGAAGCAACTCACCGGCTCACCGCGCTGCTTCTTTCCCGAGTTGAGGAACGTGGGTGTCGCAGGCTGGAATCGGCCCTCGATGATCTCGTCGACCAGCGCACGTGCCAGCGACGTATCGCCGTCGGCAAGCGTCAGCGCGACCATGCACACACGATCCTCGAAACGCTCGAGGTAGCGCTTTCCGTCGAACGTCTTGAGCGTGTAGCTGGTGTAGTACTTGAACGCTCCGAGGAACGTCGGGAAACGGAACTTCTTGCCGTAGGCGTGACCGAAGAGCAGCTTCACGAACTCGCGGTCGTACTTGGCGAGAACCTCCGGCTCGTAGTAGTTCTCCTCGAGGAGGTAGTCGAGCTTCTCGTCGAGATCGTGGAAGAACACAGTGTTCTGGTTGACGTGCTGCAGGAAGTACTGATGTGCAGCTTCACGGTCCTTCTCGAACTGGATCTTCCCGTCGACGTCGTACAGGTTCAACATCGCGTTGAGCGCGTGGTAGTCGAGCTCACCCGGATCGTGATCGGCCGGGCCGGCGTGCACGCCCGACACACTCGCCGACGTGGTGGTGTCCGGGACTGTGGATTCCGAGACGGATGCGGTAGGCGACACGAAGAGACTCCTCGGAGTGTGGGGTGCGTGTGGAGGTGATGGAAGGGTTGCCGGATGGTCGAGACGATAGCGGGCGGTACCGACACTCAGGCTCGGACGTTGGCTGCCGTCTCGGGATCGACGAAGGCGTCGCTGCGCGAGAAGTCGGCCAGACCGCTACGGACGCGGTCGACGTCGTCAGAAGTGCCCATGAGCTCGAACCGGTAGAGATACGGAACCGAGCACTTACGCGAGATGATGTCGCCGGCGAGACAGTACTCCTCGCCGAAGTTCGTGTTCCCCGCGGCAATGACGCCACGGATCAGCGAACGATTGTGTGTGTTGTTCAGGAACTTGATGACCTGCTTCGGCACGAAGCCGTTGCCTCCCGTCGACGACGGTTTGCCGCCGCCGTAGGTAGGACAGATCAGGACGTAGGGTTCGTCGACCTCGAATACCGCACCCCCGGACCGCTCGCCGTCGAGAACCGGGATACGCGCGGCGCGCATTCCCAGCTTCTCGACGAACCGATGAGTGTTCTCCGACACCGATGAGAAATAGACGATCAGTGGTGACTCGAGAGACGGAGACGTTCGAGACGGCTGTGACGTGAGAGATGGTGATTCAAAAGATGATGTTGTGAGAGACATTCGATCCGGCTTCCCCTTCGGATCGTGATGCGAAGGCTTCAGGCTGCGCGTGTTGCCAATGCTTTGATGCGGTCGAGACGGAAGCCCGACCAGTGCTCGTCGTCGGCGACGACAACAGGCGCCTGCAGGTAGCCGAGAGCCATGACGTAATCGCGAGCGTCTGCATCCTGGGTGATGTCGACGACCTCGTACTCGATGCCCTGCTTGTCGAGAGCCTTGTAGGTGGCATTGCACTGCACGCAGGCCGGCTTGGTGTAGACGGTGATGGCCATCAGATTGCTCCTCGGTCGTGGTGACGTCGTACTGCCTCAGGTGGTTCTCCAGAGTGAAGATAGTGATCTGGGTCACCGACCTCACCGCCGCCTCGGAGGGTTACAAGCGATCCTCGTCGTCGGCCTTGCTGGTGTTCCAAACACTACACCTTGTGTCTGACATTTGGTTGCACCACTAGAGCTTGTAATCACATCGATGAAAGTCGCAGGTCGCAGGCCTACACGATCGTGAACTCCGGCGTGTCGTCCCGCCAAATGCAGCGGCCGCCCTGGTCGGGACTCACACATTTGTGATTCTTCCGACACGGGCGGCCGCAACAGACCCTCACCGATCGCTACCTCATACCGATACCGCAACCTCGGATCCCAGTACGCGCACGGCGTCGACGGCTCCGTCGATGACCTCGGCGGGAAGTCGGCCCGAGTCGTCGAGCTGGCTTCCGGACACTCCGAACTCCACCTCCTCGACGACCTGTCCGCCCGCGATCTTCACCGACTTGCGGATGTCCTCACGCGACCACGTGCCTCCGAAACGGCCAAGCGCGACCCCGATGACACCGACCGGCTTGCCGGTCAGCGCACCCGCTCCGTACGGGCGGGACAACCAGTCGATGGCGTTCTTCAACACCGCGGGGGCCGAACCGTTGTACTCGGGCGTGACGATCAACACGGCATCAGCCGCGGCCACCCGCTCCCGAAGCGCGACGACCTCGGGATCGAGTACGCCGTCGGTCGAACCCGGCGCGTGGTCGACGTCTTCGTTGTAGAACGGCACACGACCGATGTTCTCGACCACCGAGAATTCGATACCGGCGGGGGCATTGCGAACCACGGATTCGGCGAGCTGCTTGTTGATCGACGCCGACCTCAGGCTGCCGACCAACACGGCGACGGTGACGTTGGCGTTCTGTGCTGTGATGTCGTGATCTGGCACGAGACTTCTCCTTTTTATGGCGTTACACTTGCTGGGTAAAACCGGACCGCGGTCCGATTTGTTCCACCGAGATTGCTCCGCAGCGCGGATCCGTCAACCGTTAGGCTCATCACATGCGTAAAGAGGTCGAGGGAGGACCACGGTCACTGCAGTTGACCCAACCCGACAGCGTCGAACGCGCTGACGCGGCACGTAATAGGCGATTGCTGCTGGCCGCAGCGAAAAACCTGATCGACAATCACGGCGCCGCCGCGGTCACCATGGATGCGGTCGCGCGCGAGGCAGGCGTCGGCAAGGGCACCGTGTTCCGACGGTTCGGTAGCCGAACCGGGTTGATGTTCGCCCTCCTCGACCACTCCGAATCGGAGCTACAGCAGTCCTATCTCTCGGGCCCCGCGCCACTCGGACCGGGCGCCGATCCCCTCGACCGCCTCCTCGCCTACGGCGCCGCGCGGTTGAAGATGAACGCGGCGCACCTCGACATCCTGCTCGAGGCAGACCTACCCGGCACCGAGTTCTGGAGTCACCCCGTGTCCCAGGCGTCGAGCCTTCATGTCCAGATCCTGCTGCGGCAGTTGGGTTTCCCGGATCCGGTCGAGGTGACGGCAATCGCCCTGCTGACCCCGCTCGGTGCCACCGCCGTCAAACACCTGACCGAGATTGTCGGTCTCGACCTCGAGACGATCATCACGCAGTGGCGCACCATGGTGACCTCGATGGTCGACGGCTTGTCGCGCAACTGACGATCGCACGCCCGGCGCACAATCGACCTCGCCGCGCGCGACGCCACGATCGGCCCTAGCCTGTTCATGGTGGAAGGGAAGACAACGTGAAGGCAGTCATCATCGGTGCGGGCATGGGCGGCATGAGCGCGGCTATCGCCCTGAAACAACTCGGATTCGACGTCGCGGTCTATGAGCAGGTGACCGAGAACAAGCCGGTCGGTGCCGCTATCTCGGTGTGGTCCAACGGCGTCAAATGCCTCAATCACCTCGGACTCGAGGAAGAGACCGCGGCGCTCGGAGGCATCGTCGACACCATGAGCTACGTTGACGGCCACACGGGCGAGACCATGTGCCGGTTCAGCATGCAGCCGCTGATCGACGAGGTCGGCCAACGCCCCTACCCCATCGCGCGGGCCGAGTTGCAGCTCATGCTCATGAACGCCTACGGATTCGACGACATCAACTTCGGTATGAAGATGGTCTCCGTCGAGGACGGACCCGACGCTGCCACAGTGCAATTCGCCGACGGAACCAGCGTCAGCGGCGACATCGTGATCGGCGCCGACGGCGCGAAATCACTGACCCGCGAATACGTTCTGGGCGGCCCGGTCACCCGACGCTACGCGGGCTACGTCAACTTCAACGGCCTCGTCGCCACCGATCCGGCCATCGGCCCGTCAACCGAGTGGACGACGTATGTCGGTGACGGCAAACGGGTTTCGGTGATGCCGGTGGCGGGCGACCGCTTCTACTTCTTCTTCGACGTCCCGATGCCCGAGGGACAGCCCTTCGAGCGGGGAACCGCCCGCGAGGTACTCACCAAGGAGTTCGACGGCTGGGCGCCCGGGGTGCAGACGCTCATCGAGAAGCTCGATCCCGCAACGACGAACCGCGTCGAGATCCTCGACCTCGACCCGTTCGACACCTGGGTCAAGGGCCGCGTGGCGGTACTCGGCGACGCCGCGCACAACACCACTCCCGACATCGGGCAGGGCGGCTGTTCGGCGATGGAAGACGCTGTGGCACTGCAGTTCGCCTTCCGCGATCACCCCGACGACGTGTACGCCGCGCTCGCCGACTACCAGGCCGCGCGCGCCGAGCGCGCGGGGGACCTTGTCCTCCGTGCGCGCAAGCGCTGCGACGTGACACATGCGAAAGACCCCGAGAAGACGGCGCAGTGGTACTCCGAACTCCGAGAAGAGGACGGCACCAACATCATTCGGGGCATCGTCGGCAACATCGTCGGCGGTCCGGTCACCTGAGCAGCCGGCGGTAGCGGGTAACCGGGATAACCGCTGCCCGCGCTAACCGCCTGTCTGCTGCGCGCTCTCCGGCGGGTTGACAGCGATACCTGCCGGATCGGCACCCATGCCGTCGTGCGCGACGAGCGCGTTCTCACGCGAGAGCGTGGGCCCCGCGACGAGCAGCGAGATCACATCCCACGGAGCGGGCGTCGGCGATACGCCGAGTCGCAGGACCGACCCCGTCTTCGCGTCCGGCACGCCGTACCGCACACCGGTATCGGCGACGTAGAACCTCGATTCCGCACGTGCACTATCTGATTCGTTTCCGGTCACCTGGACATAGGCGCCCGAGCCCGGTCGCACGTACACCTGGTCGACGCCGGGGCCCGACCCGTCGGCACTCGCGACACGGACCGGTCTAGCACCGCCGGGCAGCGGCAGGGTATCGCCGACGAGCAGCGTTGTCCGAGCCGCATCGGCGCCGCGCGCCCACGCCCGGCACACCGTACCCTCGCCGGCTGTGACGAGATGCGGTGTCGTCGTGGGGAAGTCGGCAATGGGCAGCTCGTCACGCATCGGACTAGCGGCGACTACGCCTGGCGCGACGGTCGCCACGGGCGCGGCGTCGTCACGCTCAGCGAGACGCAGAATCTCGGCCGCGGCCGCGCTGATGGGTTGAACACCGCTGCGCAGCACCACGTAATAGCCTGCGACGCCATTGGCTGCTGTCGTCTTGATGACCGAACCGACACGTGCTCCACCGCCGGCCAGTGAACCGACCGACAGTGAACTCACGCCACCCTCACCCGCGATGTCCGGCAACGTCAACGGGTCGACCTCGGGAAAAGTGTTGAGCAACCCGCGACTGATCGGCCGCGGCGTCCGACCCTCCAGTCCCAGCGCCCGCAGCACCGGAACGCTGGTCGTATCCACCTGCGCGCGAACAGGTGTCGGGTGTCCGTCGCGGTCGAGCTGGTAGATCAGGAACACCCCGGCACCATCGGTCACGTACAGGGCATCGTCGGCGTTCGCGGCACGGATGTCGGCCCCGAGTTCCGGTTCGCCTGCGACGACCGTCAGCGCTCCGCTGCGCGCGCCGACCGAACCCGCCCCGACCCCCGACGCGCCATCGGCCGCACTCGCATCGGAACTGTCGCACACCGTCCACGCGGAAACACTCGAGACCGGCAGCGCCGACGGCGCACCGGGGATACCGAGGAGAGGACCGCGCGGGTATCGGGCAAGCTTCTTCTCCGACGCCGACGCAGGCTTCTCGTCGCTACCCGTGATGAGTCGTGCCGACGCCAGGTTGAGCACGGGGTGCATGGTGCCGTCGATGACGACGTAGGTGCCACCGGTCTTCGCCGCGACGATGGTCGACTTGCCCACGGAGCCTTGCGGACTGACAAGGCCCCACACCGCGAAACCTGCGAGCACGAGTACGCCGAGCACCGCCCCGACCGCCAGGGCACGTCCCTGTGAGCGCATCGGGTCATGCAACATCCGCACGTCTCGACGAATCAGCGCGTGATCGAGACGGCGCAGCAGAAATCTGTAGCCGTTGACCTGCGCTCGGGTTGTCAGTTGACGCGCCATACTCCCCCTCCCCCAACATCGTTCCCCACGCGCTGTAGTGGCACCGCCTGTGTCAGGGCACTTCTCGCGTGACACCTGGCCTGCGCAACATCACTGCGCAACATCACGACGGCTGACCGGCGCGGTAGTAGCCTAACCGAACCGGACACGCACAAAACCGGCAATCCGGCATCACGTCTTCGGCTGTGGACAACATCCGATTCGACGCGCGCGGGCTCGGAAAACGCTCTACTACTGGGTGATACGTGTGCGCGGCGGCCGGCACACGGGCTGGTACAGGTTCGGGGAGAGGGAGCAACCACATGGCGTTCGAGACGGGGCCGTCCACGCGCTCACGGCTGCCCGGATTCGCGACGCTGGTCGGGATCGAGGCGCTGTTGGCCGCCGGGTTCATCGGCTGGTGGGCCGCGGGCGGCCGAGCGGGGGTCGTCGCACTCGGCGCGGCGGCGCTCATGGCGGTGACACTCGTACCGATCGCCGGTCGACATTCTCTGGCGGACAACATGATCCGTCGACTCGGCTTCTACTGGTCCCGGGCACGGCGTCGTGTCGCCGAGCTCGCACCCGCACCATTCGACGTACCCACATCAGGTCGCAGGCCGCGCGCCTCCTCTCTGAATGTGCGCGCAGAGGATGGCCCCATCGGTGTCCGCTGGGCAGGCGGCACGATGATCACCGTCCTGAGGATCTCCCCCGCACGCTGCACCCCGACGTTCCTGTCCCCATTCGGATGCGAGACGGCCGAACCGGAACTACCGCTGGCGACCCTCGCCGGGTGCATCGACCCCTTCGACATTCCGCTCTCGTCGATCGACGTGATCAGCCACGGCGTACGGGTCGGCGGCGTCGGACAGGCGGCCGCGATCTACGAACGCATCCTCGGCCCACTTCCCGCGACGACGCACCGCAGCACCTTCGTCGTCCTACGACTCGATCCGACGCAATGCCCGAACGCGGTTGCCCGCCGCGGCGGAGGCGCGACCGGGGCCCTGCGCACCGCGACCATCACCACGCGACGGGTTGCGCGCCGACTCCGCGAATGCGGGCTCGTCGCCACTCCGCTCAACGCTACCGAGATGCGTGCGCTCACAGAGCAATTGACTCATGGCTCGGATCCGGACTCGATGACCGAAGAGTGGTCGCAGGTCACAGCGGGACGAGTCCGTTTCCGCACCGCGGCGATCGATCCCCGCGACCTACCGCGACTCTTCGGCACCGCATGCCCCGGGGCGCTCGCGACAACGATCACCCTCACCCTGTCCCACGGACAGGACGGCAAGCTCCGGGTGCGCGCGCTGATGCGCGTCGACGACGCCCCGGACGCCGGACGCGTCGTCGACACCTGGCCAACAGGTGCCACACCGCTCGATGGACGGCAGTTCGACGCCCTCACGGCGTCACTCCCCTATGCCGCCGCGCATCGGATGCACCGCGGACCGCACGCGACGTCGGGCGCACAGGCCGACGCATTGCTCGACACTCTCCGGATACCGGTCAGCGGCTGCGGTCAGTTGATCGGCGCCGACCACACCGGTCGTGCGGTCACGTCGCGACTGTTCGGCCCCGGCATATCAGAGGTCGCCCTGATCGGCGATGCGCGCCTTGCCGCACAGATCGTGCTGCGGATCATCGCGACCGGCGGCGCAGTCACGGTGCACACCTCGCGTCCGGACGGGTGGCAACACCTCGTGGCGCGCGTCGGCGATCATCACGTTCTGAGTTTCGCCGACCCCCACGGCGACCTCGACGGCGGCGGGCGGATTCACCTCTTCGACGGTGTCGCACCGCGCTCCGTCTCAGCAGGTACGACACGAATCGTCGTCACCAACAATCAGGCGACAGTCGACGAATCCTCCACCACCGCAATGGAAGTGACTGCGGTCGAAGTGAGGCAAGATCCCACACGGCCGCACGACGTGACGCTGCGAACGGCTGATGCCTGCGTCCGGGTCACGATGGTCGCGACTCCCGAGGAGTCGCGGTTCAGCGACCAGCCGGCAGAGCAGCCGATGCCCTACCCCAGGCGTCCCGACCGATTTGGACTACTCGTCTGACAACAGCTTCTGTGTGACAGATCTGTTTCTCTGACGCGCTATTTCTCTGACGCCGACCCTGCTGGATCGTTGACCGGAACTCGTGCGCGAAAGAACAGTGCCCGACTCGACGACGCACGCACGACGACGTCGGGGTCACCATCGGGAATCCACGCCGCGTAGCCCGACGAGACCGACAGCGGCGTGTCGCCCGGTAGCCGCGCCTCGATGGTTCCCCCGAGCGCGGCAAGGATCTGCGGACCGGGCATGTCGAAGCAGATCGACGACGGCTGGTGCAGACCCGTGCCCTCCAACTCGACACGCGAGAGCCGGAATTCGGGCGCGGGCGTCAGATAGATCCGCTCGGTGCCGACCGTGCGGACGCGCGGCTTGAGATCGTCGGCGTCGACCGGGGTGAAGTCGAGAACACGCAACAGCTCGGGCACATCGATGTGCTTGGGGGTCAGGCCGCCGCGGAGCACATTGTCGGAGTTGGCCATGATCTCCACACCGGTGCCGCTCAGGTAGGCGTGGAGCACCCCGGCAGGCAGGTACAGCCCTTCGGTTGGCGACAGGTGAATCCTGTTGAGCAACAACGACGCGAGTACCCCCGGGTCGTTGGGGTAGATCTCGCCGAGCTCGAGCGCCGTACGCAGCTCCGGGCCGAACCGCGATCCCGCGTTCAGCGCGTCGACCGCTCCGGTGAGGACGGCGGGAACGAGGGTGCGCAACCGCGATTCCGGCAGGGTGAGCCACGTGGTGAACACCGCGCGCAACCCTTCGGCATCCGGTTGGCCCGCCAGCATCCCGAGATAGGGGTCGAGTTCTGAGACCTGCAGTTCGCGCAGCAAGTCGATCGTCTGCGCGGGGTCACGAAAACCCGCCAACGCGTCGAACTCGGAGATCGCGACGATCAGCTCCGGCTTGTGCGAGGCGTCCTTGTAGTTGCGCGTCGGCGCATCGATGGGAATCCCTGCGGCCTCTTCGCGCGCGAACCCTTCACGGGCCTGCTCAGCACTGGGATGAGCCTGCAGCGACAACGGTTCGTCAGCGGCAAGTACCTTGAGCAAGAAAGGAAGTCGATCGCCGAAACGATCCGTTGTCGCAGCACCGAGTGCCTGCTGCGGATCGTCGTCGATGACGTCGAGCAGCGTGCCTTCGGGCTCGCCGTCGCTGCCGAGGACCGTCGCAGGCCCCTCGGTGTGTGCGCCGAACCAGAGTTCCGCCTCCGGATGCGGCGAGGGAACCGGCTTCTGTCGCAGCGACGCGATAGCCGTTCGCGACCCCCAGGCGTACGGGCGGACCACTCCGTCCAGCAGTTTCATCAGTCTCCGATTCCGGTCAGGCGCAGATACACCGCGGCGATGTCGACGCGTAACGCGAGAAGCACATAGCCGACGAGGTCGGCGGGTCCGTCTGCGAGGTCCTCCGGCCCGACAGGCCCAGCCAGGTGCGCCGCGGGATCGGCATCGTCGACGTCGCCGAACACCGCTTCCGCATCCGGAATACCGACGATCCTGCGCTCGGCGAACCATTGCCTCGACGCCGTCGTGACCGCGAGCACGCGCGGCGGTTCGGCTGCCAATGGACCGTCGATCTGGGGGTCGTGGAAGATCGAGTCGACGGCGGACGCGCCCGAAGTACTCCACGACTGCAGCGAAATACTCGCGACGGCATCGATATCGGCTGTGGCGCAGACCTTTCCGGACAACGCGAGAAGTGACTTGGCGTTCCGTGCGGCGACCACCGACGCAGCCGGACTGTCGCCCGTCCATACGACTCGACGATCTGCCAGTCGAGCTGCCAGCAGTTTGGCGCGGTTGTGAAACGTCTCGCGGGCGGGATGATCTGTCGCCGCCTCGTCGTCGAGTGCGTCGGCAATGTCGCCCACGAGCGGCACCGGACCGGTGAACCGCACATCGGAGAGTGATGCGAATACCGCCAACAGCGCCGCGACGTACGCCGCGAATCGGAACCGCGGATCGACGCGAAGACGAGGTGAAAGGTCAATTCCGCTGCCGCCCAGAGCATCTCGCAACGGCCCCTCGATGGGTGCTGCGACGACGACTTCTGCGCGTCGACGCTGCGCCCGTGCCGCGGCATCCGCGAGTGCCATGTCGGCCGCGTCGTCGCCCGCGACGACAACCACATCGAGTGGACCGACCCAGCCCGGCAGGGCGGGCGCGGAGACGATCGGCACATCGACGCGGGTGGCGACGCAGGCCACGACGAGCGCGACGGCGTCGCGGGCAACGCTCGACACGCCGTGCACGATGACAACACTTCGGGGCCGCAGCGCCGCCAACGGTTCGAGGACGCCCTCACGCATGGCCTCGGCAACGGCACGCACCTGCGCACCCGTCAACGCCGCCGCCTGCAGCAGACCCTCGGAGTCGCCTGCAATCAGATCGTCGACATCATCGAGGTCGGCGGCATCTGTACGCATAGGGTCAGCCTAGCGACGCATGGCGTCGCTGCCCACACACAGCCATATTCTGATCCACCAGATCTCGCGGGCGCATCAGTCGACCGGGTCGGGCAACACACGAAGATGCCCACGCCTGCCGGGGCGCGGCTTCACCGCTCCGCTTCGGCGAGCAGCGTCGGCCCCGGAACGCACATCGGGACCCGAGCGCACGTCGGTCGTCGACGTACCCGCACGATGACGGCCTGCGTGAACGTCGTCGAACGCCTCCTGGTCGAAACCGGGCGCGCGTCCCACAGCACCTGCGATTCCGCGTGCACCGACCTCACGCCCACCGACCTCGCGCACGGCCTCGGCGAGGGCGGTCAGTTCGTAGTCTTCGGCGACCGGCGCCGAGAATCCCCGCTTACTGCGCAGCATCTCCCACCCGCGCGGCACAGTGATGCGGCGCGCGTGCTCGTCGCACAGATCCCACGAATGCGGCTCATCCGACGTGGCGAGAGGACCGATGACCGCCGTCGACTCGGCGTACACAAAGGTCAGGGTCGCCACCGCCGACCGGGAGCAAGCCGGGCGGCAGCATTGTCGGGGAAGCTTCACAGCAGAAAGGTTAGTCCCACGCCCCGGCGAACGGTGAGGCGACACGCGGCGCGGAGTCGGACACGCAGCCCGGGGTCCGACACGCGGCACGCATCTCCGACGCGACAGCGGACGGTGGAGACTTACAATCTCGGCATGCGTATCGAACGGCGGCGCGCCACGCGCGATCGAAGCCAGGGTTCGCCGGTGCGCTCCTCGGAGAACCGGGTGTCCGATATGCGGCTCTCGGCCGTCCGCGCGGCGCGTCGAGCACGTCGCGACCGACGAGGCCGGGGTCTGCGCTCACCGCTGCTGCCCCAGGGTGTGCCGGCGTGGCGTAGTAAGTCGGACGAATTCGACACGGTCGTCCTCGAGGCGTTCGCGGAGATAGATGCACGTTGGCACGATCAACTCTCGGCACTCGACATCGCCGTCGACGAGATCCCACGTCTTCTCCCGCGTGACCCGGAAACCGTGCAGTGGCCCGACGAGGTGACAGCCGACGGTGCCGTTCCGCTTGCGCGGTTGATGCCCGCGGGGGTCGATGTACACGGAGCGCCGACCAGGGCGCAGATCATCCTCTTCCGCCGGCCACTGGAGAGCAGGGCGAAGAAGGGCGAGGACCTACTCGACCTCGTTCACGAGGTCTTGGTACAGCAGGTCGCGACACACCTCGGACTCGACGAGGACATCATCGACCGGGGACCCGAGTAGGCGTCAGATAATGCCGCGCTTGAGGCGTCGACGCTCACGCTCGGACAGTCCGCCCCAGATTCCGAAACGCTCGTCATTGTGCAAGGCGTACTCGAGGCACTCGGCCTTCACCTCGCAGCCCTGGCAGATGCGCTTCGCCTCGCGGGTGGAGCCACCCTTCTCCGGGAAGAAGGCCTCCGGATCGGTCTGCGCGCACAGCGCGCGATCTTGCCATTGGTCTTCGATCTCGTCGAACAGGGCCTCGAAGTCGTTGGGCACCAAGGAAAGATGGCGCCGCTGCGAGTTCTCGTCAGCGCCGAGTGACACCTCAGGTGTCCCGATCTCAGGTGTCCCGATGAATGAATCATCAACGGGCCCAAGGGTTGTGTAATTCGCATCCCCACTCAACGGGGACGCGATCTCTGAATGTCCGTGTGGTTCAAGGGGATTGCCGATCGCGTTGTCGAATGCCATCGTCGGCGCCTCCTGCCTGGGAAGTCGTTGTTCTCTGTCGTCACGGCGGCGCGGCATCGGTGCCACACCACCACTCATACCCGTACATTCTCGATCTTCACCAAGTGTCCGGCGCGACCTGGCACCACCACGGTGTCGGATCAACCTTTCTGAATTCGAACACGTGATCGAACTTCGTTGCGATGCACCGATTCTCGATCTCGAACCAGAAATGACACTGATGTGATTAGACACGCCAGAGACGTGTCCGGTCAAGTTGAATCGAAATATTCCTTAATACCATCGACTGACAAAAACTCCCCGTAAGACACGAGTTGTGTTGCGGGGACACATCAATGTCACATCGGACGCGAATGGCGGGCGCAGCGTCGTGGTCCATGATATCGATTCGATCCGGACTCACTAGAGTGGGTCGTTGTGAAGGTGACGGTACTCGTCGGCGGTGTCGGCGGCGCACGATTTTTGTCCGGAGTTCGCGAACTGCTCGGTCCGACGCCGTTTCCCGACGCCGCGGGCGACGCGGCGTCGAGCAGCGGAAACGAGATCACCGCGGTGGTCAACGTCGGTGACGACGCATGGATGCACGGCGTGCGCATCTGTCCCGATCTCGACACCTGTATGTACACGCTCGGCGGCGGAATCGACCCGGAGCGCAGTTGGGGTCGAGCCGACGAGTCGTGGCACGCCAAGGAGGAACTGGCCGCCTACGGAGCCGATCCCGACTGGTTCGGACTCGGCGACCGCGATCTGGCGACACATCTGATCCGCACCCAGATGCTCGACGCCGGATACCGGCTCTCCGATGTCACCGCCGCGCTGTGTCGGCGTTGGCAGCCCGGCGTGCGACTTCTTCCCGCCACCGACGAACGTCACGAGACACACGTCGTCGTCTCCAAACCCGATGGGCGCGAAGGCGAGCGCGTCGCGATCCATTTCCAGGAGTGGTGGGTTCGCCATCGTGCGCAGATCCCGACGTTCGGGTTCGCACAGGTCGGGTCCGACGACACCGCGCCAGCACCGGGGGTGGCCGAAGCGATCGCAGACGCCGACATCGTCCTGCTCGCACCGAGCAATCCCGTCGTCAGCATCGGCGCGATCGTCAGCGTCCCCGGCATCCGAAGCGCGTTGCGCACAACGTCGGCACCCGTGGTCGGCATCTCACCGGTCATCGACAATCGACCGCTGCGGGGAATGGCCGACGAATGCCTGTCGGTCATCGGCGTCGAGTCCTCCGCAGAGGCGATCGCCGCCCACTACGGGGCCCGCAGTGGCAACGGAATCCTCGACGGATGGCTGATCGCCGAGGGCGACACCGCACACGTCGATGGCATCGCCATCGGAGCGGCACCACTGCTGATGAGCGATCCACAGACGACCGCCGTGATGGTCCGTGACGCGTGTGCCCTCGTCGGCGTCGACATTCCACACCCCGCCCGCCCCGACGCCGCCGGAGACGCCCGATGACGGCCGACGCCGGCGCAGCATCGCGGGACGGAGCACTCCGCGACCACCGCGCCCCCGCGGCTCTGGAGATCATCCCCGTCACCGGTCTGCCCGAGTTCGACGCCACCACCGACCTCGCCGCGGAGATCACACGCCGCGCCCCGTGGTTGCGCAACGACGACGTCGTCGTCGTCACCAGCAAGGTCTTCTCCAAGACCGAGGGCCGGATGATTCCGGCACCCACCGACCCCGACGAGCGTGATGCCCTGCGGCGCAAGCTCATCGAAGCCGAGTCGGTGCGCGTCCTCGCGCGCAAGAACCGCACGCTCATCACAGAGAACAAACTCGGCCTCGTGCAGGCGGCCGCGGGCGTCGACGGTTCCAACGTGCCCACCGACCAGATCGCGCTACTCCCCGACGACCCCGACGGCAGCGCGCGGCTGTTGCGTGAGGCCATCGCCGAGCGCACGGGTCACCACGTCGCGGTCATCGTCACCGACACGATGGGCCGCGCGTGGCGTACCGGTCAGACCGACGTCGCCATCGGCGCGTCGGGAATCGCCGTGAGCCACCCCTACGAGGGCGGCGAGGATTCGTACGGCAACCCGTTGATCGTCACCGACATCGCCGTTGCTGACGAGATCGCCTCTGCCGCAGACCTGGTGAAGGGAAAGCTCGACGGCGTGCCGGTCGCGGTGGTGCGGGGGCTTCGCGTGCACGACGACGGGTCGTCGGCGGCCCAGCTCGTCCGACCGGCCGACGAGGACCTGTTCCGCCTCGGGACCGCCGAGGCGATCGACCAGGGCAGGATCGAGGCGATCCGAACCCGACGATCGATCCGGTCGTTCTCAGAAGAAGCCGTTGCGCCCGAAGATCTCCGAGCGGCTTTCGCCGACGCGTTGACCGCGCCTGCGCCCCACCACACGCATCCGTTCCGCTTCGTCTGGGTGCGTTCACGCGAGCGTCGTGTCCGCCTCCTCGATGCGATGGGTGACGCGTGGCGGGCCGACCTCTCGTCGGACGACAAGTCACCGGAGTCGATCGCCAAACGCGTGCGGCGCGGCCAGATACTCTACGACGCACCGGAACTGGTGATCCCGATGCTCACCGGCGACGGCGCGCACACCTACCCCGACTCACGTCGCAACGCCGCGGAGCACACGATGTTCACCGTCGCCGCGGGCGGCGCGGTCGCGAGCCTGCTCGTCGCGCTGTCTGCCCGCGGACTCGGCAGTTGCTGGGTCGGGTCGACGATCTTCGCGCCGGAGGTCGTGCGTCGCGAGCTCGACGTCGACCCGTCGTGGGAACCGTTGGGCGCCATCGCCATCGGGCACCCCGCCGAGCCACAGCAGCTACGCGAGCCGGCCCCGACCGACGAGTGGGTGATCGAGAGATGAGCACTGATTCCCTGCACTCATCGGCCGTCGAACTTCTTCGGTCATGGAATGTGCAGGCGCCCGAACAGGATTCGCTGCGCCACGCCTATCTCGCATTTCTCGACGCGCAGCCGGATGCATGTCTACGCCGCAGCGTGCCCGGACATCTCACCGCGTCGACGATCGTGTTCGACGCCACGCACACCCACGTCCTGCTGACACTGCATCCGCGTGTGGGCAAATGGATTCAGCTCGGTGGGCACTGCGAGGAATCCGACGACTCGATCGCCGACGCCGCACTGCGCGAAGCGCGCGAGGAGTCGGGGATCGACGACCTCACGCTCGGCGCATTGGCGCAACTGCACACCCACCCCATCACCTGCTCGCTCGGCGTGCCGACCCGACACCTCGACGTCCGCTTCGCCGCGGTCGCGCCGCCGCAACCGGATGGCAAGCTGCCGCACTTCGACATCAGCTCGGAGTCGGACGACCTGCGCTGGTGGCCCGTGGACGCGCTGCCCCATGACGACGGCACCGAGATCGAATCCCTCGTCGCCGCCGCCCTGGCGCAGCTCGCGGCCCGACAGCAGGGTTGAGAGCACCCTGCCGCGAGCGTGAGCTCAGATGCGGATGCCCTTGCCGACGGTGACCACCTCGCCGTTGCTGACGGCGAAGCGGTCGCGGTCGGCAGCGAGGTCGACGCCGACCTGCCCGCCGTCGGAGACGACGACGTTCTTGTCGAGAATCGCATGCCGCACAACGGCGCCCTTGCCGATCCGCACGCCGGGCATCAACACACTGCCCTCGACGATCGCGCCGTCTTCGACATGCACGTTCGCAGAGATGACCGACTGCGACACCGTTCCACCCGAGATGATGCTGCCGCCGCCGACGACGGAATCCTGCGCAGAGCCACCCTGCACGAACTTGGCAGGCGGAACGTTCAACGACTCGGCACGTATCGGCCAGTTCTGGTTGTAGAGATTGAAGACCGGGTGCACCGACACGAGATCCATGTGGGCGTCGTAGAATGCGTCGAGCGTTCCGACGTCACGCCAGTAGCCCTTGTCGCGTTCGGTTGCCCCGGGAACCTCGTTGTCCTTGAAGTCGTAGACGTAGGCGGCCTTGCGGTCGACGAAGCTCGGGATGATGTCGCCACCCATGTCGTGATCGGAGTCGGCATCGGCCGCGTCCTTGATGATCGCCTCGACAAGAGCATCCGTCGTGAACACGTAGTTGCCCATCGACGCAAAGGTGACGTCCGGATCGTCAGGCGTCCCAGGCGGATCGCTCGGCTTCTCCAGGAAACGCGTGATCTTGCCCGAGTCATCGGAGTCGATGACACCGAAGGCCGACGCCTCGACGCGCGGCACCCGAATGCCTGCCACGGTCACCTCGGCACCGGACGCGATGTGCGCCTCGACCATCTGCGATGGATCCATCCGGTACACGTGATCGGCACCGAACACGACGATGTACTCCGGCTGCTCGTCGAAGATCAGGTTCAGCGACTGATAGATCGCGTCGGCACTGCCCGTGTACCACCTCGGACCGAGACGCTGCTGCGCCGGGACGGGCGTGATGTACTCGCCATGAAATCCTGATGTCCACCAGGTTTGCGAGATGTGACGGTCGAGCGAGTGCGACTTGTACTGTGTCAGCACACAGATTCGCTCGTACCCCGCGTTGACCAGATTCGAGAGCACGAAGTCGATCAGCCGGTACGCACCGCCGAACGGAACGGCGGGTTTGGCGCGGTCCTTGGTTAACGGGTACAGGCGTTTTCCCTCGCCACCGGCGAGGACGATTCCGAGAACGTGCGGCTGCGATCTCACACTCCCAACGTAACCGCCAACCATCAGTGGGGCCATACGAATCGCGGGTCCGTTCTCGAGCGATTCCATGCGTGAATGGCGAACTCCGACGCATGGCACTAGCGTCAGGACCCATGAGGGTGGCGATGATGACGCGGGAGTATCCACCCGAGGTCTACGGCGGTGCGGGAGTTCATGTCACCGAACTGGTCCGGCATCTTCGAAGTCTCGTCACCGTGGACGTGCACTGCATGGGCGTCCCCCGGGACGACGCCTTCGTCTACTCCCCCGACCCCGCACTGGCCGACGCCAATCCGGCGCTGTCGATGCTCTCGACGGATCTTCGGATGACGCAGGGAGCGGCAGGCGCCGACATCGCGCACTCGCACACCTGGTACACCGGTACCGCCGGGCATCTCGCCGCTCGCCTGTACGGCATTCCACACATCCTGACCGCCCACTCCCTCGAACCACTGCGGCCCTGGAAGGCCGAGCAACTCGGCGGCGGCTATCAGGTGTCGAGTTGGTCGGAACGCAACGCCGTCGAGTACGCCGATGCCGTCATCGCGGTGAGTTCGGGCATGCGCGCCGACGTGGTGAACGCCTACCCGCGGTTGGACCCTGAGCGAGTTCACGTCGTGCGCAACGGAATCGACACGACGCTGTGGTACCCGGTCGACGAGCCGTACAACCAGGAGTCGACGCTCGTGCGGCTGGGAGTCGACCCGAAGCGTCCCGTCGTCGCGTTCGTCGGACGCATCACGCGCCAGAAGGGCGTCGGACATCTCATCGCCGCCGCACATCATTTCGATCCGGCGATCCAGCTCGTCTTGTGTGCAGGCGCCCCCGACACCCCCGAGATCGCAGCGCAGACCGAGGCCGCCGTGGCCGAGCTCGCTGCCGCGCGCGACGGAGTGTATTGGGTGCGAGAGATGCTCCCGCTACCTCGAATCCGCGAGATCCTCACCGCGGCAGATGTTTTCGTGTGCCCCTCGGTGTACGAGCCACTCGGAATCGTCAACCTCGAGGCGATGGCGTGCCAAACGGCTGTAGTCGCGTCGGCCGTCGGCGGTATCCCGGAAGTGGTGCGCGACAACGTCACCGGACGACTCGTTCCCTACGATCCCACCGATGCGGTCGGCTTCGAACGCGGAATCGCCGAGGCAGTCAACGACGTCGTGGGCGATCCGACAGCGGCCACCGCGATGGGTATCGCAGGAAGCGAGCGCGCCGAATCCGAGTTCTCGTGGGACTCCATCGCCGAACAGACACTCGACGTCTACCGGTCGACGCTGGCCTGACACACCGTGACCGTCACGGCGACGGTGACCGGCGTCGTCGACGATCCCGGCGCGAATGCGTGTGCGGCACGCTCGATCTCGTCACGATCGCGATGGAAGGCCGTCGGCCCCATGGCCACGAGGTCGGCGATCGTCGACGCCGACACGTCACGGCGGTCACGGACCACCGTGTGCTCGACGATATCGAAACGCTCACCGACCGCGGCGGAGACGGCGTCGGACTTGTCGGCAGCGACCGACAGCATCGACATCGGCTCGATCAGCTCGTCGAGGTGATCGGGTTGCGGCGTGACGATGATCCACCGCCCACCGCGGCGCAGAATGCGCGCGGTCTCGTCGACGTTGCGCGGCGCGAACACCGACAGCACGACGTCGGCGCAGTCGTCGACGAATGGGAGATCGCGCCAGACGTCGGCGACGACGGCACCGGCGCCGGGAATCCTGCGCGTCAACGCGCGGGCACAGTATTTCGAGAGATCGACACCAACGCCGCGAGAGTGCTCGACGCCGTCGAGCGCGGCCGACAGGTAGTGTCCCGGTCCGGCACCGAGATCGACGATCACCGGTGCACCCGTGTGCACCTGAACTCTGGGAACTGCTGCTGCGGCAGCCTGGGCGACCGCGTACACGACGGGATCGAGAACACCTGCGTCGTGGACGCGCAGGCGTGCCGACACCATGTCGGCGGTGTCGGACTTGAGCGAACCCGATCGACCGTCGAGCAGCGATACGTACCCCTGCTTGGCGATGTCGAACGAGTGTCGGAGCGGGCAGAACAGGCGCCTGCCGGGTTCATCGACGGTGAGAGGCTCCCCGCAGACCGGGCAGCGGAGCAGGTCGGCGACGTCGGCGATGTCGCCGACGGACCCCGCCCGTCCTGGCTGCGCCCGTGGCTCCTGAGTCAGCCGGTGACCCCGCGCAGCTCTTCACCGAGCGCCGCGGCTTCGTCTGCGGTCAGTTCGACGACGAGACGGCCGCCACCCTCGATAGGAATGCGGACAACGATCCCACGCCCCTCCTTGGCTGCTTCCAGGGGTCCATCCCCAGTACGTGGCTTCATCGCCGCCATTTCGCAAACTCCCTTCAGAGTTCTCCTCGCCGTGGTGGATTCGACGACAGCGCACGGCTGCCGTGTCAATGATACGTGTTCACTGAATCGGCCCGACCGACGGACGCGCAAACGCCTAGTCGAATTCGTCCTGCGACGTCGAATCCCCGGCACGCGCGGCGTGCGTGGAGTCAGCGTGTGTGGAGTCAGCGTGCGTGGAGTCAGCGTGCGTGGAGTCGTAGACCGACCCGCTCTCGGCCGACACCGGTTCGGCGCCGTCACGCGCCTGCAGGGTGAGCACCACTGCACGCAGCTCGTCGATTTCCGCGGCAAGCCGCTCGAGAGCCCAGTCCACCTCTCGCGGCTTGTAGCCGCGCATCGTCTGAGCGAAGACAAGGGACCGCACATCGTCGCCTGCGATACCCGCGGCGGGCAGGCGGGTCAGGGTTGTGTCGTCGTCGATCGGGGGCAATTCTTCTCCCCGACCGAACACGAACCACACGACAGCGAACACGGCGGCCACGACCACCACCATGATCAGCAGGTAGAGCAACAGCGTCTGCATGGAGAGAAGTCTATGACCGCCGTGCCGACGCTCAGATCAGCTGGCCATCTCCTCGGCCGTCGCGTCGGCGCCGCGAACGGTGTTCATCGGCGGACGATCCTCGAGATAGAGGTCGGTGGTGTGCGGGGTGAAGGTGCCGTCCGGCTCCGCGGTGAACTGGGTGAGCCCGGCCCCTGAGTCCTCGATGCCGCATCGTCGCATCAACGTGCCGACGATCTGCCTGCTCATGACGCCCAACTCGATCAGCGGGCGGTTGCGATGTGTGCGGACACCCAGATTCACCTGGCCGATGCCGGGCAGTCCATAGCGGTCGTAGGTGTCGATCAGCAGTCCGATCTCGACTCCGTACCCCGGCGCGAATGGAACGGCCGAGAGCAACTCCCGCGTGCCCGCGTACTCGCCGCCCAGCGGCTGGAGCACTGCGGTCAGCTCGGGTTTCTGCGATGCGAGCAGCGGCCGGGCCACCAGTTCGGTGACTCGCCCGCCACCGTTGGCGTCCTGGGTTGCTCCTGTCCGCAGTGGACGCCGGTAGTAGCCCTTGACGAGGTGGATCTGCGGGTTGACCAGGAGCGGTCCGAGCATCTTGGGCACGAACATCGGGTCGGGGTCGATGAGGTCGGAGTCGACGAAGGCGATGAGGTCGCCGGTGACCGCGGCGATGGACCGCCACAGCACCTCTCCCTTGCCCTTCACCGGCTCGAGTTCCGGTACGGCCTCCTCGCGGGTGATGACCCGGGCACCGGCGGCGATTGCTCGCTCCGCGGTGGCGTCGGTGGACCCGGAGTCGAGGACGACGAGTTCGTCGACGAGCGTGCCGACGAGAGGCCTGATCGTCGCGATCACATCGGCGACGGTCTCCTCCTCGTTGAGCGCGGGCAGGACGACAGACACCGTGCGTCCCTGTTTGGCAGCCACGAGTTCTTCAATGGTCCAGTCCGGCTGTTCCCACGTGTGCGTACTCGACCACGACTGTTCCTCGCCGATGGCGTCGGCGGGGGTCGGCCACATGGCTGTGCGGTCGCGGTTGTTTGAAGCGGTCGCCCTGTGGCGAGCTTGGGTTCGACGTACCTGTTCGGTCATGCGAGTCCCCTGACTGTTCGGGCGGGTGGCCGTGTTCCCGCTATTGCAGCGACCATGTCGACCACGCGACGCGTGGCGGCGACCTCATGGACGCGAAAGATCCGAGCTCCGGATGCGGCGCTCAACGCTGTCGCGGCCAGTGTCCCCTCCACTCGTTCGTCGAGGTCCACACCCAGAGTCTCCCCCACGAAATCCTTGTTGCTCAGTGCCATCAGCACTGGCCAGCCTGTATTAACAAGATCTTTTACGTGGCGTAACAGGAGCAGCCCGTGATGAGTGTTTTTGCCGAAGTCGTGTGTCGGGTCGATAACGATTGAGTCGCGGGCCACGCCCTGCGCTTCGGCCGCTTCGGCCGCCCGGGTCACCTGGGCGATCACCTCTGCCACCACATCGGTCGGTTTCTCGCCGTAGGCGACGCGATGGGGACGCGTGCGGACCTCCATGCCGCCGGTGTGTGAACACACGATCCCGGCACGCCGTGCCGCGGCGACCTTCACCAGATCGGGATCGGCACCCGCCCAGGTGTCGTTGATGAGGTCGGCTCCCACGGCGCACGCCCGATCGGCCACTTCCGCGCGCCAGGTATCCACACTGATCAGCAGATCCGGGTAGCGCTCACGGATCCACTCGACCATCGGCACGACCCGCTCGGTCTCGGTCGCGGCGTCGACCTCCTCGCCGGGACCCGCCTTCACCCCACCGATGTCGACGATGTCGGCACCCTCGGCGACGACCTGCCTAATGCGGGCCTTCGCCGCGTCGTCGGAGAACGACGATCCGCGGTCGTAGAACGAATCGGGCGTGCGATTGACGATGGCCATCACCAGGGCCCGATCGGCAGGCACGGGCCTGCCGCACAGGGTCGCGTTCATGGGAGCCAGCGTAGCGATCGCCGCCGATCACAGACCGCGGCGACCGCCTGCGCCGGCGGTTCACTGCGTGTTCAGTTCTTGGGCACCTTGGCATTCGCCACGTCGTCGGCGTAGCCGTCGTAGTACTCGACGTAGCCCTCCGAGCGGCCCTTGAGCACGTAGAGCGGATCGTCGCCGGTGTCGGTGTAGCCCTCGTCACGGAGTTCGACCTTGCGGTTCTTGAATGTCGACGTCGCCTCGAGATGGTCGACGACGCGCACGAACAGCGGGATCGCATACGACGGCAGTGCGTCGTAGAGGTGTGCCGCGAGCTCCTTGCCGTCGAGCTCACCTCCGTCGCGGAGGGTGATCGCACCCATGCCCGCCTTGCCGTCGGCTCCGGAGACCTCGACCCCGAACACGACGGACTGGCCGACCTGACCGAACCCGTCGAGTCCCGCCTCGACCTGCGTCGTCGCAACGTTCTCGCCCTTCCAGCGGAACGTGTCACCGAGGCGATCGACGAAAGCGATGTGGAAGAAGCCCTGATCGCGGACGAGGTCGCCCGAGTTGAACCACTCGTCGCCATCCTTGAACGCATCGCGGACGATCTTCTTCTCGGTCTCCGAGGGATCAGTGTAGCCGTCGATCGGGACGCGGTCATTGATGCCGGAGATCAGCAATCCGATGCCGCCGCGCTTGACCTTGGTCAGTCGGCCGTCGGCGTTGCGCTGAGGCTTGCCCTCGTCGTCGTACTCGACGATCGCGTACGGCAGTGGGCAGAACCCGGCGGTGCGCTCGACGCTGAAGGCATTGACGAAGACCAGGTTGAGTTCGCTCGCGCCGTAGAACTCGACGATGCGCTCGATACCGAAGCGTCGCTGGAACTCGTCCCAGATATCGGGGCGCATGCCGTTGCCGACGATGAGCCGGACGTCGTGTGCGCGGTCGGTCGGCTTCTCGGGCTGGGCGAGCAGGTACCGGCAGAGCTCCCCGATGTAGCAGAACGCCGTGGCGCGATTGCGGATGACGTCGTCCCAGAATTTCGACGCCGAGAAGTGCTTGCCGATCGCGATGCAGGCGCCCGCCGCGAGGACAGACGAGAGCGAAACGCTCAGCGCGTTGTTGTGATAGAGCGGCAGCGGAACGTACATGGTGTCGCTGTGCTTGAGGCGGACGGCGAGCCCACCGATTCCGGAAAGGCTTGCCAGCCAACGGTTGTGGCTCATCACGCTCGCCTTGGGCATGCCCGTCGTGCCCGAGGTGAAGATGTAGAACGCCTCGGTGGAGGCAGGCAGGTCCGCGGTGACCGAGGGGTTGGTTTCCGGTTTCCCGTCGGCTTCCTTCTCGAACTGCTCGAAGTCGTAGACATGCGTCGGCAGCGCGTCGGCGTCGATGGACTCGAGGGCCTCGCTGCAGTCGGGATCGAAGACCAGGACACGTGCGCCGAGCAGCTTCACACTGTGTTCGAGAACGTCGCCGCGCTGGTTGTAATTCAGCATTCCGGCGATCGCACCGAGTTTGACCGTCGCGAGCATGAGCAACAGGTCCGTCGGGCAGTTCTTCGACAGGATCGCGACGACGTCGCCCTTGGTCACCCCGTCCTCTTGGAGCACCCCGGCGAACCTGTTCACATGCCGGTTGGCCTCGCCGTAAGTGATGGTCTTGCCCTCGAAGCGGATGAACGGACGCTCCGGATGATCGGCCGCACGCTTGGCGAAGATCGAGCCGATCGTGCGCTTGGCATCGGGCGGGCGCCTGATCAGACCCGGCGCGTTCTTGATCATGCCGACGGCGTCGGGAGCCATCTTGGCGACACCCTTCAACACGTCCGATATTCCGACAACCTTGGTGGCGTCACCTGACATCTATTTCCACCCTCCGCTACGTGTGCCAACACGCGTCAAAACGTGTTCTTCGACACCTTACCGTTCAGTAGCAAACGCGAGGGCGGCCGGCACCGTGGCCGCCACTTTTAGCCGCGCAAGTGACCGCTCCGACACGAACCCCTGACCGTGCAAGTCTTGCAGCCAGTCGAGCAGCGGCGAGTAGAAACCGAATGGATCGCAGATGATGACCGGTTTGTCGTGCATCCCGAGGTAGCCGCCGGTCCAGGTCTCGAAGAACTCCTCGAGGGTGCCTATCCCTCCGGGCAAGGTGATGAATGCGTCGGCGCGGTCGTCCATCAGTTGCTTGCGCTGGCGCATGGTCTCGGTCACGACGAGTTCGTCGGCGTCGAGGTCGGCGACCTCGCGCTCCATCAGCGCCCGCGGGATGATCCCGACGGTCGTGCCGCCCGCCGCGCGTGTTGCCGATGCGACCGCCCCCATCATCGACACATTGCCACCACCCGAGACCAGCGTGTGTCCCGCGGCGCCGATCGCGGTTCCGAGCTCTGCCGCGAGGTCGAGGTAGCGCGCGTCGACCGGACCCGACGCGCAGTACACGCAGATCGCGGTCATCGGGTGGGAGTCGCGTCGACGATGATCTGCACCGCTTCCTCGGGGGTGTCGACGACGTGGAAGAGGTCGAGGTCGTCGGAGGAGATCATCCCTCCCGCGAGGAGACGGTCGCGCATCCAGTCGACGAGACCCGCCCAGTGCTCACGTCCGAGCAACACGATCGGGAAGCGCACCACCTTCTTGGTCTGCACCAGGGTGAGTGCCTCGAAGAGTTCGTCGAGCGTCCCGAACCCGCCGGGCAGACAGACGAATGCCTGCGCGTACTTGACGAACATCGTCTTGCGGACGAAGAAGTAGCGGAAGTTCATCCCGAGATCGACCCACGGGTTGAGGTGCTGCTCGAACGGCAGCTCGATGTTCAGGCCGATGGAGCGCGAATCCGTATGCGCGGCACCGCGATTGGCCGCCTCCATGACACCTGGTCCACCCCCGGTGATGACCGCGTAACCCGCCTCCCCGAGTGCCTTGCCCAACCGGACGCCGAGGTCGTACTCGGGGGTTCCCTCCCGGGTGCGCGCCGACCCGAACACCGTCACCGCCTCGGCGACGTCGTTCATCGCGTCGAAGCCCGCAACGAACTCGGATTGGATGCGCAGCACCCGCCACGAGTCGCGCATGGTGCGTTCGGCGCGCAGCGTCTGGTCACGTGGGTCCACCCACTGCAGCAGCCGCCGATCGGTGGTCTCGGGTCGCTGCAGATCTCGCCGGATCCGCATCGGCCCGACGTAGCAGGCACCCTCGTCGATCACCACCTCGGCGCCTGCCAGGTCGCCGCTCGCGTCGGAGTCGGTGGCGCGTTGCGGCGTGCTCGGCACAGCGTCGGACGAGGCGTCTTCAGGTACGGATGACATGCAGGTCACGCTAGCAAGCCTTCGGGTGCGGATCGACGTCGTCGGGGTCCGAGAGCCGGCAGCCCTACAGACCGCACCTCATCTGTGACGATCTACCTTCTGCACTGCCGAAGGTGCCGAGCGGCAGATGAGGTGCGGATCATCGATGGTCGCGTCGAATGCGGCGCCGACGAATCCGCGACCGCCGTCAGACCAGCGGCGGCGACAGTTGCGCGAAGCCGTCTTGCCGCCGGTACGGGAAGTAGGGATAGGGCGCCTCGCGCTCGGAGACCGCGTCGAGGCGGGCGACCTGGGCGTCGTCGAGTGTCCAGCCGACGCTGCCGAGGTTGTCGGCCAACTGCGTCTGCGTGCGCGCCCCGATGATCACGCTCGACACGGTCGGCCGACGCAGCAACCAGTTGAGTGCCACCTGCGGAATGCTCCGACCGGTCTGTGCGGCGATGTCGGCGAGCACCTCCACGACGTCGTAGAGCAGGTCGTCGTCGACGGGAGGTCCCGCGTCCGCGGTCGCCGACAACCTAGACGGTCCGGAGGGCGTGACCCCACGACGCAGCTTGCCCGTCAACCGACCCCAGCCGAGTGGACTCCACACGATCGCGCCGACACCCTCGGCCACTCCGAGCGGCATCAGCTCCCACTCGTAGTCGCGACCGATGAGTGAGTAGTAGACCTGGTGCGCGACATAGCGGGCGCGCGCCCGACGCTCGGCTACCGCGAGCGACGACATCAGTTGCCACCCACTGAAATTCGACACTCCGACATAGCGGATCTTGCCCGCGCGCACGAGGTCGTCGAGGGCGTCGACCGTCTCCTCGATCGGCGTGCGGGCGTCGAACGCATGGAGTTGGAAGAGGTCGATGCGATCGGTGTCGAGTCGTCGGAGCGCGGCATCGACCGCACCTATCAGGCGTGATCGCGACGTTCCGGCGTCGGTCGGCCGCGTTCCGGTCGGCAGTGCGGCCTTCGTCGACACGATCACATCGTCGCGTCGCCCCTTCAACGCCGCGCCGAGGATCTCTTCCGACGCCCCGTCCGAGTAGACGTCTGCGGTGTCGAACAGTGTCACGCCCGCGTCGAGGCACGCGTCGACCATCGCCCGCGCCTCGTCGACGTCGACACTTCCCCACGCGCCGAAGAAGTCGCCGACCCCGCCGAACGTCGCAGCCCCGAACCCGACCTCAGAGACGACGAGCTCGGAATTCCCCACGGTGCGATATTCCATATTTCCTCCTTAACGGAACCAGTTTCCCGTTAAGAACGTAGCGCATGTTGCCCCTTAACGGAACCCCTGTTCCGTTAAGGGTCGACGGTGGGTACGCTCAGTTCATGGTCGACACCACGACACCGCGTCCGGAAGGTCGCACAGCACCACCGCGTCCGGGCGGTCGCACAGCGGCGGTCCGGGCCGCGGTCCTCACCGCGACCGAGGACGCGCTCATCGACGCGGGCTTCGCGAGTATCGATCTCAGCGCGATTGCCGCTGCGGCGGGTGTCGGCAAGACGACGGTCTACCGACGTTGGGGTACACCCGAGGCGTTGGTGGCCGATCTACTGCGAGAGATGGCAACACAGTCCGTATCTGCCACGCGCACAGGCAATCTCGCCGACGACCTACTGGCAAACGCACGGCTCGTCGTCGACACGCTGCGCGATCGGAGGCAGGGCCCGCTGTTCGGCGCGCTCATCGCGGCGGCCACCGGTGACGACCGCACGCGCGACGCGCTCGCCGAGTTCTACCGCACGCGGGTGAGTGAATGGGCGAGCTGCGTCGACGACGCGATCGTTCGAGGCGACATCCCCGACGACACCGACACGTCTGCGGTGATCCGATCCGTGTCGGCGCCGCTGTACTACCTGATGCTCACGGGCGTCCGCACGCCGACCGAGCACGACGCACGGGTGGCGGTCGACGCGACACTCGCCGCGCTCGACGCCGGGGTCTTCAGCACAGACACGGTCAGGACAGATACGCCCTGAGGAGTTCGGTGACCTCGGCGATCTGAGCGACAGGTACGCGCTCGTCGACGCGGTGCGCGAGGTTCGGATCACCCGGGCCGAGGTTGACGGCCGGGATTCCGAGAGCCGAGAACCGCGACACGTCGGTCCAGCCGTACTTCGCACGGAACCGACCGTGAGCGGCGTCGACCAGCGCGGCTGCGGCGGGGTGGCTGAGTCCTGGCAGCGCGCCCGGTGCGGCGTCGGTCAGTTCGAGCGTGATCATGTCGGTGTCGAGATCGTGGGCGAACACGTCGCGAACGTGGTCGAGTGCGTCGTCGACGCTGCGGTCGGGGGCGAACCGGAAGTTGATGGTCACCCAGGCGCTGTCGGGTATCACATTGCCCGCCACTCCCCCGCCGATGCCGACCGCCGACAGCCCCTCGCGATACTCACAGCCGTCGATGTTGACGTAGCGCGGCTGATAGTTCGCAAGCGTGGTGAGGACTCCGGCGAGTTTGTGAATTGCGTTGTCGCCCATCCACGATCGCGCCGAATGCGCACGGGTGCCCGACGCGGTGAGCCGAACACGCAGGGTCCCCTGGCATCCGGCTTCGATCTGCCCGGCAGTCGGTTCACCGAGAATCGCAACGTCGCCTGAAAGCCATTCGGGCAGTTCGCGTTCGAGGAATCCGAGCCCGTTGTACTCGGCCGCGATCTCTTCGCAGTCGTAGAAGATGAGCGTGAGATCGTGCGACGGATCGTCGAGAGTTGCGGCGAGATGGAGGAAGACCGCGTCGCCCGATTTCATGTCGACGGTTCCGCAGCCGTGCAGCACGTCGCCCTCGGCATCGTCGACGGTGCGTCGGCTCGGCAGGTTGCCCGCGACAGGCACGGTGTCGAGGTGGCCAGCGAGGATGACTCGGCTCGGCTTACCGCGATTCGTGCGCGCGAGAACGCGATTGCCGTGCCGGAGCACCTCGAACCCGACCGTCTGTTCGCGGAGCGCCTTCTCGACGGCGTCGGCGATCGCCGATTCGTTGTGCGACTCGCTCTCGATGTCGACGAGTGCAGCGGTCAACTCGACGGGGTCGGCATGCAGGTCGAGTTCGGCAACGGAGTTCTCGGTGGTGCTCACCTCTCCAACTTATCGCGCGTGTGCCGACCCATCGCCCCTTGTGCACCGTCGGGATGGCACAGGCGACGGCCTCAGAGGTCGATCGTGTCCAGATGCCACTCCACGGACTCGAACGCGGGCATCTCGCGACCGTCGTCGACGCCGATCTCGCGTGCGATGGCGGCTTCGAGCGCGTTGCTCATCGCCATGACCAGGTCGTCGTTGCGGCCCTTGACGGCGCCGAGATTGTTCATCTCGCCGGGATCGGTGCGCAGATCGTAGAGTTCGACGTCGTTGTGCTCGTAGAGTTCGTCGATGTCGGCGGGAACGTGCCGTTGAATCGGCGCGAAGTAGCGGGTGAACTTGTACCGGCCGTCGAAGACCGTGCGCAGACTGCCGCGCTTGGTGAAGTCGGGTTGCCAGCCCGATGCGAACAACTCCGCCTGCGGATCCTTGCCTGCCGCCTTGAGTTCGACGACGGCACGAATCGTCTCGGCGTCGTTGGTCGCGATCCCACTGTAGGTGTAAAGGATTGCATCGCGCCTGCTGTGCAGTTCGGCCGACGCCGGGTCCGATAGCGCCTCGGAGAAGTCGCATCCGGGGAGGTCACGCCCGGCGAACTCAGATGCGTTGGTCGATGAGATTCCTGCCATCGACAACAGGCTGGGCACCAGATCGATATGACCGGTGAGCGCATTCATGCTCTGGCCACCGGCGACGTCCGGGTGGCGGACGTGCATCGGCAGATGAATGCACTCCTCGTAGGCGAACGGCCCTTTGCCGCGGAGTCCGTGCGCACCACCCATTTCGCCGTGATCGGAGGTGAAGACCACGATCGTGTTGTCGCCGAGACCGAGGTTGTCGAGCTCGGTGAGCAAGAGTTCGAGTTGGCGGTCGACAGATCGGATGCTGTTGAGGTAGAAGTCCGAATGCCGTTGCCAGCGTTCCTCTTCCAGCGGGATATGACCGAGCGTATACGCCCATGCGCGGTCGAACTCACCGTGTGCTGCCGGTCGGCCCGACTCGTCGAATCGCTGCCCGAGGCTCGACGGAAGTGTTGTGTTCCACGACTTCTCGTAGAGGACGTTGGTGGGCGCGGGCGCCGCCTCCATGAGAAGACGCCCGGTGTCCTGCACCGGCTCGCCGGGAAGATCGGTGTTGAAGTACATGATGTCGTGCGGGTTCACCAGCGACACGAACAATGCCCACGGTCGCTGCTCGTCGGTGAGGGGACGGCCCCTGTTGCGCAGCCACGCGAGCGCGGTTCCGCCGATGACGTCGTCGAACTTGTAGCCACCCAACGTCTTTCCCACCACGTCACCCGGCCACATGTAGTCAGAGAACCCGTAGTTGTTCATTTCCGCGGTGAACAGGCGCTCGGGGTTCTCGACGTCGAACGCGGCGTTGAGATGCCACTTGCCCTTGTAGGCGGTGTAGTAGCCGCCCATCCGGAGCATGTCGCCGACGGTCGGGATGTCGTAGCTCATCGGCGCCACGTAGCGCATGTCGGAGTTGTCGAACATCTTGGTGTCCGGAGTCTGCAGTCCGGTGATCATCACCGATCGCGAACTCGTGCACATCGATGCCGGGGCGTAGTGCTTCTCGAAGCTGACGCCCTCGGACTGCAGTCGTTCTCGTCCCGGCAGGTCCATGCCCTGTGGCCACGAGTCGAAGTACCGCTCTTGATCGGTGAAGACGAAGACGATGTTGGGCTGAGTCATCGGTTACCTCGAGGGGTCGAGAAGCATTCTCTGTATGCTTCACTACAGAGAATGTAGCTCTTCATATAGCGGATGTCCATGAATGCACAGAGTCCTGGGTAGGCTGGCCTGGTGAGTTCCTCGTCAGAACAGCCGTCTGCACCGTCGACGCGCCAGCGACCGTCGACCGCGCAGACAGGGCGTCGCCGTTCGCCCGGATCGCGCGAGCGAATCCTCGATGCCGCAACCGAAGTCGCGTCGGAGCTCGGCTACGACGGCACCACGATCGCCCAGGTGAGCAAGCGCGCAGGGCTGCCGCCGACATCGATCTACTGGCAGTTCGCCGACAAAGACGAGATGATCGCGGCGGTCATCGAGCGCAGCTTCCAGCGCTGGGTGACGACCATCGATCTACCGACCAATCAGGCGAGGGTCCGGGCGCTGGAGATCGGACGACATGTGGCGAGTGCGCTGACACGAAGTCCCGACTTCCACCGACTCGGACTCAAACTCGCCCTCCAACGTCGGGAGAAGCAGCCGAGCGGCCGCGAGATCTACCTCAATGCCCGCGCCATCACCCACGGCCAGTTCGCCACTCTTGTTCGCGACGCCGCGCCCGAGTTGAGCGACCGCGGGGTCGACCTGGTCGCCACCTACGCCATCTCCGGCGCGGACGGTATCTTCGTCGCACGCGAGATCGACGGCGATGCAGTCGATTTCGTCGCGCTCTTCGAACTGCACGCACGGATCGTCTTCGGGGCCGCGATCGAGATCGTGTTGGCCGACGAGGCGGCGTCGACGGCCCGGTAGCAGTCGCCGAGCACCGGTGGCATGGTGGAACGCATGCTGGGAACCGTCATCCACGCGCCATTCGACGTGCGCTTCGAAGAGCTCGATCGACCCGCGATCATCGAACCGACCGACGCGATCGTCCGGCTGTCGGCGACCTGCGTGTGCGGGTCGGATCTGTGGACCTATCGCGGCATCAACGAGATCACCCACCCCGTGTCGATGGGACACGAATACGTCGGCGTCGTCGAAGAGGTCGGGTCCGCGGTCACCGGGGTGGCGCCCGGTCAGTTCGTGATCGGCTCGTTCTTCGCATCCGACAACACCTGCGACATCTGTCGGGCCGGATACCAGACCGGCTGTGTACACCGCGCGCCCGTACGCGGCGCGCAGGCCGAGTACCTCCGCGTCCCGCTTGCCGACGGCACGCTGGTCGCGACACCCGAGGTTCCCGACGACGAGATCGTGCCCGACCTTCTCAGTGCGTCCGACGTCCTCGGGACCGGTTGGTTCGGTGCTACCGCAGCCCAGGTCGGGCCGGGCAAGACCGTCGTCGTGGTCGGCGACGGCGCCGTCGGACTGTTGGCCGTGCTCGCCTCTGCCCAACTCGGCGCCGAGCGGATCATCGCGATGAGCAGGCATGAGCAGCGCCAGAAGCTGGCCCTGGAGTTCGGGGCAACCGATATCGTCGCCGAACGCGGCGACGAGGGCGTCGCGGCGGTGAAGGAACTGACGAACGGGCTCGGCGCACACTCGGTGATCGAGGCAGTCGGCACGCAGCAGTCGATGACGCAGGCCATCGATTCGACGCGGCCGGGCGGACACGTCGGCTTCGTCGGGGTGGCACACGGAGTGGAGATTCCCGGCGACCAGCTCTTCTACAAACTCGTCCACCTCCACGGCGGCCCGGCGCCCGTCCGTCGGTTCCTCCCGGATCTCATCACGCGCATCATGAGTCGAGACATCAACCCGGGCAAGGTCTTTGACCTCACACTGCCACTGAGCGACGTGGCGCAGGGCTACGCCGCGATGGACGAGCGACGGGCGATCAAGGCGTTGCTGCAACCCTGACAAACCCACCGTGTCCGAAAGGTTCATGTGCGGACCGCGGCCGTCGCATAGTGTCGCGTCCATGAGCGAAGACATCACTCCACGACCCGTTCTCAACGCCATCTCGTTCGTCGTCGCCGACATGGCGGCGACGGTCGAGTTCTATTCGCAACTCGGACTCGAGTTCGACCCCGACGCCGCGAACGCCCCACACGCACAAGCCACCGTCGCAGGCATGCAGATCATGTTCGACACCCGCGCCGTCGTGCTGTCATTCATGCCCGACTGGTACGTGCCGGAGGGAGGCCATCGCGCCGCCCTCGCGTTCGAATGTTCTTCGTCCGCAGCGGTCGACGCCGAGCACACCCGCCTTGTCGACCTCGGCTATCGATCGCTGCTCACCCCGTTCGACGCGGTGTGGGGACAGCGCTACGCGGTCATCCTCGACCCCGACGACAACCCGGTTGACCTCTACTGCGCGCTGAGCTGAGCAACGTCGGCCTCCGTTGGCACGAACGCTGTCGGAGACGCGCCCGCAAGCGCAACGAAGTCGCGGAACATGTGGGCGTAGTCGGCGTATCCGGTGCGAAATGCCACCGCTGACAGCTCGTCGTCGCCGAGCACACTCATCGCGTGCCGCATGCGGAGAATCCTGGCCAACGTCTTCGCTCCATACCCGAAGTACTGCAACGACATTCGATGCAGAGTCCGTTCGGTGACGGACAGTTCCGCTGCACATTCGGCGACCGGCACCCGACGATGCAGCATGTCGACGAGGTGCCATGACCAGAGCGGCGGGGCCGCGTGCCGATCAGCGGTGCACAACTCGGTCAGCGTGGCGACCTTGTCGTCGGAGGCTTCCAACAGCTCACACCAGCGTTCGACACGCGGTCGCTCCCACAGGGCGTCGGCGTCGACCCGCAGATCACGGAGATCCCGGGCGGGTACACCGAGCAGCCCCTGCGCATGTCCGGGAAAGAAACGAAGCCCGACCATGTCACGCGGTTGGTGCGAGACAAAAACATTCGGACGAGTGTCCGGGCCCGCGAACAACAGACTCTCACCGGTCCAGATGACGTCCATACAGCCGTCGGGAAGGATTGTCGCTTCGCCGACGTCGACGGCACCTCGCCACGCGTGAACGACTGCCACGGGTGGGGCTGATGCCGTCATTCGTCCAGTGTCGCCCACCGCAGGTTCGGGTGTCAGCCCACCGGACCCAAAGCCCTGTCGTGTTGGGACGAAAGACCCTCTCCCCCAAGCCAACCGAGGTCGAACATTGGACACGTAGACCACTCGTCGAGGAGATGATGTCCGATGTCCATCCGCCGCACGCACACCGATAACCCGCAGCACCCAGCCGCCATCGTCGGATTCGCGATCTTCCTGGTCGGTTTCGGCGCCGCACCGCTGGCCCTGACAGCGCTCGCCTTCGGGCACGGAACCGCCGCCCTGGTCGCCGCGATCGTGGCGGTCATCGGAATGGCGATCGGGATCGGCATCGTCTCGGTGATGACACAACGCCTTCATCACAGCGCGCTGCTGCCCGATGCGTCACCGAAAGAGGAACAGCACTACCTGGAGGTTTACCGCCACCAGGCCGCCTAGCGCCCGGCCACGATAGTGGTCAGCGAGGTCGAGGTCCCGAGTTGGGCGGGGCGTCGACCTCGCTGTACTTCCTGGTCGACGGTCGTATCTTGCCCTCATCGACCATCAAAATGTGACCTTGGTAACACTAGGCTGAGTGCGTCGTCGAATCGAGGAGATGGCGCCATGACGGCTTTCCACAGATCTCACGTGTCACACGGCAATCACCCGATGGGGGTGGTCGCCTTCGTTCTCGTGCTGGCGGGCTTCCTGTCGCTGGCGATCTCGCTGACCATGTTGGCGACGGGCGAAACCACCGCGGGCATCGTCTGGGCGGTGGTCATGGTGGCGGCGTTCGCCGGTGGTGCGGCGGTGCTGATCGCACTGAGCCGACAGATGTACCACAGCGCGTTCTTCCCGGTGAACACCGAGCACGACCGCGCCGAGTACGACCACATGTATCACCAGCACTGATTCGGGTCGATCCCGGCGACCTGCCCCAATCCGAGCGGAGGTCGCCGGTAAACTCCTGCCCGTGACGACGAATGGCGCTTACGCAACAGGCATCGCAACCGTGACCAACGGAGGGTCCGCCGATCCCGGCGTTGTCCTCGACGTCTGGTACCCGGACCCCGAACTCGCAACGCCCGATCTTGCCGACACCAAGATCCTCGAGGGCGACGACATTCCCACAGACCTGAACGATCTGGTCGGGCTCGATGAGGCACGCGGCGTCAAGATCGTCGCGGTGCGCACCTCCATTGCTGATCTGTCGGTCGCCCCGTCGGATGCCTACGACGTGTACCTGCGTCTGCACCTGCTGTCGCATCGACTCATCGAGCCGCACGAGGCGAATCTCGAGGGCATCTTCGGTCTGCTGTCGAACGTCGTCTGGACGAACTTCGGCCCGTGCCCGGTGGAGGGATTCGAGAAGGTTCGACGACGCCTTCGCGCTCGCGGACACGTGACCGTACTGAGCATCGACAAGTTCCCCCGGATGGTCGACTACGTCGCACCCGGCGGAGTCCGCATCGGCGACGCCGATCGCGTGCGTCTCGGCGCACACCTCGCCCCCGGCACCACCGTGATGCACGAGGGATTCGTGAACTACAACGCGGGCACGCTCGGGTCGTCGATGGTCGAGGGTCGGATCTCCGCGGGCGTCGTCGTCGGCGATGGTTCGGACATCGGTGGCGGAGCGTCGACGATGGGCACGCTATCGGGTGGCGGCAAAGAGATCATCTCGCTGGGCAAGCGCTGCCTGCTCGGCGCGAACTCCGGCTGCGGCATTCCTCTCGGCGACGACTGTGTCATCGAAGCAGGTCTGTACGTGACCGCCGGCACCAAGGTGACCGGACCCGACGGCGCGTCGATCAAGGCGCGCGAGTTGTCCGGACAGTCGAATCTGCTGTTCCGCCGCAACAGCCTCACCGGCGCCGTCGAGGTTGTGCCGTGGAAGGGCGACGGCATCGCGCTCAACGAGGCGCTGCACAAGAACAACTGACTCGGGGGCTGCCGGGTCGACATCGCGGACGCGTTCGTGGGGGCGTGTGATTTCGACTCGGCAGCTCGCTGCGCTCGCGGCCGGCTCAATCAGCGGCGAGGCGTCGGGCTCAATCAGCGGTGGGGCCGGCTCAATCAGCGGCGAGGCGTCGGGCTCAATCAGCGGTGGGGCCGGCTCAATCAGCGGCGCGGCGTCGGGTCGGGTTGTAAATGTGTCAGATCGAAGGATGTGGGTGCTGCAGCACCCACATCTTTACGTTCGACACACATCTGCGGCGGGCGCGGCTGGGGCGACACACAGTCGGCGGGATAGAGCGCCCAGTCGGCGGGGCGGGTGGCCCTCAGGCGGTGAGCCGCGCCACGGCGGCGTCGATGCGCTCGTCGGTGGCGGTCAGTGCGAAGCGCACGTGGTTGACCCCGAGAGGTCCGTAGAAGTCTCCGGGGGCAGCCAGGATTCCCCGCTCGGAGAGCCATGCGACCGTGTCGCGACAGCCCTCGCCACGGGTGGCCCAGAGGTAGAGCCCGGCCTCCGAATCGTCGACGCGGAAACCCGCCTCGCGCACCGCGGGCAGCAGCCGCGAACGGCGCAGCTGGTAGCGGGCGCGCTGCGCCTCGACGTGCGTGTCGTCGGAGAGCGCAGCGGTCATGGCGGCCTGGATCGGGAACGGCACGATCATGCCCGAATGTTTGCGCACGGCAAGGAGTTCGGCGATCAGGTCGCGGTCGCCCGCGAAAAAGCCCGCGCGATACGACGCCAGGTTGGAGATCTTCGACAGGGAGTGGATGGCGAGTAGCCCGGTGTGGTCGCCATCGCTGACCCGCGGATCGAGAATCGACACCGCCTCGGTGTCCCACGACAGTCCGAGGTAGCACTCGTCGGACGCGAGGATCGTGTCGTGCTCGCGGCACCATGCAACCACCTTGCGCAGATGGTCGACGCCCAGCACGCGGCCCGTCGGATTCGACGGGGAGTTGATGAACATGAGCGCGGGTGCCGAACTGCCCATGACCGGGCCGATCTGCAGCGTCGAATCCGCTCGTGTCACCGACGCGCCCGCCAGCAGCGCGCTGACTTCGTACGTGGGGTAGGCGACCTCGGGGATCACGACGTTGTCGCCGACGCCGATACCGAGCGCGGAGGTCAGCCCGGCGATGGCCTCTTTGGTCCCGATGACCGGGAGAATCGACGATTCGTCGAGATCCGATGCGCCGTACCGGCGTGCGAGCGCCTCTGCTGCGGCCTCGCGTAGCTCTTTCGTACCGATCGTTGTCGGATAGCCGGGGAAATCCGACGCGGACGCCAACGCCTCACGGATCAGCGTGTCGACGGGATCGACGGGCGTGCCGACAGAGAGGTCGACGATGCCGTCCTCGTGGGCGGCAGCAGTCGCCTTGGCCTCGGCGAGCGAATCCCAGGGAAAATCGGGTAGCGCCTCACTCACACGTGCCCGACGGGCCGTTCGCAAGTCAGTCCTCGCCCTCGTTCATCGGCGGGAGTTCTTTGACGAAGGGCGGGTCGAAGTCGGTCTTGCCGACCTTGCTCGCGCCACCCGGCGAACCGAGGTCGTCGAAGAAGTCGGCGTTCGCGCTGACGTAGGGCTCCCACTCGTCGGGAACGTCGTCCTCGTAGAAGATCGCTTCCACAGGACACACCGGTTCGCAGGCACCACAGTCCACGCACTCATCCGGCTGGATGTACAGACTGCGGCCACCCTCGTAGATGCAATCGACAGGGCACTCCTCGACGCAGGCCTTGTCCATCACGTCCACACAGGGCTCCGCGATGATGTACGTCACCACTTTCTCCTTTTCCGCATCACACGTTCATGTGTCCGCTCGCGCCCGCGTGTGCTCACACGGCGGCAGACCTCGACGCGAGGGCTGATCGCGTCGCACGCGCGCACCGCCGACCTCCCCCGAGACAGGCGCCGAGCACACACGCATCGTCAACCTTATCTGCCCGGCAATGCCACAGCCCACATCGCCCCGTGCTATCTCCCACATCTTTCCCGGTCAGGGCAACTCGGCACGACGAAGATCACAGTTTCGACGACTCGATTCCCTCCCCGACGGCAGCCGTCGATTTGCGTTCAGCGTGACGCCAACCCTCCCGTGGCACAGACGTCGGGAGCATCCTGTCCTGGTGAGTCTGATCATCGCCCGGAACGGGGCCCAGCAGATCAGCGTGGGATTGGCCATCGCGCACTGTCGACGTCGCTGATCATCCGCTGATCCCCGACCCCCTCTCCACCTTTCGTCCGGAGTACTCATGACCTCGACCCTCGATCCCGTGCACCGCGCCGCGACACGACCGACGAGCGCCACCCTTCCCACCAGACTTCGACCCGCCGACCTCCTGCGCATCACCGATCAGGGCGTCGCAGACGTTCTCGACGGTCGATACAACCACCTGCTGCCTCCGACCTGGGACCCCGTCGAGCGCTGGTCGACCCGCCTCGAATCCGACGACGACCTCGACCTCTGGCTGATCAGTTGGACACCCGACCGCTCGACGGACCTACACGACCACGCCGGCTCACTCGGCGCACTGACCGTGCTGTCCGGCGCGCTGCGCGAGTACCGCTGGACCGGCAACGATCTCGCACTGCGCATCCTGTCCGCGGGCGACCAGGCGTCGTTTCCCCTCGGCTGGGTCCACGACGTGCAGCATCACGCCAGCGCCCCTCCGCTACGCGGACTCAACCAGGCGCACGCAACCTCGCACCGCCTCGGCTCGGTGAACGAACCGAACCCCACCCTCAGCGTGCATGCCTATTCGCCGCCGCTGACGGCGATGTCGTTCTACGAGGTCACCGACTCGAGCAGATTGCGACGCACACGCACAGAACTCACCGACGAACCCGAATGATCCCGATAGCCTTGCGGTGTGCCGATGACGATCAATGACCTCCTGCTGAACGCCCGCGAGAGCCTCCAGCGGGTCGACGCCGAGGATCTGCCCGACGAACTCCAGCGGGGAGCAGTCCTCGTCGACATCCGCCCGGCCGCGCAGCGCGCCGCCGAAGGAGAGCATCCCGACGCACTGGTCATCGAGCGCAACGTCCTCGAGTGGCGCTGCGACCCCGCCAGTGACGCCCGGATCGACGAGGCGGTCGATCATGACGTGCGGTGGATCATCCTGTGCTCGGAGGGTTATACGTCGAGCTTGGCTGCGGCGTCGCTGCAGCAGTTGGGCTTACACCGCGCCACCGACGTCGTCGGCGGCTACCGAGCGATCCTCGCCACGCAGTCAGACGACTGAACTTCTCAGTGCCGCAAGACCTCCCGAAGCCGCGAGACCTCCCGACGCCTCAGACTCGCTCACGCGACGGCGGGCCAGGGACGGCCCGACGGCATGGCGTCTGCCGCGAGTCCGGTGTCCGGGTCGGCGAGTGCCGCAACGTGCGCCGTCAGTGACGGATCGATCCAGTTCTCGGCGTCGAGCACGTACGGCGGTTGGGCCGTGATCCGCTCGGCGAGAACGTATCCCGATTCCGCGGTGATCTCGGCGAGAGTGGTCAGGTTGGGCCACGGACGTTCGGGGTTGACGTGGTCGGGCGTCAGCGGCGACACGCCACCCCAGTCGTCGATGCCCGAGGCGATCAACGCCGCGCACTCCTCCCCCGACACCAGGTTCGGCGGCGCCTGCACCCGCATGCGCGACCCGAGCACGATGCGTGCGGTTGCCACAGCCGCGAGGAACTCGGTCATCTCGGCGTCGGGTGTGCCGCGCATCGCGGTGTCGGGCTTGGCCCGGAAGTTCTGCACGATCACCTCTTGGATGTGACCGGCACGCGCGATATCGGCAAGTGCGAGTAGCGATTCCGCGCGTTCGGTCAAGCTCTCGCCGATGCCGACGAGGATGCCCGTGGTGAAGGGAATCCGCAGATCACCCGCATCGCGAAGCACCTGCAGCCGGACCAACGGGTCTTTATCGGGGCTGCCGTAGTGCGGTTGCCCCTTCTCGGTGAACAGTCTGCGCGAGGTGGTCTCGAGCATCATGCCCATCGAGGGCGCAACGGGCCGCAACACCGCCATCTCCTCGGCGCTCATCACGCCGGGGTTGAGATGCGGCAGCAGGCCGGTGTCTTCGAGGACGGCAACCGCTGCTGCGCGCACGTAGTCGAGTGTCGACGAATATCCCCGTGCGGCAAGCCATTCGCCCGCCTGCGGCCAGCGATCCTCCGGCCGGTCGCCCAGGGTGAACAGCGCTTCTTTGCAGCCGAGCGCGGCTCCCTGGCGTGCGATCGACAGCACCTGGTCGATCTCGAGGAACATGCCCTCGCCCGCCCGTGCCAGTTTGCCCGGCACCGTCACGAACGTGCAGTAGTGACACCGGTCGCGGCACAGCCGCGTCAACGGCACGAACACCTTGCGCGAGTAGGTGATCTGACGTTCCCGACCCACCTCGGCAAGCCCCTCGTCGCGCATCGCCGACGCGACCGCCGCCACCGCGGTCAGGTCGTCGCCCGACGCCGACAGCAGCGCCGTCGCCTCGGCGAGCCCGACGTCGCCGCCCGCGCGCACCACGTCGAGCGCCTCACGTGCAGTCATGTCAGTTGTCATCACGCTCACCCCTCGCGGGTCTCGACGACATACGGCCCTACATCGAACGTACCGTTTCTCTCTCGAAACGAGACTGCCGTACCAGGCCAGAGCAGCGTCAGCCTTCCGCTGTCCGGATCGACATACCAACTGTTGCAGCCGGTCAACCACACCGTCGACGAGGCGCGTTCGTCGATCTCGGCTGTGTAGGAGGCTTCGGCGTCGGCGGTGACCTCCACCGATCGGATGCCGTCGTCGGCGAGTACATCGAGCGCGCCGAGAACGTAGCCGAGTTGGGTCTCGATCATGTAGATGGCGGAGTTGTGCCCCAGTGCGGCATTGGGGCCGTCGAGCACGAACATGTTGGGGAAGCCGTGCACGGTGGTCGACGCGTACGACGTCATCCCGTCGGACCAGTGCGTGTCGAGCCGTTCGCCGCTGACACCGGTGATGCGCGTGGAGACCGGAGGTCGGGCGGCCTCGAATCCCGTTGCCATCACGAGTAAGTCGAGGTCATAGCAGCGTCCACTGGCCGCGCGAGCCTTCGATTCGCGCACCGTGTCGAGCGCACTCGGCTCGAGAATCACGTTGTCGCGCAGAAGCGTCGGATAGAAGTCGTCGCTCAACAGGATGCGTTTGCACCCGATCTCGTAGTCGGGTGTGAGGATCGATCGGAGTTCCGGATCGTCGATCTGGGCGTGCAGCTGAGTTCGTGCGCGCGCGCGGATCTCGTCGATATCCGGGTGCAGCGCGAGCCGCTGACGGAACGCGGCATCGGCGTCGCGCAGAAGCTGATCGCGCACATCATCTGCGACAGCGGGATCGAGGTAGGTGGCGCGTTCTTCAACGGTGTACTGCCGATCGTCACGCGGCACGACATACGGTGGCGTCCGACAGAAGACGACGAGTTCTTCGGCGTTCTCGGCGAGATGCGGAGCGATCTGCACCGCCGACGCACCGGTACCCACCAGACCGATGCGCGCGCCGTCGAGCGGTAGGTCGTCACGCCAGGCGGCGGTGTGGACCACCTCGCCGGTGAATGAGTCGAGTCCCTCGATGTCGGGGACTCTCGGCTCCGACAACCGCCCGACAGCGAGAACCAATGCACGGCAGATGATCTCGCCGTCGGACGTCGTGATCGTCCACCGAGCCGCTACGGGATTCCAGGTGGCGTCGAGCAGCTCACAGCCGAGTCGGAGTCGGTCGTCGAATCCCTCGTCGAGCACGGTCCGTTCGAGGTACTCGCGGATCTCGCCACCACTGGGATACACCGACGACCAATCGGCAGGCGGACGGAACGAGAAAGAGTAGAGATGCGCCGGAATGTCGCAGGCAATACCCGGATAGGTGTTGTCCCGCCACGTTCCCCCGACGGCGTCGGCACGCTCGAGAACGAGAAACGACTCGCCTCCACGTCGAGCGAGCTTGGTGGCCATCCCGATTCCGGCGAACCCGGCACCGACGATCACGACGTCGACGTCGGGCTCTGCGACAGCTCGACGGTCAGGCGTGCTCACATGATCGGCAGTCACCCGCAGGCCCGCATATTCTCGTTGCGCGGCAACGTGATTCGACGCCCCTCCGGAGGATCGCCATAGTCGGTACGACGCTGCCGGGGCAGCCGACCAACCGCGTGAGCGATCTCCGCGATGTCGTAGACGGACAGCGTGCGACCGGCCTCCTGGCCGGATTCCGGCGAGAGCTCGCCGTCGAGCAGCAAGCCGCCGATGTCGTCGGCCCCGCCCGCGAGAACGTCGAGGACGACGTCGCGATCGAGCTTGGTCCAGGCGACCTGGATGTGGTCGATGTGTCCGAGCATCATCAGACGCGCGACCGCGTGGACTGCTCGGGTCTCACGAACACCGACCGAGTGGGTGGCCGCGCCGGCGAGGTGAGGTGGTGCGTTCTCGGGCAGCAGCGGCATGACGATCAACTCGTGAAAGCCGTGGGTCTCGTCGGCGATGCGCGCGAGCAGTCGCAGGTGTGCGACCACATGCTCGGGCTCTTCGACGTGGCCGTACAGCAGAGTGGCGGTGGAGAACAGGCCCGCGTAATGGGCGGCGCGGATCGTGTCGACCCACTCCGATACCGGCTGTGGCGCACCTGCGGGATGCAGTGCCGCACGTACCTCGTCGTCGAGAATCTGTGCCGCGGTGCCCGGTACCGACCCGAGTCCCGCGGTGCGCGCCAGCCGGAGGAACTCCGGGACGTCGAGATTCATGCGCGCAGCACCGTCGCGGATCTCGGGTGGTCGGAAGGCGTGCAGGTGCATGTCGGGTGACGCGGCGTGGATTCTTTCGATGATTCGCAGGTAGACGTCGCCGCGTTCATCGCCTGGTATCGCGCCCTGCATGCAGATCTCGGTGGCGCCGAGCGTCCACGCCTCGGCGACGAGCGCCTCGATCGAGACTGCCGAATCGTCGGCCGCGACAACCGCGGTGTCGAAGTTTCGGTTCACCACGAAGGTCATGACGTCGGGATCGGTGACCTCCCTGCGGGCGGCGTCGGCGAGTGCGCACAACGCGAGCAGGTCGTCATCATCGGCGCCGAGCAAGGCCACCCACTCGGCGTCGGTCACCGACGCCGCGCCGGCTCGCACAGCGGCCAATGCCGACCGAACCGATTCGACTGGGGCGGGGCGGTCACTCGCCCACGCGCGCAACACCATGCAGAACACTCTAACGATCGCCGCCGTCGCTACCCCCGGCGGACGCGGCTGGAGAGGCTCAGCGGACGCGGAACCCCGGTCAGGCCTCGGCCTCGGGCAGGCGTCTCGACCACACCAACGCGACGGGTGCACCGAGTCCGATGATCACGAGCAGCAAGGTCGCGAGCGTCATGCTGCCCTGCAGCGCGAGCATCACGTCGCCGCCCGGGCCACCCATGCCGGCCACGGCAAGCACAATCAGCCACGCCACCAGGGGGCCGTACCGCAGCGGGCCGTCGGTGTACTTCGCGGCCAGCCACAGCAGCAGGCAGTTGAGCAGGCCGGCGCCGATCGCAGCGACCGGTACGGGTGTCCCTCCGAGGCGCAGATAGACGAAGCCGACCGAGAGGAGTCCGACGATGAATCCATCGAGGATCAGGAATCCGAGGAGCACGCGGTCGGCGACACGCATCACGCCACTCCGTCGGACGAGCCGTCAGACGCGTGGTCCGAGAAGAAGAGATCCGCAGCCCGGCGCCCAGACGTGAGGCGATCCCGGTTCGACCGCAGCACGAAGTGTTCGTCGCTCATGATCGGTTGCAGGATGTTGTTGCTGAGCGCGTACTCGGTTCCCGACGGCGCGACGGTCACTTGCGTGGCGTGTGCACGCAGCCCGTCGACCTTACGGTCGTAGACGGCGCTGACGTCGATCGCGGCGTCGATCTCGTCGTCGGGATAGCTGGGCAACTCCCCCGTCCCGGGCATCCGCCACCCCTGCGGAACACTGCTCGCCGAGGCCAATCCCTCGTGCAGCGCACTGTGTTCGGTGACCGACTCCCAGACGATTAGCTCACGCCCGGTTCGGGCCTCGACGAGTGGGATCGCCGCCATCGACGCCGTGTGGACCATCTTGTGGTCGGGGTGACCGTAGGTGCCCGCCATGTCGTAGGTGACGAGGACGTGCGGGTCGAACTCGGCGATGACGTTCGCGAGTGTTGCCACGACGTCGTCGAAGCGCGCTTGCGCGAGCGCACGCGGATGCTGCGCCGACGCCGAACCGGCCATCCCCGAATCGCGCCAATGCCCCGCACCGCCGAGGAACTTTGGACGCAGCGGCGCTGCACCCTCCGGAGTGAGCGCGGCCAGCGCATCGGTCAGCTCGCGGATACGGTAGCCGCCGAGTTGATCGGCACCGCCGTCGGCGACCAACTGCGCCCATTCGTCGCCGATCACCTCGCCCTCCTCGCCGAGCGTGAACGTGAGGACGCGCACGTCGACGCCCTCGGCGAGGTACCGCGCGATGGTGCCCCCGGTCATGATCGTCTCGTCGTCGGGATGCGCGTGAAGCAGCAGCAGTCGACGATCGGATCGCTGGTCGCTCACGAGAGATTCCATGTGCTCGCCGTGCCGAAGATCGAGACCTGGATCGGTCCGGACAGCGGAACACGGGTCACCTTGCGCGTCACACCCACCATCATGCTGTCCTGATAGAGCGGCAGATAAATCGACTGCGCTGCCAGCAGCGGTTCGGCCTCGGTCAACTGCGGAAGCGGGTTGTCCGACGACAACGCGTCGCGCGCGAGGCCGATGAGGACGTTGTCGCAGACTCCCGAGGGATTCGACGCGTAGACGTCCTGGGTCGACGTCTGCTGCTGCTGGTCGGGGGCATCGCTCGTGGGGGTCGGCGGCGTCGAGAGGCTCGGTGCCGTACCCGGCTTGGGCTGATCGCAATCGACCTGGGACGCCAGTGCCGCGGCAGGCGGCACGCCGAGGCCCGTCCAGCCAACGGCCATGTCGACACGCGATTCGGTGAGGGCGACCCCATACAACTCGTTGTTGGGCAGGGAGACCACGGCGGCACGGACACCGGCGTTGCGTAGCTGGTCGACGATGTTGGCAGCGGCGGCGGTCGACCGCGCGTCACCGCTGATCGCACCGACGCGCACGGCGAGGTCGCGGCCGTCCTTGGAGAAAGCGGCGACACCGTCGGGTACCGGCGACATGGTCGACGCGGGGTCGGGTGGCGTCGAGGACGACGGGGAGACGGGGGCCGTCGAGGACGACGGGGCTCCCGACGAAGGTGACACAGAACTGGTGGCCGGTGCACTCGAGGGAACCGACGAACCGGCGGGCGGCGTCGAGGTCGGGGTCGGCGCTCCACGCCGGTAGCCCGCCGACCCGAGCAACTCGTCGATCTGCTCGACGCTCGGGCGCTGGCGGTCGACTGCGAAGTACCCCGGATCCGACGGTGCGAGAACGGTGTTCGCGTACGGCGTGACGATGGTGTCGCCCGCGCCCGCGTAGGTGACGACCGCCGGGTCGATCATTCCCAAGATTGCTCGACGAACCGCCACCGAGTTCATCACCGGAGTGCGCGCGTTGACGCTGATACTCAACGCTCGTGACGTCGCCGAGCGCTGCGTCGCGATCCCTGGGACGGCGGCGAGTTCTGCGCTACTGGCGGGCCCGGTGGCCAGCGTCGCGAGCGACGAGTCGCCCGAACGTACGGACTCCACCATCTGCGACGCGGTACCCGCTCTGCGCAACACCACCTGGTCGAGGATCGACGGCTTCACCCAGAAGCGGTCGTTGCGGATCAGGCGCACCTCGTCGCGGGTGGTGTCGATCGAGAACACCGAGAACGGACCAGCCGACACCGGCTTACCGCTGTCCATACCGGTCTGGAATCCGGCGGGCGCCCCCTTCAGGACGTGACTGGGAAGCAGCCAGGTGAACATCTCGCGCCATGCCGGGTATGCGCGCGCGAACTTGACCGTCACCACCTTGCCACCGCTGCTCGACTCCACGGAGTCGATCAACCGGTACCCCGCGGGCGCGACGACGTTGGGCTGTCGAGACATCTGTTGCCACAGGTAGCTGAAATCGTCGCCGGTGACGGGCAGACCGTCGGACCACTGCGCATTGGTGTGGATCTTGTAGGTGACCGTGAACGGCTGCTGCGACGTGACCTCCGCCGAGGTGAGCAGCGCCTCGGAGCGCTGCCAGACAACACCGTCGGGCGTCTGAACGGGTTCGAACGCACTCGGCAGTGTCATCGAGGCGATCGCCGTGGTGACGGGGCTCTGATCGGCGGCGAGATGCGGATTGAATCCCTGGCCGACCGAGTCGGTGGCGACGTAGATCGTCTTCTCCGTCGGGTACTCGGCGGGGGTCTGCGGTGGGGCCTCGGTCTCGCGGACCGGCGGCGGCGGGTCGGACATGCACCCGGCCATCGTCGCGGCCACAACAGCGCTCAGCACCGCCAACAGGAGGTGCCTACGCCGTCGAGAACGGTCAACCGCTCGCGCCCGCATCGGCGGCCTCCTGCCGGTCACCCACTCACCCCCACCATCACGTCCCCATGTTCACGTCAGCACCACCCCGACACTCACGAGGTCGGCTAGCCGGCCGCCTGATCACGCGTCTTGGCTCGCGAACGCTCACGGGCACGCGTGGACGAATCGAGATGCACCTTACGCACACGCACGACCTCGGGGGTCGCCTCGACACACTCGTCTGCTGCGCAGAATTCCATCGCACCCTCGAGCTCGAGATGCATTGGCTTGGCCAGCGTCTCCATGACGTCTGCCGACGACTGACGCATGTTGGTCAGCTTCTTCTCGCGGGTCACATTGATGTCGAGATCCTCCGCACGCGGGTTGATACCGACGACGTGACCTTCGTAGGTGTCGTCGCCCGGATTGACGAAGAACGTGCCGCGGTCGGCGAGCTGGATCATCGCGAACGGCGTCACCGTACCCGCACGGTCACTGACCAGTGAGCCGGTGTGGCGTGCGCGGATCTCGCCCGCCCAGGCGTCGTAGCCGTCGAACACGGCGTTGGCGATGCCGGTGCCGCGCGTCTCGGTGAGGAAGTCGGTGCGGAAGCCGATCAGCCCGCGGGAAGGCACCCGGAACTCCATGCGGACCCAACCGGATCCGTGGTTGTTCATCTGGTCCATGCGACCCTTACGCGCCGCGAGCAACTGGGTCACCGCACCGAGGTACTCCTCGGGGACGTCGATCGTCAGGTGCTCGAATGGCTCGTGCACCTTGCCGTCGACCTTGCGTGTGACCACCTGCGGCTTGCCGACGGTCAGCTCGAAGTTCTCGCGTCGCATCTGCTCGACGAGGATCGCGAGGGCGAGCTCACCACGACCCTGCACCTCCCAGGCGTCGGGCCGATTGATGTCGACGACGCGCAGCGACACGTTGCCGATGAGCTCGCTGTCGAGGCGATCCTTGACCATGCGCGCGGTGAGCTTGTGGCCCTTCACCCGACCGGCGAGCGGCGAGGTGTTGGTGCCGATGATGACCGAGATGGCAGGCTCGTCGACGGTGATGCGCGGCAGGGCAACCGGGTTCTCGGCGTCGGCGAGGGTGTCGCCGATCATGATCTCGGGGATACCGGCGATGGCCACGATGTCGCCTGCGACCGCCGACTCCGCCGGACTGCGCTCCACGCCGACGGTTGCGAGCAGTTCGGTGATCTTGGCGCGCTCGACGACCGGCTCCGCGGTGCCGTCCTCCTTGGTGATCTCACGCATCCAGGAGACGGTCTGGCCCTTCTTGAGGGTGCCGTTGTGGATACGGACCAGCCCGAGGCGGCCGAGGAACGGCGAGGCGTCGAGGTTGGTGACGTGCGCCTGCAGCGGAGCGTCCGCGTCGCCCTTGGGCGCGGGGACGTGCTCCATCAGGACGTCGAAGAAGGGGTCGAGGTTCTCGCCCTCGGGTACCTCGCCGTTCGCGGGCTCCACCGTGCTGGCGATGCCTGCGCGGCCCGAGGCGTACAGGACCGGGAGGTCGAGGACCTGCTCGGCAGCGGCGGCGGCCTCGTCGTCGAGGTCGGAGGCGAGGTCGAGCAGCAGATCGTGGGTCTCGGAGACAACCTCCGAGATGCGCGCGTCAGGACGGTCGGTCTTGTTGACCAGCAGGATGACCGGCAGCGATGCGCTGAGCGCCTTGCGCAGCACGAAGCGGGTCTGCGGGAGCGGACCCTCGGACGCGTCGACGAGCAGCACGACGCCGTCGACCATCGACAGGCCGCGCTCGACCTCACCGCCGAAGTCGGCGTGGCCGGGGGTGTCGATCACGTTGATGACGACCTCGGTGCCGTCGGGCTGACGACGATGCACCGCGGTGTTCTTCGCGAGAATGGTGATGCCCTTCTCGCGTTCGAGGTCTCCGGAGTCCATCACGCGATCGACGAGCTCGGCACGCTCACCGAACACTCCGGACTGGCGGAGCATCGCGTCGACCAGCGTGGTCTTGCCATGGTCGACGTGCGCGACGATCGCGACATTGCGGAAGTTGGGGACAGCGCTCACTGAGCTCTCTTTCATCTTTTTCGACGTCCCGAAGGCATGTGCGGGCCGTCGGCGATCCGGTTTCAGGCACCGGATGTGGACTCTACGACGCTCAACAGGGTATCTGCTCGGACCATGAGAGCGCGATCACACAGGTGGGAGCGTGTTTTGCGGTGCTCTTTCGAGGGGTCGTCATCGTCACCGCGACCGACCACCCGCCTGGACTCCGATCGCCCCGGCGACGGCGAGGATTCCGAGCAGCTCGGTGAGCGCGGGGACTTGCCGCAACGCGATGAAGCCCACCACAGCGGCTGTGACCGGCAGTAATGCGAGCAGCACGGCGAACCGAGCCGGACCCACCGAACGCAGGATGACCTGATCGAGGGCGTACGGAACCGCTGTCGAGAGCACCCCGAGTCCCAGCGCGAGCAGGATGAGCCACCACACGTTCTCGCCGGCTCGCACGGCCGGTCCCACGGTCAGCGCCAGCGGCGACGTCACGATCGCCGCGACAACGAAACCCGTTGTCAGGTCCTCGATCCCCGCCCCGCGGACGGCGACGCGCCGGCCCAGCACGATGTAACCCGCCCAACACGCAGCGGCCACGAGCGCCAGCACGACGCCGAGCACACTCCCCGCCCAGTGCACGTCGACGATGAGTGCCACGCCGATCACCGCGGCGAGCAGCGCCGCGACATCGCGCCTCGTACGTGATCCGGCCGCCGCCACCGCGATGGGACCGAGAAACTCGAGTGCGACCGTCGTGCCGAGTGGCAGGTGGTCGAGCGCGAGGTAGAACGCGATGTTCATCGCGGCCGTCATCAGGCCGAACATGCCCGCGAGGCGCAGCCGCGACCACTGCCACGCGGCACGGCCGGGACGCACCACGATCAGCAGCACGAGGCCTGCCCCGGCGATGCGCAACCACGCGACACCCGCGGGCGACACCACGTCGAAGAGCTCGATCGCGATGGCGGCACCGAGGTACATCGACGTGCCACCCAGGAGCATCAGCGCGGGACCCAGCCAACGCACGTCGCGTGTGGCCGAAGGCCGCTCGACCCGTTGCCGTCGCTGTTGCGTCACAGCCGACGAACCTACTCCGCGCCGCAGTCACCTCGCACGGAAGTTTTCACCGACACGATCGTCGTCAGGACGAACCGGATGATCCTGCCGAGCCCGTCGTCAGTCCGTTCGATGGCGCCTTCCGCACGCATCCGCTCGCCGCGGCTTTCCCGGCGAATCTGTCGGCGAGCCATTCGTAGGCCTCGTTGTATCCGGCGACTCCACCCGCGATGTGGCCCAACGCAGTTCCTCCGATCACCGGAAAGCTGATGTTCCGATACTCGAGTGATCGTGGGTTCTCGGCGCACCACTCGGCGAAGAGCGTCTGACCTTGCGAGACGGGGACCGTCGGGTCAACGGGATTGCTGGACAACAGGATTGGGATATCGGTGGGCTTGCGCATACCGACCTTCTGATCATTCACGCGCGCGGCAAGCGCGGGGGTGGAGTCGATCAGCTCCCCGATTGTCTTGCCGCTGGCCGTCCACGTACTGGTCTTCGGCGATCCGATGAGGGTCGTCGCCACGATGCACTGTCCGCGAACAAGATTCGTCACGCGCTTGCCCTCGGCGTTGAGCAGCGGAGGAATCTGTTGCGCCATATCGGGATACAGCGCCATCGCCCCGTCGATGGCCCACCCGATCGCTCCGCCGAGGCGCTGACCGTCGAGGTGATTGAGCAGACTGCGCAGATCGGTCGGAGCACCGCCCGCATAGATTCCGACAACATGGTTGGCCAGGTCGGGGGCGTAGGAGTCAATCAGTTCCGCTGCAGCGGCCGTCGCGGCGCCGCCCTGCGAATAACCGGCGAGCGCGACCTTGGTGGCCGGATTCACGCCGGGCAGGTGCAACGCGGCGCGTGCGGCATCGATCACGGCGTTGCCCTGGTCGATGCGCATCGCGAAGGTGTGATCGCCGGGTGTCCCCAGTCCGATGTAGTCGGTGCTCACCACGCCGTAGCCGCGCGCGAGCAGGTTGTAGGTGATCAGTGCTTCGATCTCGGCCATCGGTCCGCCGGGTGACGCCACGTTCGGCGAGGAGACCAAACGTGAAGGCGCACACTGGTCGCCCATGCCGTGTGCACCGGGCCCGTAGGAGACGAGGGGACGCGTGCCCGGTCCGGCCCACGGCCGCGACGGTTGCAAATAGTAGCCGCTGACCGCGACCTTCTTGCCGAGAGCATTCGTCGACACATACAAGATCTTCGTCGCCGACGCCGGGATCTTCCCGGCCCGATTGGGCACGGTGATGAACGTCGACATGGACTGTGTCCGAAGCAGTGTGCCTGGCGCGGGAAGCGCGCCCGTCGGCGGTGTGTAGAAGGGGTCGCTGCCACCCGACGATCCCGCCGAACCGCTATCGGCTGAGCCCGACGACCCGAGCGGTGCCGCCGCGGCGCGACCGGCGTCGAACACCGCGCTCGTTCCCAACATCCCGGCGACCGTGAGCGCCACGACGCAAATGATGGTCGCCATCGATCGCCACCGGCCGCCACGCGACCGAACCGTACGCCGATACGGCGTTTCTCCCCCTCGATTGCCCACTCCGACTCCCACTTTCGATTCGACAGCCACAGCGATGTCGCGTGCTCCCCTGGTACGACGGGATGTGCGGATCGCCACCCCCGGTGTTCGGTGTACGACAGTAAACCGAGTGTCGTCTGAGTGCAGGTTCGATTACCGATTCGTGATGTAACGAGTTGACGCTTGCCCTGTCATCGCGCTCGGCGCAGAACCTTTCGGAGTTCGGGCAGCCACGCGGTATCGGCGGGCACCAGCCGGCCCACCGCAGCCATATCGTCGAGTTCGTCGGCGCTCACCCACAGCAGTCGGGAGTGTTCGACCGCCCTCGGCGCACCGTCGACGATCCGCGCCCACAGCGCGACGAGCGTCAGGTCGTGCGAGAGTTCGACGGAGTCGGCGAGGCGTGCACCCACCTCGACGTCGACCTCGAGTTCTTCGCGCAGTTCACGACGCAACGCGGTCGCCAGGTCTTCGCCGTCTTCGACCTTGCCACCCGGAAGCTCCCACAGACCGGCAACCTGTGGCGGATAACTGCGCTGCGCCAAAAGAAGTCGGCCATCGGAGGTGGTGATGGCACCCGCGACGACGATCCTCGTGCTCACCTGCCGATCACCGCCACGTGTTCAGGACGCAACCGCAGCGCGACGGAATCCCCCACGCGCACACCGTCCGGCGACACCGCATCGACCTCACCCACCGATGTCGACACCCGAATCCGCTGGCCTGCAGGAAGATCGGCCACCACGACCACCTCGCCACGAACCGCATCCGCGTCGAGAGTCCGGTCGCGCGCAATTGCTTCCGCGGCGAGCGACTCCGCGCGGAGTCCGAGTTCGCCTGATTCCCAGTCATTGTCGATCCGCAGGGATTCCGGGTCGACGACGCCCAACGACGTGCTGATCACACCGTCGGTTCGTCGCGCCTGCACCACCGTCGTGCATCCGAGGAACTGTGCAGTCCACGTATCGACCGGTCTCTGCCACAGCCGCGCAGGTGGATCCGTCTGCACGATGTCGCCCGACCTCATCACCGAGATCGCGTCGGCAACCAGCGCCGCCTCGGTGTGATCGTGGGTGACCAGGATCGCGGGTGTCGCGGTCGCCCGCACGGCGCGACCGATGTCGACGGCCAGCTCGTCGCGCAGTCTGCGATCGAGTGCGGCGAGCGGTTCGTCGAGCAGCAGCAGTCGGGGGTGGGGCGCGAGCGCACGCGCCAACGCGACGCGTTGCGCCTGCCCGCCCGACAGTTCGTCGACCGAACGCCGCTCAAATCCGGGCAACTGTACGAGTTCGAGCATCTCGGCAACCCGTTCGGCGATCTGTGACCTGCCCATGTGCCTGGCCTTGAGTCCGTAGGCGACGTTGGCACCGACGCTTCTGCCGCCGAACAGTTGACCGTCCTGAAAGACAACACCGAAGTCCCTGCGGTGCGGCGGCACTCGGACCACATCGTCTCCGTCGAGGCGGATACTTCCCCGCTCGACCTCTTCGAGACCTGCGATGGCGCGGATCAGCGTCGACTTTCCACACCCCGACGGACCGAGCAGCGCGGTCACGAGACCGTGCGCCCCGACGCTCCAGTCAAGATCGTCGATCACCGTGTGCGCACCGTAGGAGACGCGCACGCCCTCGAGTTCGAGCTTCACAGCACCGCCCTCGACCGAGGCCTGAGCACTTCGACGGCGAGCATCGCCACGGCGGTCGCCACGACGAGCAGCATCGACGCCGCCATCGCCGTCGCCAATTGTGTTGCGCCGGGACGGTTCAGCGCGGACCCGATCAACACCGGCAGCGTCGTGGTGTCGGCGCGCGCCAGAAAACTCGTCGCACCGAATTCGCCGAGCGCCATCACGAATGCGAATCCTGCTGCGGCGGCCAGCGACCTGCCGATCGCGGGAAGGTCAATGGTGCGCAGCACGCGCAGCGGGCCCGCCCCGAGCGTCGCAGCAGCAGCGCGTGCACGGTCGGGAACCGCGTCGAGCGCGGGCACGAGAATCCCGATCACGACCGGTATCGCGATCAGCGCCTGAACACACGGAATGATCAACGGCGAGGACGCCGTTCGTGCGGGAAGCTCCGACAGCACAATGAGATAACCGAAACCGAGTGTGACAGCACTGATCCCGAGCGGGATGAGCGCCAGGACCGCGCCAACCGTCCGCGCAGCGCCTCGTGCGGTGTGCAGTGCGATCGCGGCCATGACACCGACGACCAGCGCGATCAGCATCGCCAGCAAGGCGGAGAGAAACGAATACCGCAGCGTCGCAAGTGGTGTCACACCGTTCACCGGCTCCGCCAGCGCGCGATAGCCGGCAAGAGTCCACGCGCCGTCACGACCGGGGCGAACCGACCGCACCGCGAGCACCACGATCGGAACGACCAGGCCCACGATCGTCCAGGCCCACGCGAGCGTCGCCGACACCCGCGCCCACCCCCGGAGTCGACGACGCCGAGGCGCGCGCGTGCTCGTGGCGGAACTTCGCGACCGTGCCGTGACGAGGCGGGTGAGCAACAGTGCGACGACCACGACGACGATCTGCAACAGCGACAACGCCACCGCCTCCGGAATCCGGAAGTAGCCGATGGCCTGTTGGTAGATCTCGGTTTCCAGTGTGCGTAGCGTGCCGCCACCCAGGATGATGATCACGCCGAAACTGGTCGAGCAGAACAGGAAGATCAACGTGGCAGCGGCGCCGACCGCGGGCAGCAGCGCGGGGGCGATCACCGTCCGCCACGCACGAAACCGCCCGGCGCCCAACGTGCGTGCGGCATCGAGAGCACGGGTGTCGAGCCCGCGCCACGCCGCGCCGACAACCCTAACCACCACCGCGACGTTGAGAAAAGCGTGCGCGGCCAGCACCGCCCACCATCCGGAACCGATGTGCGCAAAGGCGAGTGGGCCGTCGAAGACCGCTCGGAACGCGACACCGACCACCACCGTCGGCAAGACGAACGGCACCGTCACGACGACGTTCAGCATCATCGCCGACGCTCCTCGCAGCCTCGACGACAACCAGACGATGGGTGCGGCAACCAGGAGCGCCAGCGCCGTCGACGCGGCCGCCTGGGCGAGTGTCACCCCCAGCAGATGAGCCGCGTGTGTTCGCGTGAACAACTCCCCCAGCGATGCGGATCCTGTTGCGGCGTTGCTGTTCTGGGAGATCGCGCGCCACACGAGCGCGGCAACCGGCCAGACGAAGAGCACCCCGAGGAACACCACGGGAACGCCCGCGAGCAGCCAGCGTCCGAGGCGGTTGCTGTTCAGCGACCGACTGCGCTGCGCCATTGCTGAAGCCACGTCTCCCGATTCTGCGCAATGTATGCGGGCGGAAGATTCACCGTCGACTGTGGGATCGGTGCGCGTTGCGCCCAGCCGTCGGGCAACGGCGTGTTCTTCTGCACCGGGTACACGTACATCGACGCCGGAAGCGCCTTCTGCACAGTGGGACTCAGCATGAAGTCGACAAGTTTGCGCGCACCGGCCGCGTTGGGAGCACCCTTGAGTACGCCGACGTACTCGACCTGCCGGAAGCAACTGTCGAGCAGTGCACTCGTCCCCGGCGTCGCAGCAGGCGACGAGGCGTACGACAGCACTATCGGCTTGTCGCCCTTGCCTTCTCCGGCGGTGAAGAGCTGGTTGTACGCGATCTCCCAGCCCGACACGATCGTCGCGCCCGCCGCGGACACCTGCTTCCAGTAGTCCTGCCAGTTGTTACCGAAGACCCCGACAGTGCTGAGCAGATATGCCATACCCGGCGACGACGTACCGGGGTCGATCAGCGCGGCCTGCTTGGCGTAGGTGGGATCGGTCAGGTCGCGCAGACTCTTCGGCGGGGTCTGGCCCTCGCGTCGATACCACTCGTCGTCGATGTTCAGGCAGACGTCGCCACGATCGACTGCCGTCAGCTCGTTGTTCGAGTCGGGCACCACGTATTGATCGGCGCCGTCGGCCAGAGCCGGCGATGCGTACGACTCGAGCGCCCCGGCCTGAATGGGTCGGGTCGCGAACGTGTTGTCGATCCCGTACACCGCGTCACCTTTCGGCGAACCCGGCGTGAGAGACACCGTCGACGCCAGCTGGCCCGCGTCGCCGCTCTTGACGACCTTCAGCGTCTGACCGGTTTCCTTCTTGAACTCGTCGAAGACCGATTGCGGGAGATCGAACGAATCGTGGGTCAGCAGCGTGACCTGAGAATTCGACGACGAATCGTCGCCACACGCGGTCAACATCGACGCTCCGACCGCGACAACCGCTGCGGCCACCGCCCCGGTGCGTACCATCCCTCTGCGCGTACTCCGCTGCCAGTGGGGGCGTCTCACTGCGGTCCGGTCTGTCACCAGCGCTCCTCATCTCCGGGCGATCCACATCTCCTGGTGCTCTTCGCATGCGAGATCGACGCCGTCCGACACACAGAACTCGGGCGACACCACTGAAGAAAGACACACCACCGAGAAGACCGACATTGATCGAACTCCTGTCGATCTAACCAGGTGCATCACAGACGTTCCGCAGACCAGCAGACAGTGCATGTCCGTACGTAACATTCGTAACAATTGCATCACCTGCACCAGAATCGGGGTGCTTGCGGCGTTAGGCTCCCCTGGACACCGCCCCATCGCCGGGGCTTAGAATGACGCGCCGGCGTTTCCGGACGGGGCACCCGGGTAGGGTCCCGAGTGCCGGATATCCAGCGCCCGATATAGACACCGACAACCGATAGGACTCCGACAAGTGCGTCTCTCAGCACTGACCAGTCGCGCCCGCATCGCAGTGGCCGCAGCAACGGTCGCCGTCGCCGCGTCGCTCGCGGCCCCGAGCATCGCGCACGCCGCACCTGCGCCCACCCAGGCCACGAAGGTCGACCAGCGCACGCTGGATTCCCTCGGAGCCTTCGCGCCCGCGATCATCGGCTCGGTCACCACGCCCGGACCGGACGGCAAGGTGAACGCTCAGCTGTTGCAGCAGGCGCGAGCGATGGCCGACCAACCGGGGCTTCCCCCGCAGGTCGCCGCCACCTGGCAGAAGATCACCGACTTCCTCGGCGAACCCGGCCGCAAGCAGGTCGCCCGGATCGAGGCCGCAAAGCCAGGCGATCCGGAGATCCCGCAAGGTCCGAACGCACCGAAGATCCAGGAGTTCCTCTACCCGACGCTCGGCTTCGGCTGCATGCCCGGCGGCGGCAACTCCCTCGGACGAGCTCTCGTGACGGCGGGTCCGCAGAAGGCGCCGGCCCCAGGCCCCAAGCGCGGACAGGCCGGCTATGTCTACACCAGCCTCGGCACCGGCCCCGCGATCAACAATCAGGCCCGCCAGCTGCTGGTCAGCTGGATCAACATCGACAACGGCCGCACCGGTCAGCTCCAGCTCAAGCGCAACGCGCTGATCAACGCGACCAACGGACCGGGCACCTTCACCGGGATCGCCTCCACAGGCAAGGGACGCGTGATCTCCACGATCTACGGCGACGTGACCACCAAGACCAAGGGCAAGGTGCTCAGCTGCACCATCATCCCGACGATCGGACTCGCGATCATCTGATCCGACCCGGGTACCACGCTCGACCGGTACCACTCTCGGCCCGCAGCACCAACGACAAGCCGGGGAAGCAGATCTGCTTCCCCGGCTTCGCCGTTTCCGGCTCCCGATGTGGCCCGAGCCGTCGAATCGGGGTCACCGTGCGGGATCGCATCGGGGTCGCGTGCACATCACAGCTCGGACTCGCGACTTGCAGACCCCACCTCAACCGTGGTCTCTTGTAACTCTAGAAACATCTGTCACATCTGCACCACGCTATTCGCGCGTGGGCTGATGGTCGTGTCGAGGAGAAGCATGATGATGTCGGCCCTACACACCGCACTCGGGCACCGCACCATGACCGGGCAGCGCGAGCAGAACCGCCGTCGAATCCGGGTTGGCGTTGCGGGAGCGGTCACGGCGGCCGCGATGCTGCTCGTCGTACCGGCGACAGCATCGGCTGCGCCCGCGTTGCCGACCGCGCCGACGACACTGGCTCCCGACCCTCAGTCACTCGGCAGTGTCCCGCTCGACCACGAGCTCGCCGAGGCAGTCAAAGCACTCAAGGCCGCAGGCGTCGACCAGTTGGCACTCAAGGCCGCCGAGGCCGTGAAGTCCTCGCTGGGACAGCTCTCCACCGCCGACATCGAGAGCAAACTCAATACCCTCTCCGTTGCCTTCGGTGGCGCTTCGGCATCGCGCGACGTGAGCGCCACCGGCGTCGCCCCCCATCCCGTCGCCGGTTCCGATGTCGCGTCGGTACTCAAAACGCTCGGCATCCAACCGTTCTCGCCCGCGATCGCACCGTTCTGCGCAGCGCCCACCGACGACAACCCGCTCGGGATCGTGACAGGCGCCGCCGGTGCGGCGCCCGGTCCGTGGCCCGCCAAGGAGGAGCCGATGAAGGTTGTCGAGCCCCTGGCGCCGCTGCTGAAACTCATCCCCGGCATCACATTGCCGAAGAAGCTGAATCTCGTCGACAAGGGTGAGACGGCTTTCGCGTTCGTCCCGGCCGCCGTCGGTACCGGCACCGCCGATGACGGTCAGATGCAGGTTGCGTGGTTCAACACCTCGACGCTCCAGGGCGGCTTCGAAAAGCTTGCCCCGGTGACGGATCCGACCGCGCGGGTTCTGCTGCCGATGCTGTCCGGTGTGCGCCTCGCACCGGTGAAGACCGGTAGCGGCACCATTCTCGCCGCCATCTACGGCACGTCGAACAACGCGGGACGCTCGTGCTTCTTCCTGCCTGCGGTCGGCGTGGTGAACGCCAAGTGACCACGTCATCTCGCCGTCGGAGACCGCGGAGGGCACAGGGCAGATCGCTTCGGATTGCGACGTGCGCAGCCGTCGTCTGCGCAAGCCTCGCGGCAGCACCTGCCCTGGCGTCGGCGGCCCCACCAGCGTCGGCCGGTGAGCCGAGCGCGCAGTCCTCCTCGGACCCCGCCAAGACTTCCGACCCCACCAAGTTTTCCGACACCACAACGACTGTCGATGCGGTCACGACAAGCGGGGCGTCGGCAGGCGCGGTGTACTCGCGGCGGCCGATCACCCGATCGGATCTGGTGCCCGGCGCGGCGAGCGGCACGGTGTTCACCTACGCGACCACCGGGGCAGATCACAAGCCGCAACGATCGAGCGGCGTGCTGCTGACACCCTTCGGATCCGTTCCCGCAGGCGGATTCCCGGTCATCGCGTGGGCGCACGGTTCCCGGGGCCTGGCAGACGGGTGCGCTCCGTCGGTGCGGCCGGCTGTCGCTGATCTCGATCAAGCACGGACGTGGCTGTCACGTGGCTACGCGGTGGTGAGCACCGACTACGCGGGACTCGGAACCGCCGGAACACCACAGTATTTCGACACCGATGCGACGGCGCGCAACATCGTCGACGCGGTGCGTGCCACCCAATCATTGCGCAGCGATGTCTCGCGTCGGTGGGCCGTCGTCGGTCAGGGACAAGGTGCCGCAGCTGCGGTCACACTCGCTCGGATCGGGCCGACACTCGGCGGCCCGAACCTGGACTTCCGCGGCGCCGCCGCGTCGTCGATCCCGGCACAGTTCTCGTCGCTGCTCACGAAACTCGGCCCCGGCACCGTCAACCTGCCCGCCGGGTTGACCGCCGACGCCCTCTACACTCTCAGCGCCATCAGCAGCGCGCGCCCGTCAGTGGATGTGGTCGACTACCTCACCGAGAGCGGCAGAAGCTGGTTGAACCGTGCGGCGCAACTGTGCGTCGCCGATCTGACCCGCGAGGTCGACGGTGTGTCGCTGGGATCGCTGTTCTCCAAACCACTCTCGGGCAATCGAGAGCTCGCAGGTGTTCTCGAGGCGGCATCGGTGTTGCCGGTTCGTGGCTTCACCCGACCGGTGATGATGACGCAGGGGCTCGTCGATCCGTCCGTGATCGTGCCGCTGACGCTGAACTACATCAACGACGCCCGGATGGCCGACAGACAAGTCACCCCGCGCCCGTATCTGACTCTGTCCGCTGACGGCGCAAACAAGATGGCCGACAACGACATCCGTTCGTTCATCGCCACCGTCATGCGCTGATGGGTCCTCGACAGCGAGCCGCGTCGGGAGGATTTCGACACCGAGCGGCGTCGGCAGGCTTTCCCCTCGCCTACGCACTCTCATCGGCTGTCGCGAGCGCCGCGGGCGCATTCGGAACACGACGCGCCGCCGCACTCACCAAGCCGATTCCGCTCGCCCTGCTCGCAGGACGCGCACTACTGCGTCGACAGCACCACTACTCCGGTCTGGGCATCGACGATGCGCTGCTCGCCGGTGCCATAGCGTTCTCGGCAGCAGGCGACCGCGCGATGCTTCTGGAGGAGTTCACGCCGACCGACAGCGAAGCCGATCGCGTGACAAAGGATCGTCGACTCGCCACGGGCGCAGCGCTTTTCGGTGCTGCCCAACTCTGTTACTGCGCGCTGTTCTGGCGACGCGGTGCCCGACCGACGGTCAAGGCATTCGCGCCGAGGATGGCGGCCCTGAGTGAGTCGGCCGCAGTCCTGGCCGCCAACCGACCTCGTCCGCTGCTCGTGCTCGCCCCGTACGGCACCTCGTTGGCGGCGATGTCGACGCTCGCGGGCGCCGTCGACTCCCCGCAGCCGTCCGCTCGCATCGGCGGACTGTTGTTCCTCGCATCAGATTTCACGATTCTCAACCGCCGACACCTGATCTCGGGTGCCACCGCGCGCAGCATCAGCGAAGTCTGGGTCCTCGCAAGCTATTTCGCGGCACAGTATCTGCTCACCGATGCAGTCGACGTCGCGGCGTCACCCGACGCAGCCGGCGAGCTCGCCTGACCCGGACCTAACTCGACTTCGCCCGCTTCGTCGCCTCGAAGCGGGAGAGATCGTCTGCCGCAACGGCATCCATCTCCTCGAGTTCGAGACCCTTGGTTTCGCGCACCTTCGCCCTGACGAAGAAGTACGACGCCGCGGCACAGAACGCGAAGAAGCCGTAGACCCATCCGAGTCCGAGGCTCGAGCTGGCCTGCGGGAAGAGCATCGAGATGGTGAAGTTCGCCAGCCAGTTGAACGCGGTACACACACCGAGCGCGACCCCGCGGATTCGGTTGGGGAACATCTCGCTGAGCATGACCCACATGACCGGACCCCAGGTGGCGGCGAACGCGATCACGAAGAGGTTGGCTCCGATCAGCGCCACGACACCCCAGTGCCCATTGAGCGTCAGACACTCGGAATTGGTGTTCCCCGGTGTGCACTGCGTATCGCCGACAGAGCCGGTCTCCTTGTAGTGCGACTGTGTGAAGGCGACGCACGCCATGACGAGTCCGATGAACATGCCCACCGAACCCCAGAGAAGCAGCACTCGCCGCCCGATTCGATCGACGAACAGAATCGCCACGAACGTCATCACCACGTTGATCGCCGACGTGATGACCGACGTGGTGAACGCGGAGTCTGTGCTGAATCCGACGGACGTCCACAGGCTCGTCGAATAGTAGAAGATGGCGTTGATACCGACGAACTGCTGGAAGATCGCCAGCCAGATACCCACCCAGACAAGCGGATGCAGACCGAACGACGGACCGCGCAGATCCGACAGCTTGGCCGACGATTCACGCTTGACGGTCAGTTTGATCTCTTTGACACGATCGAGCGGATGCTGCTCTCCGGTGACCTCCTGCAGGATGCGGGCGGCCTCCTCGTCGCGGTTGTGCCCGACGAGATACCGCGGAGACTCCGGGATCAGCAGCGCGAGAATGCCGTACACGACTGCGGGAATGACGCCGACCAGGAACATCCACCGCCAGGCCTCGAGTCCCCACCACAGGGTGTTCATGGGGTCGCCACCGGGCGCGGCCTGTTGAAAGAGCTTGTCCGACAACAGCGCTGCGAAAATGCCGAGTGTGATGGCCAACTGCTGCATGGATGCGAGCGCGCCGCGATAGCGCGCCGGCGCGATCTCGGCGATGTAGGCGGGGGCGATCACCGAAGCGATGCCGATGCCGAGTCCGCCGATCACGCGCCAGATGAGCAGGTCCCAGACCGTTTGGGTGTACGCGGTTCCGACGGCCGACGCGGTGAACATCACCGCACCGAGGACCATCACGCGTTTGCGACCCCAGACGTCGGCAAGACGACCGGCAAACCATGCACCGACAACGCAACCGAGCAGTGCGATCGCGACGGCGAAGCCCTTGAACAGCGATCCCAGCCCGAAGGTGTCCTGGATGGAGTCGACCGCGCCGTTGACAACGGAACTGTCGAAGCCGAAGAGGAATCCGCCGACGGCCGCTGCGACGCTGACGCCGATGACCCGCGCTGTGTGTTGATCAGATGAAGGGGCAGAACGTGCTTGTGACATTGCCTGACCTCGCCTCGATGCTCGGTTCGCGGGGACGCAGCGCCCCAGACGTGATTTTCACGTTACCCAATGTTGTTCAGCGTGAAGGCGTTTTGCACGGCACCACACGCGAAACCGTGACAGCGCGACGAGATCGAGCTCAGATCGTGACAGTCCGGCGTTCAGGCGGTTGCCGTGCCGCGGCACGTCGAGAACTGCGGGTTGACCATCGGTACGAACGCGATGGCCCCGATCTTCTGTCGAATGACGAACGACACCGGTCCGGAACCCGGATGAATGTCGATCTGCCAGGAGATGTTTCGCGCCCGGCTCGGCGCGCTGACCACACCCGTGCGACCCGTCGCCAGGTTGCGCCACGAGACCGTGACGTCCATCGAGTACTCGACGAGCCCCGGCTTGCCGCGATCGGTGCCGATCAGCTCGATCGCCGGAGGTGGCAGACCGTCCGACGGGAAACGGATGCCGTTGAAGACATCGACGTGGATGCGCAATGGCCCCAAGGGCCACGGATTGGCGCTGTCGCACCTCAGCGAGGTCACGAAGTTGGGGTTGCTGTATTCCGGAATCGCCTGCGCGCCGCCGACGCCGACGGTCGTCAGTCCCGTAATCGCGAGGATTGCCGCACCCACGATCACCGCCATCCGGCGCACCATCAGCCTGCCTGCACCGACTACCCCTTCGCGCATGGCGTCATTGTAGGAGTCCCTAGGATGGAGCCATGGCAAAACTGCAGATTGCCCAAGACCCGGCCGCAGACGAACTGCTGTCGACCGACGCGTTCGCACTGCTCACCGGCATGTTGCTCGATCAACAGTTTCCGATGGAGCGCGCCTTCGCCGGGCCGGCGAAGATCCGCGACAGGTTCGGTTCGCTCGATCCCGAAGCGATCGCCGACGCCGATCCCGAGGCCTTCGCCGACCTGTGCGCCACACCGCCTGCCATCCATCGCTACGGCCGCTCCATGGCAGGCCGTGTGCAGTCGCTCGCCCGGGTTATCGTCGACGAGTACGACGGCGACACCGCGCGCCTGTGGACGACAGCCACCACCGGCACGGAACTGTTCGACCGCATACGCGCACTGCCCGGCTTCGGCGATCAGAAGGCGAAGATCTTCACGGCGCTCCTCGCAAAGCAACTCGACGTCGCTCCGCGCGGCTGGACCACGGTCGTCGGCGACTACGGCAAGAAGGGTTTTCGGTCGGTTGCGGACGTAACCGACCCCGACTCACTGCAGAAGGTTCGGGACTTCAAAAAGGCCGCCAAGGCAGCAGCCAAAGCGGGCGATCAGGCGTCGTCGAAAGGCTAGGGTGTCGTGGTGGTCGAAGAACGTGACACCGATGTCGACATCGTGCCTGTGGACCTGCGCTCGGCCGTCGACCTGCCGTTCCGCCTAGGGTTCGCGATAGCAGGTGTGGCACTGACCGCCGCGGAATCGGCGGTCACCATCGCGCGAGTGACCGCGACGAGTGTGCAGCACGAGATCGGGCAGGCCATCGGGGTCTCGGGCGCCGAACTCGGCGGTGCACGCGCCCCGCTCGCGCTGCTGGCTCAGCTGAGCGATCTGATGTCACCCGACCGCCCGCTGGGCAGGCTTATCGCGCCGGGAGGTCCACTCGAGCGACTGGTCACTCCCGGTGGCGTCATCGATCGCCTCACCGCCAAGGACGGCCTCCTCGAGAAGTTGACGGCCCCGGGCGGGATCTTCGACCAGATCACCGACGAGAACGGCATTCTCGTCCGGCTGACCGCCAAGGACGGACCGCTCGACCGACTCACCCGCGAGGGCGGCGTCGTCGACCAGTTCACCGAGAACGAGGGCATCCTCGAGCGTCTGACGTCCGAGGGTGGGATCGTCGACCAGCTCACCGCTCCCGGTGGAGTGTTGGAGAAGGCGACAGAACCCGGTGGTGTCCTCGACAGGCTCGCGGCCGACGGTGGTCTTCTCGATCAACTCGTCGGCGAGAACGGCGCGGTCGAGCGCGCCATCACGCCCGGCGGCACGCTCGATCGCATCACCGAACTGACAGAGGTCATCGCGACGCTCGCCCCGAATCTCATCGCGATGCAGGACACGGTCCACGAGCTCGCCGAGACCGTCGATCTTCTCAACCAGACTGTTGCACCGCTCGGCGGACTCGCCGACCGGCTGCCGAAGCGGCTCACACGTGGCCCACGGAATTCTCTTCCGAGCGGCCACGATCCATCGCGGGCGCCACACGACCAGCTTTGACGCTGCGGGGTCGGAGGGTCCCGAGCCGGTCGATCGCTTCGGACAACAACGTCACGTAGTCGTCGACGTCGGGAGCGATTTCCGGCGACGTCGTCACCGAGATGGTGACTCGATCGGCGATTCCGTGCACGCCGTGCGTCAGCCCTTGCACGGGAGACAGCGCGGGGAAGCCTGTTGTCGCGAGGACCGGTCTGCCATCGAGCGCGAGGTCGCCCGCACCCCGATTCACCGACGACACAACGGTGACCCCGGTGATGTTCTCGGGAACCAACGTCGGATCGAAGTGTCCGATGCCCCACCGGGTCAACGCCGCGGGAGTCGCGGCGGTTGCCGCACGCGATGCGACGCGCGCCGGATCGTCGTCGGCGCGACGGGCGGTGTCGATCTCGGCGGCGATCAGACGAGCCCGCTGCGCGAGATCCGGCTCGTCGACGTGGAGGTCGACGCCGACGTTACGAAAGTTGTTGCGCACCGCCTTCTTTGGTGACCGTGCGACGGTGAGCTCGACGACGAGACTGCCCTCGGGATCGGCGAGGAACGTCGGCAGTGCCAGCGAAATGGCCACCAGCGCACCGACTGTGACACCGAGGTCACCGATACGCAGAGCCTCGCGCTCCACGGTGATCGTGCGCAGGGTTCGACCCGCTCCCGGTGCGCGATTCAGGCGTGAGAGCGGCACACCGCCGCTCTGCTGTGGCGGAGAAGCCCGATACCGTTGCCAGGCAACGAATCCGCGAGCGATCATCGAAGCGACCTGCGCGGGCAGACGCATCGCCCCGATCACCGCACCTGCGACCCGCAACGCCGAATCCGGAAGTGCGCGTGCCGGATACGCCGAGGAGGCGGGTTTCTCGGCAACGGGTCCGAAGAGGTCGCGGGCGATGGCCGCGGTGCGCCGACCGTCCCCGAGCGCATGCGAGAACTGCAGGGCCACGACGACGCCGCGACCATCGCCACCTCTCGGTCCGGCGGCGTCCGGAACCTCGTCACCGAGAGCTCCCGTGCCCGGAACCGACGACACGTGAGCGAAAAGATGTACCCGCCAAGCCATCTCGGTCGGATCGAGCTGCTCGGCCATCCGATCGGCCAGAATCGCGAGACATTCCTGCCAGGTGAGCGCGGCGTCGTCGACGACGAACTGCCGCGGCAGAATATCGGCGTGCACCCAGTAGGGCCGATCGAGCGTGAACGGTATGTCGAGGACGCGCAGCCTCAGGTCCGCGATGTTCGCCGCCCTCGTCGCGATCCACGCTGCGAGCTCAGCGGCGTCGACCGGCCGGTCGTCGGCGAAGATGTAGACCACGAACTGGTCGTTGGGGATGATCGGCGCCATCCAGTACGGCACCACATCCGTGGCCGACAACCGCTGCATCGGGCGAGATCCCGTCAGCCCTTGGGGGTTTCGAAGTGAACGAGACCCTGGACGTGGACGTCAGAACCGTCCACCGCAGCCCGGATCAGTTCAATTTCTGGTCCGAGCACAGCGGCGACGTCGTCGTAGGAGTACGTCGGCGGCGCCGTCACGGTGACCCTGATGAGTTTGCGACCTCTGTCGTCGAGGGCCTTGGCCGAGACATCGTCGAACATCGTGTGTCCGGCGAGGTCGGCGGCGACCGCGTTCGCGATCAGTTTGGGCGCGACGATCAGTTCGCCGTCGTCGTTGCTGCCCGCGAGCTCGAGGTCGTCGACCTTGCTCGGGCGAATGGCCGTTGAGATCAGCGACCATCCCCAGATCAGACCGATGATGACGATTCCGAACAGCAGCACCGTCCACCAGTCCGTGCCGTCGAGGCGGGCGGGCCAGCCCGAATCGAGGTGATCGGCCCAGTCACGAACCTTGGGCACGTTGAGTTTCCACAGAACAGCACCCACTCCGACGACGAGGCAGATCAGACCGATCAGTCCTGCCGTGATCCGGTGAAATGACGCGGGTCCGCGGTTCATCGCGATGCCCCCTTCTTGTGTCGAGTGACCACCTTGAGCTTCACGCGCATCTTCTTCTCCAACGACGACGCAACGCTTTCGAGCGTGTCGCGAAGCGCCGACTCGTCGACCGCGGAATCGGTGGTGACGAGGACCTTGGCACGCCGTCGTCCGACGACCGTTGTCGCGTGTTCGACGCCCGGCACCGACAGCGCCGCTGTGCTGAATCGGCGTGCGACGTCGCCGCGTCGAGTCCACAGGACCTCGAAATCGCCGAGACTGACGTGAGTGCGTCGACGCGGAGCGAGAGCCGTCCACACCAGGAGCAGGCCCACGATGATGAACCCGACTACCGCAGCCCACATCCAGTCCTGCCACGTTGCCCCGTTGATCCAGTCGGCAGCGGCCTGAAGCCACCGCGTGCCGGACACCCAGCCCGCCTCGACGAGCAGGTCGTGGATGGCGACCGCGACCAGCGCGAGCAATGCGATCCCGATGATCACCCCGGAGACAACGGATTTCGGTCCCGCTGCCGGGGTGAAGACCTTGCCCTTGTGCGTGTCAGCGGTACGCGCCTCGACGACGGCGCGCTCGTTCTTGTGCTCTGGCTTGTCCTCTGCGTTCTTGTCACCTGTGGCGTTCTTGTCACCTGGGGCGGCGTCCGTAGTGGTCGTGCTCATGACTCCTCCTCGTCGCTGTCGGTGTCTCGGTGACTGTCGGTGTCCCGGTGACTGCGGGTGTCGCGGTCACGATCAGGGTCCTGGTCCCGACCCTCCGGCGAATCGCCCGACTGCCCGGCGAGTTCCGATGGCGTCGTCGGGTTCGGGATCTCGACGTACCCTGCCTGGCGCCGCTTTGCCTGCGTCGTCGTCACGATCTCTGCGACCGTCACATCCACGCGTCCGGGGCGCACTCCGGTCAGGCGGGTGACCTCTGCCGCGACGTGATCGCGAACCTCGGCACACACCGCGGCAACCGCGCACGGCCACCGCAGCGCAACCGTGAGTGTGATGGTCGGCGCGGTCTGTGACATGTCGGTCGACGCGGACGGATACCCACCCGAGAGTGGATTGAGCGCGTTCAGTACCGATTCGCCCTTGCCGTCGGATTCGATCACCCCGTCTACCCCGAGTGCGGCTCGTTCTGCGATCTTCTCGCCGACGCGGTCGTCGAGGACCAGACTTCCGCGTGCCCCGGGATCGGACGCGTCGGCAGCCTCTGGCGACAAGGCCGGCGCTGCTGTACCGACCGCCGACGCGCCTAGATCGCCACGGGTGACGGTGACCGCATCAGCCACGGTTCCGGCTCTTCAGCAATCGACCGAGATCGAGCACACCGTCGCGGTGTAGCCCGATGACCAGTCCCACCGCTCCGAGCACGATGGCCAGGATGAAGCCGGTGAAGCCACCGGTCGTTGCCGCGAGTGCGAGGAGCAATCCGACAATCAGACCGATCACCGCGTTGTTACTCATCGTTGTTCACCTCTGTTGATCGAGTTGGATGTGCCTGCGTCGATGTATCGGCGACGGGGATGTCACCGATGGGGATGTCACCGATTGGGATGTCACCGACGGGAATGTCGCCAACGGGGATCTCTCCGGCTGGGGTATCCCCGCCTGATGTGGTCCCGGCTGACGTGGTCTCGCCTGATGTGGTCTGGGGTTCGTCGTGAGACTCGGTGGGTCCGACCGAGATGTCCTCGACGACCACCGAGACGGGTACGCCTGCTACCTGCGACGCGACCGTGACGACCTCGTCGGCGACCGCTCGCAGGTCGTGGTTGATGTCGACGACGATGTGTACCTCGCCCGAGTCGTCGGACATGCGCACACCGCTGACCCGGCTACCGGGCAGATACGTCGCGACTTCACCGAAGACTCCGGCGTGCAGCCCCGTGACCCCGGGCACCGCCTCCGCCGCCGCTGCGACCTTCTGCGCCACCGACCCCGCTCCGACATCGGAGCGGGTGGCGGCGTCCTGATCGCCTGCGCCGCCGGACAGCGACGACCCCGACAGCGACGACGACTCAGACATCACTGCACCCGCGGCGCGCTCGACGAGTCGTCGTCATCGTCGCCGAAGTGGATGTCGTGCACGGTGACATTCACCTCCGTCACCTCGAGTCCGGTCATCTGCTCGATCGAGGTGATCACGTTGCGTCGGATTGCCGCAGCGAGTTGGTGAATGGCGACGCCGTAGTCGGCGACGATCGAGACGTCGACAGCGGCCTGCCGCTCCCCGACCTCGACGTTGATGCCCTGAGTGGTGCTGGTGCCCGTACCCGGGATCACCTCGCGGACCTTGCCGACCATGCGTTCGGTCGTGCCGCCGACGTCGTAGACGCCGTTGATCTCGCGGGTTGCGATGCCCGCGATCTTGGCGACCACCTGGTCGGCGATCGACGTCTTACCGCGTTCTCCGGCGGGCGCCACCTTCTTGGAGGCGTCGGTCAGCGCGACGGCGCTGCTCTTGGCGCTCTCGGTGCTGCCTGTGCTCGACTGATTGGTTGCGGTTCCTGTGGCTGCGCTCTCGGCCATGACGCTCCTCTTTCCTCGTTCTCATCCGATGTAGATGGTCAGACGACGGCATCCCGACAACCTCGACCGCACGTGCCAACTTCTCGGCACGCCGTCCGGCGGTCGCCGGAATGGGGAGCGATGACGGCGGGGATCTATGACCCGCTTCCCCATCGCTCCCGTATAAGGTCAGTCGTAGTGAATCCGATATCTGCACGCGTGAATTCGCGTGACCCCGGACACAGTGACGAGTCACCGTCAGCGGCAGGCCGACACGCGGGCACGCCGGGTCCGACGCTGCGTTCGGCTCCCGGTCCGTCGACACAGGCGCCCGCGCTGAGCGACTTCTCCGAGGATGAACTCGCTGCCGCCGCGGCAGCGGGCGACGCCGAGGCGTTCTCGGTCCTCGTCGGAAAGCTCTCCCCCTCCCTGCTGCGCTACCTACGCCGCATGGTCGACGATCCGCAGACCGCGGAGGATCTGGCCCAGGACACACTCCTCGACGCATGGCGCGGACTACCCGATTTCGCATTCCGCAGTTCGTTCAAGACGTGGATGTTCGGGATTGCACACCGCAGAACCGTCGACCACTGGCGTCGACGTCGCGACATCCCGACCGCGGAAGAACGCTTCGCCGACCTCACCGACCCCCATCCCCTTCCTGCCGACGACGTGCTGCACACGTCTCTCGTCGAAGCGCTGCGTCGAGAACTGACGACCCTTCCGGAGACATCGCGCGCCGTATGGTGGCTGCGAGAAGCCGAGGGACTCTCGCTCACCGAGATCTCTCGGGTCTTGCAGATCTCCGTCGGCTCGGTCCGCGGGCATCTGCAACGAAGTCGGCGCTACCTCGCGACCCGCCTTGCCCCGTGGCGTCCCGACGCAACCAATGACGGCGCAACCAATGACGACGCAACCAACGCTGAGAAACCCGGCCGAGGGCCCGACAACACAGGGCGAACACGTACAGGGCCGGCGAGTACAGGGCAATCAGGTACAGGGCCATCAACTACCGGGTCACGTTCGCTGAGAGGAGGACGACGATGACGCGAGCAGGCAGGACAACGCGCGGCGCAGGTTCTCCCGACACGGACTTCGACGACCGCTACGAGAGACTCGACGACGACTCCGACGAGACCGACGCGTGGCTCGTGGACGCGAGTCGCCGACTCGAGGAACCCGACCGTTACATCGCCCGGCTGATCACGTCGATCACGGGAAAGCTCGGACGAGTCCGACGCAGCGGCCGCATTCTCGACACCGACGACGGCACCGTGCGCGTCAACGACCGCGTCGTCAAACAACTACTCGCCACACGCATCCGGCACACCCTCGGCCGACTCGTCGTGCTGGTGGAACTCGACAGCCCCGACGGCAGCGAGATCCCCGACACCGGCGAGAACCTGCAGTCGCAGGGCAGCCCGGAGAACGCTGTCAGTCGGGTGCGTATCGGGCTGATCGCCCGCTACCACGACGATCTCGTCGTCGATTCCGATCGCGTGCGCGAGGTCGCCGACGCCGTGCTGGCGTCGACGCTCGGACCATCGACCTCTGCGACCGCACGCCGACACATCGACATCCGCTGGCAGGATCTGTACACCCTAAATTGGATCGACTGAGCCCGAGTCCATACGCGTGTTTCGCTCTCGCGATTGGCACGAGCGTCTATATGCTTTGCCCGACGGGTTTCTTCGTCATAACCGTCATAACGGGCGCGGCAACAGAGGCAGTACGGCTGCGCCATCGGGATTGCTGCGTCACGAGGGATATCTGCGGGGGCCGACGCCGACAGAAAGGTCGACATGGCGGACGAAGACACGAGTGACGACAAGGTGATCGACGACCCGGGTTCGCCGACCTGGGCACTTCCCCGGGGAACGGTGGTGCTGCTGACCATCGCGGGCATCGTTGTCGCGGTCCTGGGCATCAAATCGATCGGATCGATCGTCGGGCCCGTGTTCCTCGGACTGATCATGACCGTCGCTGTCGCTCCGCTACCCGGCTGGTTGCGGCGCAAGGGCTGGCCCAAATGGGCGGCGTTCCTCGCGACGGTCCTACTGGTCTACGGGATCATCCTCGGGCTGTTCGGTTCTGTCATCTACTGCATCGCCCGGCTCGCGACGATCCTCCCGCAGTACAGCGACAAGTTCAACGACCTCATCGACGACGCCCAAAAGGCACTGTCCGACCACGGCATCGGACAGGACAAGGTCAACGACATGCTCTCGCACGTCGACGCGGGCAAGGTGTTCGACGTAGTCGGCGACGTCGTGTCGAGCACGGCGAGCGCAGCGTCGGCACTCATCCTGGTGCTCACGGTGCTGCTGTTCATGGCCGTCGACTCGATCAACGCCGACGAGCGTTTCGACGTTCTGAAGAAGGTTCGCCCCGACGTCGCGCACGCGTTTCAGACGTTCGCCTCGGGCACGCGTAACTATCTCGTCGTCTCGACGGTATTCGGCCTCATCGTGGCCGTCTTCGATACCGGCGCGTTGTGGCTGATGGGCATTCCGCTCCCGCTGCTGTGGGGCCTGCTCTCATTCATCACCAACTACATCCCGAACATCGGCTTCGTGCTCGGAGTCATCCCGCCCGCGATCCTGGCACTCCTCGACGGAGGCTGGACGCTCGCGTTGTGGGTCATCATCGTCTATTCGGTGATCAACTTCGTGATCCAGTCGGTGATCCAGCCCAAGTTCGTCGGCGACTCCGTCGGTCTCACCACGACGGTCACGTTCCTGTCGCTGATCTTCTGGGCTTGGGTGATCGGCCCGCTCGGTGCGCTTCTCGCCATCCCACTCACGCTGCTGTGCAAGTCGCTCCTGATCGACATCGATCCGTCGACCCGCTGGGCTGACGTACTGGTCTCGTCGGGTCGACCGACCACGGACGAGGTCGAGGACGCGCGACGTCACAACGATCGGGAGGAGCGGATCCGCAAGGTCGAGAACCAGACTCTACGCGCGGGCGACAGCGACAACAGCGACAGCAGGGATGGCGAGGAGAGAGGTGGCGGTGAAAGCATCGCCTGATGGTCTCGTCAGCGATCTGACCAGACCGGCTCTCGCTTTGCGAGAAAAGCCGTGATCCCCTCCTGTGCGTCACACGTCATCGCGTTGGTGGCCATCGTCGAACTCATCGAGCGGTACGCCTGCGGCTCGGGCTCGTCGATCTGCCGATAGAAGGCACGCTTCCCGATCATCAGGGTCGACGCACTCGACGCCGCAATCCGCAGCGCAAGACCACGGACGGTGTCATCGAGAGCTTCCGGTTCGACGACGTCATTGATCAACCCCCAATCCGCCGCGGTCGCCGCGTCGATCGGGTCTCCGGTCAGCAGCATCTTCATCGCACGCTTACGCCCGATCGCCCTGGTCAGCGCCACCATCGGCGTCGAGCAGAACAATCCGATCCGTACGCCCGGCGTACTGAACGATGCCGCTGTGGACGCCACGGCGAGATCGCACGCGGCGACGAGCTGGCATCCCGCCGCGAAGGCGGCCCCCGCGACCTGCGCGATGACCGGTTGACGGATCTCGTGGATGGTCGCCATCAGCTCGACACACGTCGCGAACACCGCCTCCTCGTCCGCGAGAGTTCTGTCGACGAGTTCGGTGAGGTCGTGTCCCGCAGAAAAGGCGGGTCCTTCTGCCCGAATGACGACCACACGTACGCCGGGGTCCTGATCGAACTCACGCAGCGCCGTTGTGGCTGCCCGCATCGTCGACGTCGAGAGCGGGTTGCGTCGTCGTGGATCGGTCAGCGTGAGGTAACGCAGCGGCCCGTCGTGCGAGACAGTGACCGTGGTGGAATTCATTTCCGACATTTCGTCCTCATTTCTCCGCGCTCAACGTTAACCAACTCGACGATATCTGTGCGCCGGACCACAAAATAGTGGTGATCTGTCTCACAGTATAGGCACTCATTAAACTTGCGAAATAGCACGACGAAACGCCGGAGTGCGCAGGCATTTCTCAGAAAAATGCCAGATTTATCTTGGGTAATCGTCACAGCGCAGGTCAGAAAGTCGATGTGACCTTTCCGTGATCACTCCGTAAGGTCGCCGTTGGTCCAAATACGAGTCACCCGAACACCCCACTCAATTTGTCCTGACCGGGTGACTGATAGGAGGAACAATGACCACGCGGATGAAGAAGACCGCCCTTCGCGCCGGAATCATCGGCGCGATCGCACTTGCTCCCTTCGGCGTCGCGACCGCGACCGCCTCTGCGGATGGACACGACTGGGATGCCGTCGCCAACTGCGAGAGCAGCGGCAACTGGGCAACCAACACCGGCAACGGCTACTACGGCGGCCTGCAGTTCTCGCAGAGCACCTGGGAGGCCAACGGCGGCAGCGGCAGCGCGTCCAGCGCGTCGCGCGAGGAGCAGATCCGCGTCGCGGAGAACGTACTCGCAACTCAGGGACCGGGCGCATGGCCCGTGTGCGGCCAGTACCTCTGATCCTGAGGTCTGCCCACCTGCCGTGACGACCCGATCGGGTCAACGGTTCTTGTCAACGCCCCGCGACTACGCGGACGCCCGTGGTGTACCACGCGCGTTTGCCCGGTCGCGGGGCGTTTGCGCGCCTATAGGGCGCCAGACCCCGTGATCGCGGGCTACGATTCGCGACATGGATGCCGGGCACGGATCGTCGGAGAGCACTCATCACGTGTCCGACGCCGACCGCTCGACGCTGTCGATGTCATTGCTGATGACGCCGGGCATGGCCAACTTCACCGGAAACGTCCACGGCGGCACGCTGCTCAAACTGCTCGACGAGGTCGCCTACGCATGCGCGAGCAGATACTCGCGTCGATACGCGGTCACGTTGTCGGTCGATCGCGTCATCTTTCGTGAACCGATACGCGTGGGCGAGCTGCTCATCCTGTCGGCGTCGATCAATTACACCGGCCGCACGTCGATGGAGGTCGGGATCAGGGTCGAGACCGAGAACATCCATACCGGGATTCGCCGACACACCAACAGTTGCTACTTCACCATGGTCGCCATGGGCGACGACGGACGGCCGCGCGAGGTACCACCGCTCACGCCCGAGACCGACGACCAGAAACGACGCTTCGCCGAGGCTGAACTCCGCCGCGAGGCGCTGCGCTCCGCGCGTGACGGATAGCCGCGACCGCCGTGGCAGCACTCCCATCGGATGTAGGGCGCGCAGCGGTTGACGCTCACTGCCGGTGGCCATAGCGTCGAAGCGAGGTCGGGTCGCACGGAACACCGGCCACCAGCCCCTCGTCAGCCCCCTCTCCTTCAACTCCTGGCCCCTAGCCCCTGACCTCTAGCCCCGGCGGTGAGCGATGCACCACAGCAGAACCGAGAACGACAGGCGATGAGAGTCGCACTGTTCGCAACCTGCTTCAACGACACGATGTGGCCGAACACCCCACGCGCCACCGTGCTGTTGCTCGAACGCCTCGGTGTCCGAGTCGAGTTCCCTGTCGAGCAGACATGCTGTGGGCAGATGTTCACCAACACCGGCTACGCCGACGAGGCCATTGGCGGTGTCCGACAGTTCGTCGACGTCTTCTCCGGATACGACGCGATCGTCGCCCCCTCGGGTTCGTGTATCGGATCGGTCCGCCACCAACATGCGGCCGTTGCCGCCCGAACCGGCGACACCCGGCTCCGCCACGCGGTCGACGAAATGACACCACGATTCTTCGAACTCAGCGAGTTTCTCATCGACGTGCTCGGCGTCACCGATGTCGGTGCCTACTTTCCCCACCGGGTCACCTACCACCCGACGTGTCACTCCCTACGGATGCTGCGTGTCGGCGACAAGCCACTTCGCTTGCTGCGCAGCGTACGTGGCATCGATCTCGTCGACTTGCCTGCCGCCGAACAGTGTTGCGGCTTCGGAGGTACCTTCGCCATGAAGAACGCCGACGTCTCGGTGGCGATGGGCGCAGACAAATCCAGGCATGTACGCGACACCGAGGCCGAAGTTCTTGTCGCCGGCGACAATTCGTGTCTTGCACACATCGGGGGACTTCTCTCCCGCGAACGGGCGGGCGTCCGGACCATGCACCTCGCAGAAATCCTGGCATCGACCGAGGAGCACCCGGCATGAGCGAGACCGTTGAGTCCGATCGGCACGTCGATGAGTCCGATCGGCACGCCGAGCAGGAAGCGTTGAGCCAGCACGGTTTCGGGCTCGGACATCCGCACGTCGGGGTGACCGCGACATTCGTCGGGATGCCGAAGTTCCCGAAGGCGGCCCGCCACGAGCTGGCGAACACTGTCCAGCGCCGCAATCTCGAGCACGCGACGTCGACGATCCGGCACAAGCGCGCAGCGGTTGTCGACGAACTCGCCGACTGGGAGGAACTGCGACTCGCGGCGGAGGCGATCAAGAACCGCACGCTACGTCACCTCGACGATTATCTGCTCGAGTTCGAGGAGAAGGCGACTGCCGCTGGCGCACAGGTACATTGGGCGCGCGACGCGGAGGAGGCCAATCGCATCGTCGTCGATCTGGTCCGCGACACCGGCGCCTCGGAAGTGGTCAAGGTCAAGTCGATGGCCACCCAGGAGATCGAACTCAACGAGGCGCTTGCCGCCGCAGGCATCGATGCCTGGGAGACCGATCTCGCCGAACTGATCGTGCAACTCGGCAACGATTGGCCGAGTCATATCCTCGTGCCGGCAATCCATCGAAATCGCAGTGAAGTCCGCGAGATCTTTCTGCAGAACATGGCGAAGGTGGGACGCCCCGCACCCGACGACCTGACCGAGGAGCCTGCGCGGCTGGCCGAAGCGGCACGCGTGCATCTGCGTGAGAAGTTCCTGCGCGCCAAGGTCGGCATCAGCGGAGCCAACTTCGCGATCGCCGACACCGGGAGCCTTGTCGTCGTCGAATCCGAGGGCAATGGACGCATGTGCCTGACGCTGCCCGAGACGCTCATCTCCGTGGTGGGCATCGAGAAGATCCTGCCGACGTGGGCCGACCTCGAGGTCTTCCTGCAGGTACTACCCCGCTCCAGCACCGGCGAACGCGAGAATCCGTACACGTCGGTCTGGACGGGCGTCGCCGCGGGCGACGGTCCGCAGAACGTGCACATCGTCCTGCTCGACAACAACCGCACCGGCATCCTGGCCGACGAGGTCGGGCGCGCTGCCCTGCGCTGCATTCGGTGCTCCGCGTGCCTCAACGTGTGTCCGGTCTACGAGCGCACCGGCGGGCACGCGTACGGCTCAGTCTACCCGGGTCCCATCGGCGCGATCCTCACGCCGCAGCTGCGCGGCACGGCGTCGAAGATCGATCAATCGCTTCCCTACGCGTCGAGCCTGTGCGGCGCATGCTTCGACGTGTGCCCGGTCCGAATTCCCATACCGGACATACTCGTTCATCTGCGCACCCGCGTCGTCGACGAACATCGGAAGGGGCTTCCGACCGCCGAAGCTGCAGCGATGAAGGCCATGGAGAAGGTCTTCGCCGATCACCGCAGACTCGAAGCCGCGCAGAAAGCCGCGACGGTGAGTCACCGCTTCTTCGGCAACCGGCGCACGCTCGGCGCGCTGCCCTGGCCGATGACTCCGTGGTCGAGTGCGCGTGACACCCCGGTCCCACCCGCCGAGACGTTCCGCGAGTGGTGGAAACGCGAGCGCGGCAACACTTCTGGAGATGAGACACGATGACCGCCGCACGTGAGGAGATCATCGGTCGGGTCCGCGCGGCACTGGCCGACGTACCCGCCGACGACGTCACACCCGTCGACTGGGTCTACGGCCGACCCTCGAGCACGGGCGATCTCGGCCTCGTCGACCGATTCGCCGAGCGCGTCGCCGACTACAAGGCCGTTGTCGAACGCGTCAATTCAGCGCACCTGTCGGATCACGTGAACGCCCTGCTGGAGAACGTCGACGGTCCGATCATCGCCGACGCCGTCGTCCGCGACCTGCTGTCCGGGGTAGACCCGGTGTGGCTGTCCGATGACGATCTCTCCCCCACCGAACTCGACGCCGCGTCCGCGGTGATCACCACCGTGGCGGTCGGCATAGCCAACACCGGCACCATCGTGCTCGATCACGGCGCGGGACAAGGTCGTCGAGCCGTGTCACTGGTACCCGATGTCCACCTCTGCCTGATCCGCACCGATCAGATCGTCAGCGACGTTCCCGAAGCAGTGGCCCGCCTGATCGAGCAGGGCTCGGCGATCCGCCCCCAGACCTGGATCAGCGGACCGAGCGCGACGAGCGACATCGAACTCGATCGCGTGGAGGGCGTCCACGGACCGCGCACACTGCACGTCATCATCGTCGAGGCGTAGTGGCCGGCCGGGAGACCGGTTGACTTCGGCCCTGCCCGGAATTCTTTCAGCGTGGAATCCTTTTCGGGCCACGCCGGTTGGTAGTAGGCATGTCGCCAGATACTCGAAGTATCCGTTTCGGAGTCAACCTGATGGGAACCGGCACGGGAGATCAGTTCCGTGCGCAAGTGCAAGCTGTCGCCGATTCCGGCGCCGATGTCGTTCTCGTGCCCGACCATCTCGGCCTCATCGGGCCGATGCCTGCCCTCGTCGCGGCTGCCGCGCAGGCACCGGACCTGCGGATCGGCAACTTCGTACTCAACGCGCCCTTCTACAGTCCCGCGCTGCTCGCACGCGACCTCGCAACCGTCGATCAACTCAGCGGCGGACGCCTCGAGATCGGTCTCGGTGCGGGCTATGTGAAAGCCGAATTCGACGCCGCGGGCATCCCGTTCGGCCGCCCCGGCCAGCGAGTCGATCATCTCGAGGAGGTCGTCGACCATCTGCACGTCGCCTTCGACGATCCCGCGCAGGCGCCGCCGTTCGTACAGTCGCATCCGCCGATCATGGTCGCGGGGATCGGCGACCGCGTGCTCTCTCTTGCCGCACGCAAGGCCGACATCGTCGCGTTCTCCAACCTGCCGACCGACGACGTGCTCGCCGACCGAGTCGCCCACGTCCGTGCCGAGGCCGGTGAGCGCTTCGACGCACTCGAACTCAACGTGATCGTCTTCGACCTTGCCGTCGGGCGCGAACCCGATGTCACCGCGCTGCGCGGGGCAAACCCGGACCTCGACGACGCCGCGCTCCGCGAATCAGTCAATATCCTCCACGGCAGCGCTGCGGAGGTGGCCGACAGGATCAACCACCTCAACGAAACGGCCGGGATCTCGTACTTCACGTTCATCGAACCGTCGGCGAAGGATCTCGACGGACTGGCGGAGGTGATCGGTCTCGTGCGCGGCTGACCGGTCAGTCGATGAGTCCCTGACGACGCGCGCTGGCAACAGCGGCGGTCCGGGAGCCGACACCGAGCTTGGTGAAGATGTGCACCAGGTGCGACTTCACGGTCATCTCGCTCACGTGCAGCGCCTTCGCGATCTCGCGGTTGCTCCGGCCCGTGGCCACCTGTGCGACGACGTCGATCTCGCGTGGCGTCAGCACGGTGTCGGGTGTGGCGCGCACCCGCGTCAACAGTCGGGTCGCGACCGACGGCGACAGCGCACTCTCCCCCGCCGCCGCAGCGCGGATCGCGGCCAGTAGTTCCGCGGGCGCGGTGTCCTTGAGGAGGTACCCGCTCGCCCCTGCCTCGATGGCGGCGAGGATGTCGGCGTCGGTGTCGTAGTTCGTGACGATGAGAAGATGCGGCGCCCGTGGCAGGGCGTGAATCCTCCGCGTGGCCTCCACTCCCGAAATCCCCTCTCCGAAGCGGAGATCCATCAGGACGACATCGGGTTGTGGGGATCGGGCGGTGTCGGCGCACCAGGCCACCGCGTCGTCGGCCTTCGCGGCCTCGCCGATCACGTCGATATCAGCGGCGTTGGCGAGCAACGCCGACAACCCGGCCCGCACGATCGGATGGTCGTCGGCAAGTAATACGCGGATCACCGGCCGCTCTCCTGCACCGACCGCGCGGCAGCAGGCGCCACGGTGGGAAATGACACGGCGGGAAATGAGACCGCGGGAAATGACACGGCAACGGTGGTACCTCCGTCGTCTGAGGTGATGTCGACCTGTCCGCCGAGAGAGTCGACGCGCCGTCGAATAGTGCTGAGCCCGTATCCCTCCGACGCATCGGACGCGAAACCCGTTCCGTCGTCGACGATATCGAGGTGCACCTCGTCGGCGGTGTACGTGAGGGTGAGATGCAGTCTCCCGGCGTGAGAATGGCGGACCACGTTCGACACCGCGCCCTGCGCCACACGGACAAGCGCCGCCTCGGTGGGCATGGCGAGTGGTTGTGCGTCGCCCTCGATGAGCACGCTGACGGTGATGCCGTGTCCCGATGCGTCGGCGGCGACTCGTCGGAGTGCATCCGCCAGAGAGGAGCCGTCGAGCGGCGCCGGCGACAGCTCTGCGATGAGGCGTCTGGTCTCGGTCAGCGCGTCACCAGCAGCTTTGCGCGCCAACATGATCGACGACGCCGCTTGTTCTCCGGTCGACTGTTCGGCCGCGTGCAACAGGAGTTGGATACTCGACAGGCTCTGCGCGACGGTGTCGTGGATTTCGGCAGCGAGCCGTTCACGTTCCTCGGCTCTGCCGATGGCCTGTTGCTGGTCGCTGAGATCGGCTCGCGCAGCGACCAATTCGTCGATGAGTCGCTCACGCTGTCGCGCCTCGGCGAAGAGCTGTGCGTAGCCCGCGGAGATCACGACGGCGACACCTGCACCGAGCACTGGTCCGATGATCGCGGCCGCCGACCATCCGTTGTGCAGCGCGTAGCCGACTACCGCAACACCGGTAGCCAACGTGACCGCCGCCAAGCCTATGCGTCTACCCATCAGGTGCAGGTAGAGGAAGAACAGGACGAAGACGAGATACGTCGCCTCCGCGGTGAGTGCCAATTCGACCAGCCACACCGCGGTGAGTACAGCCAGCCACAGCAGCGCCCGCCGACGATTGCCCACCACAAGACCGCCCGCGAAGTAGACCGCGAGCCACACCCCCGCGACGATCGCTGCCGCGACGTCGGTCGGAGTCGCGATCAACGCGCGCACCATCACCACGACGGTCAATGCGACTGCGAGCAGGTGCAGACCCCACCGCAACGCAGCGACAACGGGGGTGAGTGGGGACGGGTGCATGTCTTTCAACGATAGCCGCGCTCGGTCTCCGCGCATCCATCGAAAGGAGGAGAGGACACGCACGGAGGGCGGAGCCGATGCCATCCCGACGGGCGACGCGCTTACGGCGTGTGCGGCCGAGCATGAAGAAGTCACCACAGTTCGACGCTGCGCTGCCGCCGATCACGAGGATCGCCGGCTGCGCCGCGACAGAAAGGACCTCTCGATGTTTGTCGCGCTTCGCGACCTGCGGCGCGCCCGTGGACGGTTCGCGCTGATAGCGCTCGTCGTCGTGCTCGTGGCCATACTCGTCACATTCCTCAGCGGACTCACGGCGGGCCTACGCCACCAGAACATCTCGGCGGTGCAACACCTTCCGGGCAACTCGGTGGTGTTCTCCGACGCCGGAACTGCACCCTCGTTCGACGAATCCTCGCTCACCGCAGCGCAACTGGCCGCATGGCGCTCGGCGCAACCCGATAGCGTCGGCGTCGGGATATCGCGGTCGCGGATAGCCGCAACCACTGCACCCGACTCCCCTGTGCCCGTGGCGCTCATCGGTACCGACCGCGACTCGCCTGCACCCGGGAGCGTCGAATTGAGTTCCTCGGTGGCGGAGACACTGCACGCGAGTGAAGGAGCACCCGTCGACCTCGGCGGTCGACCATTTACGGTTGCGCGGATCGTCGGCGACGACTGGTACTCGCACAGTCCCGTCGTGTACCTGGCACTCAGCGACTGGCAGCAGTTGTCACCGCACGCCGGCGCCGCAACCGTTGTCACCTTCACGGATTCGAACGGTGCCGACATGTCAGCGGTCGCGCGGGCGACACAGACGACGGTCACGAGTTCCGACGATGCGCTGTCAGCGCTGGCGTCCTACAAGGCCGAGAGCAGTTCACTCACGTTGATGACAGTCATGCTGTTCGTGATCTCGGCGTTGGTGATCGGCGCCTTCTTCACGGTGTGGACGGTGCAGCGCATCCCCGACATCGCGGTCCTCAAGGCGTTGGGCGCGTCGACCGGTTCACTGGTGCGCGATGCGCTGGGTCAGGCCGCGATGGTGCTCGTCGTCGGAGCCGCGATCGGAACGGCCATCACTGCCCTGGTCGGTGGATTCCTCGGCGGAATACCGTTCGTGCTGACCACCTCCACGACCCTCCTGCCCGCTGCCGCCATCATCGCGCTCGGCCTGATAGGCGCCGCGCTGGCGCTCCGATTCCTCGTCACCACTGATCCACTGACCGCACTTGGAGGTGCTCGATGAGCACGATTGTCTCAACGAATTCTGTTCCTGCCCTTGATATGTCGGCAGTGACGCTGACCTTTCCCGACGGCACCGGGCGTGTGCGAGCGCTCGAGGATGTCAGCCTCGCGGTAGCGCCGGGCGAGATCGTGGCGATCACCGGACCGTCGGGTTCTGGGAAGTCGAGCCTGCTCGCCGTAGCGGGCCGTCTGATCCGACCGGATTCGGGGCGCGTTTCGGTTGCGACCCGGTCGGGAGACACCGTCGAACTCAATGGTCTCTCCCGTGGCGAGGCCGCGCGGGCTCGTCGCGAACACCTGGGCTTTGTGTTCCAGCAATCCAATCTCATCGCGTCGCTGACCGCGATCGAACAGTTGGAGGTCACCGCTCATCTCGGCCAGCGATGGTGGTCGGGACCGAGCCGACGCCGCGAGGTGCGTGAGCGCGCCCGACTATTGCTCGACCAGGTCGGGTTGGCCGATCAGTCGCACAAGCTTCCCGCGCAGCTCTCCGGCGGCCAACGTCAGCGCGTCAACATCGCGCGCGCACTCATGAACACGCCGTCGCTGCTGCTCGTCGATGAGCCGACTTCAGCGCTCGACTCGGCACGCGGTGCCGCGATCATCGAACTCCTCGTCGCGATGACGCGGACACACGGCGCGGCGTGCGTTCTGGTCACTCACGACCCGACACACCTCGACCGGATGGACGCCGTCTACGAGATGGTCGACGGACGCCTACGCAGCGTGACCGGCGATCAGGACGTGGAACCGGGCGTCGGCTCGTCAGAGGCAGGACCGCCGTCGGATGCAGGACCGTCGCTCGACGGCGTGGGGCCTGTGTCCGTGGGCGGGACAGCGATGTCGAGTGCGCTCACCGCGATGCCGTAGGGCAGGAATCGAACCCGACGGGTGGGATCGGTGTTGTGTTGGTTTGCCCGTAGGGCGTCGAGTTCGTTCGCGAAGACCTGCTCGACGCGTGCACCGCCGTCGGCGTCGGTGACGAAGACCGCCCAGACGCCCGAGCCGGACTTTCCTGTCGTCTCCGGTTCGGGTGCCGCACGGCGCGCGGGCTGCTCGAAGACAGTCGACCACGCGACTCCCGACGAAGGTGAACCGAGGAACTTGCCCACCATGTCGCGCAGGCCGTCGCCGGCCTCGCGTGCGAACCGATCGAAGTCCTCCGGATCGATGCCGAACGGATTGTTGCCTGCCATCGTCTACCTCCCTGCGAGCACCCGGCGAACACCGGGCTGCCCTCCAGTGTGGCGACGATGCCGGTTGTGCGCCACAACCGCCGCTGATCGAGCTACCCCCGCTGATCGAGCCTGTCGAGATCACCGCCGACCGAGCTGACCCCGTCGCTGATCGAGCTTGTCGAGATCACCGCCGATCGAGCCCCACCCGCCGATCGAGCTGACCCCACCCGCTGATCGAGCTTGTCGAGATCACCCGCCGATCGCGCTGACCCCACTCGCCGATCGCGCCCCACCGCTGATCGAGCCACCCGCCGCTGATCGAGCCCAACCCGCTGATCGAGCTTGTCGAGATCACCGCCGACCGAGCCCCACCCCGCTGATCGAGCTTGTCGAGATCACCGCGGCGCGAGCGCCTCGATCGTCCACGTGAGATCGCCCGTGGTCAGCGTGGAGCGCAGCCGCACATCGAAGGCGGAGTGGAGCAGCTTCCAGACCTGGCGGGCCTGGGGAAGGTCGATCGACTTGTAATGCGAGACCACGATCTCACCGGTCGGCTCCAGCCACCCCTTCTGCAGGCGGCGAACCGTCGCCAGCGGATCCGGGAGATAGTAGAGCATCTCGGAGAACACGATCGCATCGAACCGCTTAGCCGAACCCGTCGGGTCGACGTCATCGGGACTGAACGTGCTGGCGTCGGATTGCACGAACGCGGCGCGGTCGAGCCCCCTCGCACTAGCCTTCTCGACGGCATCCTGCGCGGCGTCGACTCCGAGAAACTCCGTGTAATGCGCAGGCGAGAGCCGCTGCGCCAACAGCCCCTCGCCGCAGCCGAGTTCGAGCACTCGGGGTCGGGGTGAGGTGCGCAGGCAGTACCCGGCGACGACGTGGAAGCGCGGGGCCTCCTGCTCGTTGGCGAGGTAGTCCCATTCGCCGTCGCGGTACTCGTCTTCACAGTCGTCGACACCGTGGGCGGACGAATACGGGCGCAGGTGGCTCGACACGAGTCCCACCCCGCGTGCCGCTTGCCGCCGCGCACCGCCGACGATTCCTTCACGCGCCGCACCCATCGCCAGCCCTGCCTTCGTTTGTCGGACAAATCCGACGGAATGCTACCGGTGATGTGGGCGCGACGGATATGTGCGGCGCCACAGAATCGCGTTCACCACCGGTAATCGAGGAACTTTCCGTCGAAGGTGACCACCACGCGGTCGCCGTCGGGGTCGGGCCTTCGCGCGATGTCGACCTTGAAGTTGATGGCGCTCATGATGCCGTCGCCGAACTCCTCGTGGATCAGTTCTTTCAGCGCGGGGCCGTACACCGCGAGCGCCTCGTAGAAGCGGTAGATCGTCGGGTCGGACGTCAGTTCGTCGTCGCGTGTCCGAGCGGGCTGCAGGCGAAGACTCTCTGCGACGCCTTCACCGAGACCGAGTATCTCGCAGACGATTTCGGCCTTCTCCGCAGGTACGGGATGCTTGCCGAGTAGCGCGGCAACGGTCCACACGAGCGGTGCCTCGATGCGCTCGGCGATCTCGGCCCACGTCAAACCGGCACGCAGTCGCGCTGCGACGATGAGTTCGGCGGCGTCGGATTTGGACATGATCGGTGGGTTCAACGGTCGCTCCTGTGTTGGTGATACGGATGGTTGGTCGATACAGCTGGTTGGTTATTGCGAATGGTGCGGTCATGCAACGACGTCGGCGTCGGCCAACCACGCGAGCAGGCGGTCCAGTGGCCACGTCGTCACGATGCGGTCGGCGTCGATGCCGAATTTCTCAGCGCGCTGGGCGCCGAGTGCTTTGAATTCCAGTTGGCCGGGCGCATGTGCATCGGAGTCGATGGCGAACAGGCAGCCGAGGTCGCGTGCGAGGGTGAGCAGATCGTCGGGAGGGTCGACGCGTTCGGGTCGGGAGTTGATCTCGACTGCGGTGTTGGTGTCGCGGCACGTCGAAAACACTTGGTGCGCATCGAATGTCGACTGTGGTCGCGTACCTCGTCCGCCGGTGATGAGCCGGCCCGTGCAATGCCCGAGCACACGGACGCGCGGATGCTCGACCGCGGCTACCATCCGTCGGGTCATCGGAGCCGCGTCCATCCTCAGCTTCGAGTGCACCGACGCCGTGACGACGTCGACGCGCTCGAGCATCTCCGCGGATTGATCGAGCGCCCCGTCGTCGAGGATGTCGACCTCGATTCCGGTCAACACGGTGAGGTCGACGTCGCCGCGCGCGTTGATCTGCTCGATGACGCCGATCTGAGCATCGAGACGCTCGGCCGAGAGTCCGTTGGCGACGGTCAGCCGGGGCGAGTGATCGGTGATCGCGAGCCATTGCTGTCCGAGAGCGCCTGCCGCCGCTGCCATTTCGTCGATGGAGGCGCCGCCGTCGCTCCACCTGGTGTGTGCGTGGAGGTCGCCGCGCAGCGCCTCGTAGAGCAGGCCGCCTGACTCGGCTGCAGTGTCAGTCAAGGGATCGGCCCGGGCCTGCAACCCGCCGAGGTAGTCGGGAAGTATCCCGGAGACGGCGTCGTCGATCACGGCTGCGGTGGTCTTGCCGATGCCCGACAACGCGGTCAGCGAACCCGCCGCGGAGCGTCGTCGAATCTCGTCATCGCCGACGTCGACGACCGTCGCGGCCGCACGCCGGAACGCCTCGACGCGGTAGCTGCTCTGCCTGTCGCGCTCGAGCAACCACGCGATCCTCGTCAGCGCCTGCGCGGGATCCACCGGCGCGGCGAGTGGGATCAGTGGGCGCATTCCCCGACAGTAGCCTCGCCCGACCCAGCAGCGCACTCTCGACCGAATTCGACGCCCACTCACCCGCTTTCAGCGCACAGTCGACCGGATAGAGCGCCCAGTCGACCGGATAGAGCGCACAGTCGACGAGATCCGGCGCGGCGCTAGCCGACCGTGATGGCATCGAGCCGTTCGCGGATGAAGTCGCCGCCGATCACCGGTGGCCGACCCGCGACCTTGCCGACGGGAGGGCCCAGGGGTGTCACGACGGCGTCGTGGTCGAGTTCGTAGAAGAAGATCAACGAGACGAGATCTTCTTCCGGGGCGTCGGCCTGCGGCGGCAGCACACGGTGCCTGCCGGCGGGCCATCGGCCGCCCGACCAGTACTCGAGCAGGTCGCCGATGTTGACCGTCAACGCAGACGGATCGTACGGCGCATCCGCCCAGCCACCCTCCTCGCTGTAGACCTGCAACCCGCCCGCGCCCGGCTCGCGGTCGAGGATGGTGACGGTGCCGAAGTCGGTGTGCGGGCCGATGCGGAACTGCCCCGGCTCGGGCTCGCCGACATCGGTCATGGGCGGATAGTGATTGATGTTCGACGTCCAGGTGGCCGAGCCCGCGAGGTCGCGAAACGGGTTCTCGCCGCCGGAAAGTCCCAGCGACGCCGCCATCAGGGCGAGCAGATCGTCGGAGAGCTTCTTGCACGCCGCGGTCCACGCGGTGAACAGTTCGCGTAACCGCGGCGCCTCCGCGGGCCAGACGTCCGGAGCGAACCAGTAGTCGTCCACCTCGGGAATGCCGACTCGTGTCTGGGCACCCGAGTTGTAGGTCTCCTTTAGGTCGGGAGGCGTTTCGGTGCCCTCGGAGTAACCGTTGGCCTCCAGGCCCGGGCCGATCCAGCCTCGACCACCGACTCCGACGGCGTACTGCCCCTTCACCTCCGGCGACATGGCGAAGAACTCGCGGGCGGTGGCACGCAGCGCGGCGGGCAGCTCCGGATCGATACCGTGGCCGGTGACCAGCAGGAATCCCGCCTTCTGCAGCGACTCGTCCACCGCGGCACACACGGCGTCGGCGCCTTCGCCACCGGCACGCCACTGCGCGAGATCGACGGTCAGGATCGGACTCGACATCTCGCCGCTCACCGCAGACTCCCCATTTTGTCGGAGCGCGCCGCGTTCACGCCGGCATCGACGACCCCGATGTCCTCATTCCAGAGCGCGGGATTCCCGGCAATGAAATCGGTCATCATCGCGACGCACCGCTCGTCGTCGAGAATCGTCACGTCGACGCCGAGCTCGCGCAGCCACTCCTGGCCGCCGTCGAAGGTGCGGTTCTCCCCGACCACCACCGCCCCGATGCCGAACTGCCTGATGAGACCGCTGCAGTACCAGCAGGGCGCCAGCGTGGTCACCATGATGGTCGACGAATAGTCGCGCTGCCTGCCCGCGACGCGGAAGGCATCGGTCTCGCCGTGTACCGATGGGTCGTCGTGTTGCACGCGACGGTTGCGTCCCTCACCGAGGAGCGTGCCGTCGGAGCTGAACAGGGCAGCACCGATCGGGATGCCGCCCTCGGAGAGGCCGAGTTGTGCTTGTCGGTAGGCGGTGTCGAGCGCAGCCACGGCGTCGAACGTGGACGTCGTCCCATGTCGCGAGAGCATGATTCGACTGTGCGTGGCTACGCCGTCGTGTTCAACCGACAGTCCGTCGCGTCGCACAGCGACCGCAACGTGCATATCGTCTGTCTATGCACGAATCCCCGGGGTCGACGCTCACCCTGCGACAGATCATCGACGACTACCTCGCCGACGCCGATCCGCACGTACTCACCGCACACGATCACCTCGAACGCCCCGTGATCTGGGTGCATTCAAGCGAGATCTATGAGATAGGGCCCCTGCTCTCGGGCGGTGAACTGTTGTTGACGACCGGACTCGGGTTGGCGGGACTCGACGCAGGCACACGCCGCCACTACATCCGAGAGCTGGCCGAGCGCGGTGTGGTGGCGCTCGCCTTCGAGATCGGACGCAGCTTCGACAGCGTTCCCGACGAGATCATCCGAGAGGGATCTGCGCGGCGGCTGCCGATCATCGAGCTGCGTCGGGTGGTGCCGTTCATCACGATGTGCCGTACCGCGAACACGGCGATCGTGTCTGCAGAACTCGCCGACCTGCGGTTACGGGGCGAGCTCGACACCAAGTTGCACGACGACATGGCCGCCGGAGGTGGCGTCGCCAAGATGCTCGAACACGTCTCCGACGCCGTGCGCTGCCCGATCGTCCTGGTGGGCTCGGGTGGCGCACTGATCGCCGCGCATGGCGTCGACGACGATCGATCGGCGTGGCGGGCCGTCGACGGTCAAGTCGCGTCGGCACCGATCATCGCGCGCGGGCGCGAGATCGCACGGCTGATCGCGGGCCCTGGCGCCACGCAGGTCTCCGGCGATCGCGCCGCCATGCTCCTCGACTGTGCGGCAGGTCCACTCACGTCGGCACTCGTTCGCGCAGGCATCGGACGCTCCGCAGTGGCGTCGCGACTCATCGAGGAATTGTTGGCGTCACGCCCGATTCGACGGGCCGACCTGTTCGCTCGCCTGTCGGGCTCGGGAGCTCCGGTGGCGCAGTCGACTCAGATCGTGCCGGTCGTCGTCGAATCGCCCGATTCGCGCATGGCAGAGAGTGCACTCACTCGTGCCGCGGCGACGCTCGGCGGCGTTGTCTTCGAAACCGTCGACGCCACCGTGTACGGGCTCGTCGTGATGCCGACACCTACCGGTGACCACGACGCCGTCGACTGTGTCCGCACGGCCTTCACCGACATCGGTGCACACGCCAGCCGCGTGACCGTGGTCATCGGTCAACCGTGTGCGACCGCCGACGCCGGACCCGGGCCAGGACTGTCACTATCGATCGGAGACTCGCTGCGCACCTGTGCCGAAAGACTGGGCAGCGCAGTCGAATCCGTGCAGACCAAGGGTGTTGCCGGACGCGTGTTCACCGCTCGATCGCTCGCGGTCGACGCCGCGGCCGGCACCATGTCTGCCGCGGCGCGCGACGAACTGATCGACCTCATCGACCCGCTCGTCCGACACGACAGGGCGTCGTCGACGCACCTCGCGCGCACACTCGAGGTACACCTGCGCAACGGCTGCAGCGCGACTCGCTCGGCGCAGGCCCTGCACATCGGACGCCAGAGTCTCTATCAGCGCCTCGACCGTGTGCGCGAGGTGCTCGGCTTCGACCCGACAGATCCCGAGATGTACGCGTCGATTCTGTTGGCCTTCAGCGCTTTACGCGTAGACGGCGCCGGAGCTCTCGCGCCCGCATGACACAGGCGGACCTTCCTCCGAGTTCGGTCTCGGCGGAAGGTCCGCGTGCGTGTGACAGCCGTGGCAGGTGTCGTCAGCCGTATGTGCGCTGCGACTCCTCGACGCTCTTTCTGGCCAGAATCACATACCCCACGAATGCGATTGCGAAACCGACGAACGCACCGATGTCACCCAACTCGGGAACCGCGCGGACCACGTACCCGACGAATTTCTCCTGATTGCAGAACAGCAGAACCGATCCGACCAATGCGATGACGAATGCGGCGAGGCCACCCCAGTTCACGTACCGCGTGTCGTACAGCAGATCCAGCGACGGACGCTTCTTGCGCAGCAACCGATCGGCGAAGACCACACCGAGCCACGGACCGATCCAGTACGCGACCAGGAGCAGGAACGCCTCGTACGACGCCGCGGCGTCGGCAAGTGCCCACCAGGCCACCAGGAATCCGACGATGCCGAACAGCACTGTGACAAGCGCGCGCTGCGTGTTCATCGGCAGCTTGAATCCCATGGTCACGAACGCCATGGAGCCGGAGTAGACGTTGATCGCGTTGGCAGCGACGGCGCCGACCGCGATGGCGAGCAGCGTGAGATCCGCGACGAGCGTCGGCAGGTTCGCGGTGAACGCGGCGGTCGGGTTGTCCGACGTCGCCGGACCGATCGTCACCGACGCCGCACCCACGAGCATCAGCACGGTGCACGAGACGAACAAACCGAGCGACGCGTAGAGGCCCGTGTGCACCCGCGACACGGTCGGCGGGAGGTAGCGGGTGTAGTCGGCGGCGTAGGGTGTCCAGCCTGCGGTGTACCCGAATGCGGCACCGACGGTGAGCCAGAAGCCCGCCATCGAGAACCCGCCACCCGACGACGGAGGCGCGTCGAGGTGCGACTTGCTGAAGATGATCACTGCGGCGATCAAGAAGATCACGGCCAGAATCGGCGCGGCGATCCGCTCGAAGCGCTGCACGAGGTTGTGCCCGAAGAACGCGAACGCGGTCTGCACGATGACGATGATGATCAGCCCCACGAGCGGCGTGAACCCGAACAACGACGACAACGCGAACGCCCCGCTGGCGCTGTTGGTTGCGAACCAGCCGACACCACACATGACCGCCATGAAGGTCGCGGGCAGAATGTTGCCGCGATATCCGAAGGCGAGTCGACCGAGCACCATCTGCGGCACCCCGTGCAGGGGGCCGTCAGCCGACAACAGGTAGTGCGCGACTGCGGCGAGTCCATTGCCGAGCACCACCGCGACGACGGCCTGCCAGAACGACAGACCGAACACGGCCACTGCCAGCACACCGACGAAAATCGTGGCGAACTCGAGGTTGGGGGCCGTCCACGTCCAGAAGAGACCGCGCGGTGACCCGTGGCGGGCCTCCACCGGAATCGGCTCGTTGCCACCTGGCTCGACGGCGAGGACCTTGCTGCCGTAGTTCAACTGCGTGACGGCGGCATCGTCGTCGGTGGGTGCGTCAGTACTCATGGCCGCTACTGTGCTGCGTCGGGTCGGGAGCAGCAACCGACGGATTGTCCGTTGCACTCACTCGCGGATACGACATTTCGACGGTCGAGCGTGATCGACGCGACTGCGCGACGCCGCTGCTCACTCAGTCAACGCAGGGAATGGCCGAACCATTGCTCACGGCGCCGCCGGAGTCGGGCGCGGGACCGTCGAGCGATGCCGTCGTCTCGGCGTCGGCCGGATCACTCGTCGACGTCGCACCCGACGCCGCGTCGGTCGATCCAGAAGACGACGACCCGGAAGACGCTGACTCCGCCGAGGCCCTTGAGGAAGTCGACGGTGCCTGCATCCCGAAGGCCGTCTGGATCTGGGCGCGCACTTTCGCGGTGTCGATGATGTTGACGTCCTGGCCGTCGACGGTGTCGTACCGCTCGACCGGAAGCGTGCGGAAACTGACGCGCTGGTCGCTCGGTGCGAGCATCTGCTGTCCCCATGACGTGAGGTCCCAGCCGTCGGAGAGAACCACGTCGTTGTTCAGTGCGCTGCTGAGTCTGTTCAGTTTTCCAGGGTCGGTCAGCATTCCGGTGCTCTGTACCTGATGCATCACCGAGAGCAGGAAGGCCTGCTGCCGGTGGGTGCGGTCGAGGTCGCCGTTGTCGAGTCCGTGGCGTTGCCGGACGAAGGCCAACGACTGCGACGCGTTGAGGTGCTGGCGACCGGAGGGGAACCGAGCGCCCGAATACGAGTCACGGACAGAGTGATTCAGGCAGACGTCGATGCCGCCGAGCGCCTTGGCGATGTCGTAGAAGCCGACGAGGCTCACCTCCGCGAACCGATCGATCGGCACGCCGGTGAGCTGACGCACCGTCTCGATGGTCTCGGCACGACCGGCCTCACGTCCACGTGACTCGAGAGTGGCCTGATCGGTGATGCCCTGTGCTGTCAGTTCGTCCTCGACCATCGCCTTCTTGCGGCCGTACGCCTCTTTGATCTTGGCCTGGCTCACATCGAGACCGTCGACGTCGACGAGGTCGTCGCGCGGAATCGAGAAGGCGACGATGTTCTTTCTGTCCGCGGGGATGTGCACGAGGATCAGGGTGTTGGTGTTGTAGCCACCCTCGTCACCATCTCCGGCATGGAGCTGCTTGAGGATGTCGGGTGACAGATTGTTTCCGTCGCGATCCTTGCGGGTGTCGAGACCCATCAACAGGATGTTCTCGGCCCCACCGCTCGACGCCGGTCCGCCGGCCAGTGCTGCCGATCTACCGAACCCTCCGGCGACGTGTGTGACGGTGCCCCACGCGAGCCCGACGATCCCGAGGATCGCGACCGAACACATCGCGACCGCGATCCGCCCGATTCGCACCACCGACGACCGGCCCTGCGGCTCGGCCGCTGGGCGTCGACGCGTCGAGTCGGTGCGGGACGAGCGGGCGCGCGTCGAGCGGGTACGGGACGAGGCGCGAGCTTCATCGCCTGCGACGGACCTGCGCGCGCCACGAGCAGAGGTGACCTGCGGAATGGGCTGGGTGAGATCGTCGACCGGCTCCCACCGCGACCGCGGTTCCGGTCGGAGTGGAGCTTGCTGCGGCGCAGGAGGCTCGGCAGGGGTTCGTGACCGCCGCGCAGCGACTTCGCCCGCGGTCAGGCGTCGACCGTCGGACCCGCGAAAACCTCGGTCACCGGAGGGTGCGCGGCGCGCGCGATAGCGCGACGTGTCCTCCTGCTCCACCGCTTTCGCCCTCTCTCGACAGTTGACTGCCACACCCGTGATCGGCATCACAAGCCGACACGACGGTCTTCGGCGGACTCCCCCACCTCGACTGGATCACGGTAGTGACATCGTCTGTGAGAGCCCTGAGTACTCGACGTTCCGGACGGATCGGACATGAAACACCGCTGGTGAGAACGCCTTTTGCCGCTCACAGCTACCTGGCAGCGCAGCCTCAGCCGCACTCAGCACATCGGCCGCACCATCGTGTTCGTGAACCTGGATTCCCTCTCGGCAGTCTCTCCCGCAACTGCCTACCCAGCCGCCGACGTCGGCGCACCGCAGGCAACAGACGATCCCGACACCGGCACCGTCGACAATCGTCTTCCCCGCGCGACGACCCGTGATCGAGTGGCCTTCGCAGCACTCCTCGTCGGCACCGCGGTGCTCTACCTTTGGAACATCACCATCAACGGAAGCGCCAACCCGTTCTACGCCGGCGCGGCGTGGGCGGGTTCCCGCAACTGGGAGGCGGTCCTTTTCGGATCAGTCGATCCGTCGAACTTCATCACCGTCGACAAACCCCCGGTGTCTCAGTGGATCATGGGAGTCTCCGGCCAGATATTCGGGTATTCGTCTGCGAGCATGCTGATCCCCGAGGCGATCATGGGAGTCGCGTCGGTCGCTCTGCTCTACGCCACGGTGACCCGTATCTCCGGCAGGACCGCGGGACTCATCGCGGGCGCTGCTCTCGCGCTGACTCCGGTGGCGGCCATGATGTTTCGGTTCAACAACCCCGACGCCGCGATGGTCCTGCTGATGACCGCGGCCGCCTACTGCACGGTGCGGGCGACGTCTCGGGCGTCGGTGCGCTGGCTCGTATTGGCCGGTGTTGCACTGGGTTTCGCGTTCCTCGCGAAGATGCTCGAAGGATTGATGGTGTTGCCCGCGCTGGGCGTCGTCTATCTGTTGGCCGCGCCGACGACGCTCGGTCGGCGCGTCTGGCATCTTGCCGTCGCAGCGCTCGCACTCGTCGTGGCATCGGGATGGTATGTGGTGCTCACGCTTCTATGGCCCGCATCGTCGCGTCCGTACCTCGCCGGCTCGACGGACAACAACTTCATGAATCTGGTCCTCGGCTACAACGGACTCGACCGAATCCAGGGACGCAGTCACGCGGGCGGTCCCTCCGAGACCGCTATGGATGAATTCATACGCCAGAATCCCTCTCTGGCACGCGGTTTCGGCGGTGGCATGTTCGGGAGCACCCCCGGTTTGGGTCGACTCTTCGCCGGAGAGTTCGGAGCGGAGACCTCGTTCCTGCTGCCATCGGCGCTCATCGCGCTGGTGGTGGTGCTCGCTCTTCGCGGTCGCGCACCACGCACCGACCTCGTGCGCGCAGGCGCATTGCTGTTCGGACTCTGGTTACTGCTCGATGGAATTGTGTTGTCCTACATGAGCGGAACGGTCCACCCCTACTACTCACTTGCGATCGCACCTCCCATCGCGGGACTGATCGGGATCGGAGTCGTCGAAGCGTGGCGCGCCCGCGAGTCGACAACCGTGTGGCGCGCGATCACCGCAGGCGTGGGATTGGCAGCGATGATCGCCGCGGGCGGCGTCTGGGCGTTCGTGCTGCTCGACCGCGAATCGTCGTGGCTCCCCTGGCTGCGGTGGACGGTGCTGCTTGTCGCGGTCGCGGCAGCGGTACTTGCTGCTGTGCCGACACGCGCGCGTCGACCCGTCGCCCTCGTCGCCGCCGGATGCGGTGTGCTGGCCGTCCTCTCGGCGCCTGCCGCGTTCGCGATCAACGGCGACACCGTGGCACACACCGGCGGCGGGCCGTCGGTACTGCCCGGCCACAACACGTCTGGCCACAACACGTCTGGCCACGACACGTCCGGACACAGCAGCACAGGCGGCGGGGGTATGGGCACCGCCGCGGATTCGCCGCGAATCGACCGTCTGTTGCAATCGAGCTCCGCACGCTGGGCGGCGGCCACCAACAGGACGTCGAGCGCAGCGTCTCTCGAACTCGACGCCCGCGTCCCGGTCATGGGTATCGGCGGATTCTCCAACGATCCGACGCCGACGCTCGCGCAGTTCCAGAAGTACGTGGCCGACAAGGAGATCGGCTACTACGTGGTCACCACCCCGCGCGAGTCGGGAACAGAGACACACAACGCGGCAGCTGCAGCAACGAGTTCGGTGGCGGACAACGCGCGAACGGACGAGGCAGTTCGGTCACCGCACCCATCGGGCAGTGGGTCACAAGCCATTACGCTGCCCGCACCGTCGGCAGCTACACGGTCTATGACCTGAGCGCGCCGCCGAGCACAGTCACGACATCGGCGTCGACGGAAACCACCGCTACACAACAGAACTCCGGCACCTCGGGGCCGGAAACACATTCGACGACACGTCGTCGTACCCATCACCTGGCACGAAGCTGAGGAGAACACCGGTGTTTTGTCAGCAAATTCAGAATTCGGCAGTGGCAGTGTTCTCAGTAGCGGACGGCAGTGTGGTCTCGTGAACAGCAATACGCCCGACGAGTCCGACACCTCACCGATCGAAGGTTCTCACCCGGATCAGGGACACAACGAACCCAACCCAGGCCCAGCACCCGACCCGGGGACACCGTGGCAGGGCGCACCGTACGAAAACCCTTACACAGAGCCATATCCCACCGCGGCCTATCCCAGTGAGCCTAATCCCACTCCCGGGCAGTTCGCTGGCGCATACCCGGGCGCTCCGACGCCCCCTGCCCCTGCCCAGCGATCCCGTGGCATCGCGAAACCGGTCGTCGCGACGGCGGTGCTGGCCGGATTGGTCGGTGGACTCGTCGGCGTCGGAGGGTATGCCCTTCTCGATCACGGCTCGTCGTCGAGCGCGCCCGTAATCGCATCGGCACCGGCCGCCGCGACCAATGCCGCTGACGCGCAACCCGGTTCGGTCACCTACGCCGCTCAGGTGGCGTCGAAGTCGACGGCCGACATCAAGGTCGCAACCAGCCAGGGCACGGCCGTCGGTAGCGGCATCATCCTCTCGCCGGACGGCTACGTCCTCACCAACAATCACGTGGTGTCGGGCGTCGGCAGCGGCGCCAAGATCCAGGTGACCACCCCGGACGGAAAGACCTATCCCGCAAGCGTGAAGGGCACTTCTCCCTCGTACGACATCGCGGTCATCAAGCTCGACGGCGCGTCGGGGCTGACCCCCGCGAGTATCGGCGATTCCGGGTCGCTTCAGGTCGGCCAGCAGGTGGTGGCCGTCGGTAGTCCCGAAAACCTTTCCAACACTGTGACATCCGGAATCGTGAGCGCACTGTCTCGGACCGTGACCGCGGGTGACGAGCAGGGCAACTCTGTCACCGTCTACAACGGGCTACAAACCGACACTCCGATCAATCCGGGCAATTCCGGTGGGCCACTGGTGAATCTGCAGGGACAGGTCATCGCCGTGAACTCGGCCGTCGACACCGGACAGAGCAGCAGTGGCGGCCCGCAGGCATTCGGCCTCGGCTTCGCCATTCCGATCAACACGGCAAAGCGCATCGCGAATGAACTGATGCAAGACGGTCACGCCACCAAACCCGTTCTGGGCGTGTCAGGTTCGCTCGCGTCGAGCACGGATGCGGTCAACGGAGCCAAGGTCACATCCGTGCAGTCGGGCGGTCCGGCAGCGGACGCCGGCATCAAGAACGGCGATGTGATCACCAAGATCGGCAACGCGACCATCAGCAACTACGCCGACCTCATGGCGCAGATCCTCACGCACTCCCCTGGCGAAACCGTGCCCGTGACCGTCAGTTCCGGCGGACAGGCCAAGACCGTCCAGGTGACACTGGGCAGCACCGTCGACAAGGCACAGACGACGATCCCCCAGCAGCAGGGCGGCGGCTCTGACGGCAGCGGCCCAGGCGACGGCTCTGGGGGCGGCTCGGGACAGCGTTTTCCGTTCGGCTTCGGACTGCCCTGACACCCATGGCAGCAGAGGCAGGCATCACGCCACGGCCCCGGCCCGCCGCGCCATCGTCATCGCGTTGTCGACGGCGGCGCCGCCGGTGTCGTTGTTGAAGTACACGAAGACGTCTTCGGACGACGTGAACGCCGCGTGTAGCCGCTCGAGCCACCCGTCAATGGCGCGGGTGCCGTACGACGGCGAAGGCGAGGCGAGGCCGGAATGCATTCGGAGGTAACCGAAGTCGGCCGTCGCCCACAACGGAGTGAGCGACCTGCTGCCCCGGTCGGCCCAGCACAGTGCGGCGTTGTGGTTTTCCAGTACCGCACGGACGTCGTCGACCCACCACGAGTCGTTGCGCGGTTCGACGACGACCCGCACCGTCTTCCCGAACTCAGCGAGAACGGCGTCGAGCGCTTCCGGATCTACCGTCAGGTTCGGGGGAAGTTGCACCAGAACAGGCCCGAGATGCGCACCGAGCGCGTCCGCACGACCCAGGAAGCGCGCCACCGGTTCTGCAGGCTCCCTCAGTCGTCGCACGTGGGTGAGATACCGACTCATCTTGACTGATACCAGAAACCCCTGGGGCAGCACTTCATTCCACCCCTCAAACGTCGACCGTTCGGGGAGCCGGTAGAAGGTGTTGTTGACCTCGACCGTCGAGAACTTCTGCGCGTAGTACTCCAGCCAGCGGCGTTGCGGCAGTCCGGTCGGATAGAAGTGGCCGCGCCAGTCCTTGTACTGCCAACCGGAGGTACCGACGTGAAAGGTCATGGTGCGTCGACTCTGTCAGACGTAGCGGCGTGCGATGTCGACCACCTGGCCCCGGTATCCCCCGCCGAACACGACGGCATGCATGAGCACCATCGACAGGTAGTGGAGCGGCACGCGTTCACGCCAGCCGTCGGCCAGTGGGTACTGGTGTTGGTAGCCGTCGAGGATGTCGTCGAGGTGCGGAGTACCGAACAGCGCGAGGGCCGCGAGGTCGGTCTCCCGATGCCCCACGTGCGCCGACGGATCGATGAGCACACACCCCTCCGGTGACCACATCACATTTCCCGCCCACAGATCGCCGTGCAGTCGCGCCGGAGCGTCGTCGGTGTCGAAGTTCCCTTCGCGCAGCCGCTCACAGAGTTGTTCTACGACGCGTGCGTCGTTGGCGCGCAGGCCGCTCTCGGGCAGGAGTGGCATGAGCCTCTCGTCTGCATACATCGCACCCCAGGAGTCGTGGCCGACCAGCGAGAGGTCGAGGAGGTGTTCGTTGGGGCCCTGATATCCCGCGCCGTCCCAGCCCGGTGGCCCCTCGCCCCAGCGAGCAGACTCGTCGAGCGTGTGCGTGATGGCGAGTCGGCGGCCGAAATCCGTTGCGGCATCGGCGTCCGGTGACGTCGAATTGACGCGGGTCTCCGTCAGTGTGGCGTCGTCGGTGGACACCACGCCGACGACCAACGCGCCGCCAGAGTCCATAGCTTCTGCGAGCCACCGCAACCCAGCCACCTCCCAGCGAGCCGGGCGTCCGGAGGTGTGCTTGGTGAACGTTGAGGGCATGACTCCTTGATACCCGCGCCGCGAGGTGACCGCCCACGGCGCGACAGAACTCAGTCGCGGTATCTGGCGAGATACACCAGGTCATATGGACCGGTGTCGCGTCTGCGGATCTCCCGGTAACCCATGCGCTGATACAGCCGTATGTTGGCGACGCTCCGCTCCCCGGTGAACAGTTCGACGCGCGTGACATTTTCAGGGATCACCGAGTCGACGGCCGCGAGCAGACGTGTCCCCATCCCGCGTCCCTGCATATCGGGAGCGACAACGAGTCGCATCACCTCGGCCACATCACGGTCCACGCGAATTCGCATCGACGCGACCAGCCTGCCGTTGACCCGAATTCCCCACGCACGCACAGCCGAACCCGACAGCTCGGTGAGCAGGTCGAGTAGCGTCTGCGTCAGTGCAGGCAGCGAGACGTCGTCGTGTAGTTGCGCCTCGGTCACGTACGCCGCTCGCTGCAATGTCAGGAGTTCGCCTGCGTCGCCGGTCGTCAACTCGACGACGTCGGCATCATTCATCGACATCGCGCCTTCGTCACTCTCGCCGTCACGAGGGTTCACGCATGATACCCAGATGCCGAACCGAACCCGACAGTGCCGGAAGCTCTTTCACCGGAGTCCAGGTGTTGAGGCCGTCGGTGCTGTCGGAGTAGAGGTACTTGCCCGCCTTGTAGGCATCGAGGTAGATCCGCCACGCGCCGCCTGGCAATTGAATCACCGCGGGCCCCTCGACGAACGCACCCCAGTTGCCCGGCGCGATGAACCGGTACGGACCGTACAACGACGACGACACCGCGTGCTGCACAACCTTCTTCGTCTCGTTTTTGGTGAACGCGTGATACGTCGAACCGACCTTCACGACGGTGGTGTCGATGTGGTCTGCGCCGAGTCCGGCCAGCGGAATCGGCGGGCCCCACGCACGCAGGGACGAGTCGAGCGCTGTCATGATGTACGGCACGAAGCCTCCGCCCGTCGACATCGAGAAGATGACGTTGACACGCCCGCCCTCGACAAACCAGTCGGGCGCCCATGCCTTGGTGGTGAACGGGGAGAGCGACGGGCCGTCGGACGAGCCGGCAGAACCGGACGAGCCCGGCCCACTCGACGATCCGAGCCCCTTGCCGTCACCGGTGCCGGGCAGAAACGCGCAGCAGAGCGGCACCGGTACATTGCGCACGAAACTCCAGTGCACCCGGTCGCGGCTGCGCGCGAACCCGATGTTCGCGCCGTCGACCGTTGTATAGGTGACGTAGTAGAAGCCGTCGGTGTGGCGGAAGATGCTGGGATCGCGCACGCGGCCGCTCGGCGGCCGGTACGCAGGCTTGGCCACGGGCTCGAAGGCGCTGCCGTCGGCGGATTGGTACACATCCATGTACGTGTCGCTGGTGTTGCTGAAGGCCACCACCGTGTAGCGCCATCCCGCAGCGGCGCTACTCCCCTGGTCCGAGAACATCAGGCCGGCGACGGCAAGAATCGCCACCGCCACCGAGGAGAAGGTGCGTCGTTTGGCTTGGGTCACCGCTGCAGTATCGGCGACTCGGACCACGATGTGTACCCACTGGGGCAAATCGTTATCGACAGTAATTCTGTGTCCGCGCGGAGAGGTACGAATCCGGCGGGCGGATTCGACGCGGTCAGAGTGCGCGGTGGACTCTGCGAGCGGCTCCCGGAATGACACAACGGAACTGCGACATGGGGCTGCAAAAGTGCGCCAGAATCGCGCTCGGCGCACCGGGATACGACGGGTTCCTGCTATCTGTTGCAGCGACCCATAGGCCCCAAAGACGCGCTCTGTCTTGACTGTTGGAACTTCAGGGCTACCTCTCACCAAGCGCACGCGTCGACCAATGCAGGAGCACCACGTGATCACCAAGCACTCCCCTCTCGGCGTCATCGATTCGGGCGTCGGAGGCCTGACCACCGTGGCCGCGCTGTCCAAGCTGTTGCCAGGCGAGAATGTGATCTATTGCGGGGACAATGGAAATGCTCCGTACGGAAACCGCACCGGCGCCGAGATCGTCGAACTCACCTCCCACATGCTGCGCTACCTCGCCAATCGAGGCGTGAAGATGGTGGCGGTGGCATGCAACACCATCTCCACGACGTTCGACCTGCCGGAATTCAGCGGATATCAGGATCAGTTCGGCATCCCCGTCCTGTCCATCGTGCGAGCGGCGGCCGAGGATGTCGTGCATTTGCGCTATCAGTCGGTGGGCGTCATCGCGACCGCGTTCACCATCGCCTCACGCTGCTACCCCACCCTCATCGACGAACTCAACCCCGATATCACTGTGTTCGGCGAGCCCAGCGTCAAGCTGGCCGCGCTGATCGAGCAAGGGGATCTCACCAGCCCCGCCATCGATGCCGAGGTCACCAGCCACCTCAACGATCTGCTCAACGCCCACTCGGTCCGCGACATCGTGCTCGGCTGCACGCACTACCCCATCCTGCAACCGTTGTTCGAAGCGAAAGCACCCCACGTCGCCTTCATCAACCCGGCCAAGGACCAAGCCCGCGATGTTCGGTTGCGGCTCGTCAAGAGCGGACTCCTCCTGCACGGTGACCATGACACCGTCGGCACCCTCGAGATCAACACCAGCGGCACCCGGCCCGTCTTCGACACCGTGCTCAACGAACTCGGCATCACTCGCGAGTACACACTTCTCGAACACGTCGACTATGCATCTTGCGCCGCGCCGTGACGTGTTCCGTTGTACCGGGGCAATGCTTCCCATCGCCGAACACACCGCCCCGTGCTCTGCCATTCTGGACACGGACGGGAAAGTCGACGAAAGGGACTCACCCATGCTCCGGTCCGGACTCGATCCTGAACTCGTCAACCAGTGGCGCAAGCGAATCGGACCGGTGGGCGCGCTCGGGCCTCACCGGTCGATCCAGGTGCGCTCCCGCGGTCGCCAGGGTATCGACCTCTACCTGCCCATCGTCGAATTCGATGCGGAGGTTCCGGAGGACTTCGAGCAGCTCGCGTACTGGCGGCCCCTCGGCTCGATCTTCACATTCTGCTATCTGCAAACTCCGGTCCGGACGCTGAGAACCGCGGCGCATATACGTGAGTGCCCGTCGAACTTTCTGATACTGGCCAGCATTTCGACAGGCCTTACCACCGGTTCGGCCAACGGCCACGAGTTCTTGGCGCGAGCCGGAGAGTTGTCGATCACCGACAGCCGCCTGCCCTACGATCTCACCACTCACAGCACTTCCGAGGTGGCCGGGATCTGGATACCGACCGACATGCTCGGCGACGACATCGCTGCCGGAGCGACCGTCGCACCCAACCCCGCCGACACGGTGCTGACCCGAGCATGTACCGGACTCGTGACACGTTTCGCCCTCGATGCCGTCATCGGCGGCATCGACGGCGACGCCGATGCCGAGCAGAACATCATCGACGTTGTGCGGATGCTGCTCAACCAGCACACCAGCCGATATCAGACCTTGCGCGAGCAACCGGTTGTCCTGCGAGAAGCGATCGACGGCATGATCGACCGCAACTTTCGGAACCCCGCGTTCACCGCCGACACCATCGCCACGAACCTGCACATCAGCAAACGTCATCTCTACCGACAACTCGCTGACCCAGATCAACCCTCACTGGCGAGCCGGATCGCCGCGCGTCGACTCGACTGGGCCCGAACCAAGCTCGAACAACCGGGACACGCTCGGCTCGACGACATCGCCCACGCCGCCGGGTTCTCCTCGACGGCCGCTTTCCGAAACCGATTCCGAGCCAAGTACGGCCTCACTCCCGATGAGTACCGACGCCATCACTGCGCTCAACCCGTGCACCCCAGCTGATCGGGCAAGCGAGGGACTCACGCCCTATTGAGTGCAATCGCAGCCTGCACAAGCGCGACGAAGGAATCGGCGTCGAGATCGTCGTTCTCCCTGATGTCGACCGCGCGTCTGGTTCCGGCGGTGAGGCTTGCGTTGAACACGTGCGCGGGATCGGGCAGCGACGCCCCCTTGGCGAACGTGAGCTTGATCTTGTCCTTGTAGGTCTCGAGTGTGCAGATCAATCCGTCTGCCGAAAACGTCGGCACACCATCGGGATTCGACGGCTTGCGCCACTTGATCTCTTCGACGATGTCGGGGTCGGCCCGCATGATCAGTGACCGCATCTCATCGACTCTGGATTCACGCCAATCGTCTGCCATGTCGGTCACGGTAGCCGGTCTGGCGAGTTGGTCGTGCGCTTGCGCAGGTCTTGAGCGAACATCACGATGATGCCGCTCGGTCCGCGGACGTAGCTGAGCCTGTACACGTCCTGGTAGTTGGCAACTCCCCGCAGCGGGTGGCAGCCGTGGCGCGCAGCGATGGCGAGCGCGTCGTCGATGTCATCCACGGAGAACGCGACGCGGTGCATGCCGATCTCGTTGGGGAGCGTCGGCGAGGTCGCGATCGCTTCCGGATGAATGTATTCGAAGAGTTCGAGGCGGCCGGCGCCATCCGGTGTCGCCAGCATCGCGATCTTCGCGTGGTTGCCGTCGAGCCCGACTGCGGTGTCGGCCCATTCGCCACTGACCTCGTCGCGACCGAGGACGGTGAGGCCGAGGTCTGTGAAGAAGGCGGTAGCGGCGTCGAGGTCGTCGACGGCGATGCCAACGTTTTCCAGTGCTATTGCCATGTCCCGGACGCTACCGAGCGTGACGGGCCTCGGTCCCGGCTTCGGTCGGGGGACGGATCGCGACGACGCCGATCCACGAATGCGGCGACATCTTCGACGCAGCCGGTCTGTGCTGCGCGTACTCGCGGGGTGGCCCATGCGACACTGCGAAGGTGTCCGACGGAGTTGCGAGCGAGAGCACAGCGCTGAAGACGAGCCTCGTGGCCACCGCGGTGCTCGGCGGCGGAGCGGTGATCTGGGGCGTGATCAGCGGCTCGAGTGTGGTGTTGTTCGACGGCATCTACATGCTCGCGGGAATCGCGCTCGTCGGGACGTCGATGGTGGCCGCGCACGCCGCGGCCTCACCGCCGAGCGTCGAGTTCCCGTTCGGCAGACACGGTGCGACGGCGCTCGCGGTCGCGCTGCAGGGCACGGCGCTCATCGCGACTCTCACCTATGGCGTCGCCGACGCCGTGTCGGTGATCATCGCGGGCGGCTCCGACGCCGATCCCGGATCGGTGGCCCTCTACGGTGTCGTCTCGGCCGTTCTGTCGCTGCTCGTCGTCGTGCTGCTGACTCGCCCGGCACGGTCGTCGCAGTTGGTCCGAGCTGAGCTCGTCGGCTGGCGCGCCGGCACCCTGATGAGCGTCATGGTCGCGATCGGCGGTGGTATCGCCCTCGCACTCCGACATCACGGCGCCGCATCGGCGGCCGCCTACGTCGATCCGACGCTGGTCCTGATCGCTTCGGCAGCCATCGCCCCGATGGCGGTCAAGCTCGCACGACAGGCCATTCGCGAACTGATGGAGGCCGCTCCTCCCGACGAACTGAGCGCGATCATCGAGCGGGCCGCCGACGAGGCCACAGAGCACTTCGACCTCGCTGACCCTGTCATTCGCGCCACACGACTCGGGCGGCGGCTCTACGTGGAGGTCGATTACCTTGTGGCGCCCGGCGTCTGGCGAGTCGAAGAGGAAGATCAGGTTCGCCGCTTCATCGTCGACAGACTCGCCTCCACCGAACATGAGGTGTGGGCGACGGTGGAACTGTCCACCGACCGCTCACTCATGGAGGACTGACCCGGAGGGTCTGCGCATCCCGTCTGCGCCTGGATGGCGCGGATCGTCGTACCGAGGACGCCGCGGCACAGCAGCCCAGGCCCGAGAGGACCTGACGAATCGGAGCCGAGCGATGGAAGTCGACGTAACACCGACCGCTCCTCCTCCGTCAACTCCGTAATCTGCCAACGGATCTCGGCATCCACTGCGTGCGGATCGCCGGGATTCGCAAGTCCGACCGCCTTCACCGCGTACGCGGCGGCCCCGAGTGCGTGGGCACCCATGTGTGCCACCGCCGACGCCTGCGCAACGGACCTCGCCGCGGCGGCTCCGGCCGGCGTGCTCGCTGCTCCCGCCGCCTTGACGGCGATCATCCGCTTGCTGATCTCCTCTCCGCTGGTCCCGTGTCCTGCGCTGTAGGCGCGCGTTCGCGCAAGGGCGTCGTCGATGTCGGTGCGCGCAGGGTCGTCGGCCTCGAGAAGTGGGAGAACCCGCTCGGCACATGCGACCGCCCACCGCGCCACCAGCCGTCGATCGGTTTCGGTGAGCGTTTGAATCGATGTCACAGGTCTCCTGAGGCGACTCGGACCATCCGAAGTATCGGGTATGGCCTGCCCTGGTCGTCGAGCGCGCTTCGCTCGACCTCCACGAAACCACGGCGACGGTAAAACGCGACGGCGTCGACGTTGTCCTCGTTGACATCCACACGACTGATTCCGTAGTCGTCGACGGCGTGCGCGAGAAGCACGCTGCCGACACCGGTTCCCCGGTGAGCAGCGGCGACGAACAGCATCTCGAGGTTGTCCCCCGCAGTGCCCGCGAAGCCGACGATCCGACCGTCGACTTCTGCGACGACCAGCCGCACGTGCGGAAAGAAGTCGGCCGCCAGGTGCTGCTCGATATCGTCCCGGTCTGCTGGACGTAGAAAGTGATGCGTTGCATCGACCGCACTACGCCAGACTTCGACGAGACGCGGATAGTCGTCCGGGACCGCGGTCCGCACAATCACGAAGCGGCCCCGATGCCCGCGCGAAAACGCCTGTCGTGCACAGCTATGGGCATGCAATGAACGTACGCGGCGCGACGACGCAAGTGCTACACGTTAATCCTGGACGCTGCGGCATGGCCTACGATGCGACGAATGTCGTTGCGATGATCCGTGGAAGGTGGAGTGGTGACTGCTCCGATGCTGTCCAAAGGACAGAATGCACTGCTGCCCGACGAGGCAAAGCGCATCGATGTCGTAGTCAGCTGGGGTACGACGCAGTTCGAGGTCGATGTGTCGGCGCTATTACTCGAAGCCGATGGCAAAGTCGGGTCAGACGCCGATTTCATCTTTTACAATCAGCCGCAGTCACCCGACAACTCGGTGCAATTCCACGGCACCGAGGCTGTTGCGCAAGGCAGTCGGGCACGGATCACGATAGACCTCCAGCGCGTACGCGCCGACGTGCAGTCCATCGCTCTCGCGGGAAGCCTATCGAGCGGCCATTTTGGGGCCCTCAGCGAAGTGACAATCGACATCGTCGACACGTCGGGCCATTCGTTGGCTCGGTACGCAACGGACGATGCTTCAACTGAGACAGCGTTGGTGTTCGGTGAGATCTATCGCCGCGGTGACCACTGGAAGGTCCGAGCGATCGGACAAGGATGGAATTCCGGCCTGGCCGGACTGGCGACAGATTTTGGCGTCGCTATTGACGATACGAACGAATCGGCGCCGGACAACAGTGCGGCCGGTAGCGCTCATCATCCTTCTGGCGCCGGCACGCTATCCCAAGAAATCCCCCTCGGCTCGCCCTACCGACTATGGACCGAGGCCCGCACGTGGTGCGATCACGAGATCACGGTCGAAGACCTGTACCTACCGGCAATCCGTAGCCTTTTCCCATCAGCCTTCGGATCTGGTCGCCAAGAACTCACAACCGAAGTACAACTGATTCCCGAACCTACTGGACCGCAGGGAAATTGGTCTATCTCGATTCGAGCACAGGAAAGAACTATCGGGTATCTCGATCCGGCGGCAGCGCCCCAGTGGGCTGCCCCGATCAGACGTATCGTCGCTTCAGGATTCGTTCCGACGACCTCCGCCAAGATCTGGGCTAGCGAGTACGACGGCTGGGATGGACCTGAGTTCCGTCCTTCCGTGTACATCGCACTAGGCGAACCGCACCTTGCTATTCCGCTCAATAGCCCACCGGCAGGGCCTTATACGCTCCTTCCGAGGTCAGCGATAGTCCAGGTCACGAAGGAAGCCGAGCACTTCGATGTGCTGCGTCACCATGTGCCGACGAGTGGGCATGGCCTCTTGTTTGTCACCCTCGTCGAGTGCCAACCCACGGCCAGCAGGGCAAAGCCGCATGTTGAAGTTCGCATAGACGATCAACGAGTAGGACAGCTGACGCCGCAGATGAGCCAGCGGTTTCTCCCGATGATCCAGCACCTTGCGGCGCGCGGTCTGACTACCGCGGCCTGGGGCGATATCAAAGGCTCGGCAGTCGCTGCTGAGGTACGTGTCGATGGGATCAAGGCGAACGAGGCAACGTCAGCCGTCCTCGACGGACCACCGGTGACCATCCCTCCACTCTGTCCCGAACTTCCCGACTCCACCCGTTACGACCTGACACCGATGCATTCCTTACTCGTTCCGCTACCGCCGATAACCGCCACCTTCGCAACACCACCGGTCGAGCCACCGGACGGATCAGTCGTCAAGTTCGAGAAGGGCAATGGCCGCTATCACTACGTTGCAGTCCGACGTGGGAATCAGTGGGAGACAACCTCAACCGGTAATTGGGGATCGATTGACGAGGTGATGTCTTGGCCTGATCTAGCAGCGCGCGCCAGGACATTCGCGATCGCAACCGCGTGGAGCCCGGTCCGCTGGAAGCGCGACTCACGCGTGCACGAGTACCTGGCGGTTGTCCGCTTCACGATCGGACGCAAGTATCTGGCCGCGATCAACGTCTGCGCTACAGGCAGCGCACAAGGCGATTGGTACACCACGGTCACCGATCAGGCCCAGGAGCATCTACCGTTCGGCGACTACGCCAATTGGCGGGACATCGGTACGAACGGCAAACACATCGAACTGGTGACGGAGTGGTCCGAACTCGTCTGATGCGCGATAGCGAGCACTGCGTTGGGCGAGGTTAGAACATGTGACACTGCCTCGCTTGCAGTAGGCAGCCACACTCCGTCATGCTACCCAGAGCCGTCGCACGTTGAATCGAAACTCCACCACGTCGCGGTCGATGCCGTCGCACTGTCGCCCCGAATCCTGCCCAATCCGCCCGAATCGCCCTACGCTCTCCATATGCCTGACGTCACAAGTTCGGTTGTCATCTCACATCCCGTGACCATCGTCTGGGACTACATCAGCCGGCCCGAGAATCTGTACACGATCATTCCCGGGGTCGTCTCGGCAACCTCAGCAAAGCAGCCACCCTACGAGCTCGGTGACCTCTGGCACGGCGTGAATCGCACCTTTGGCATCACCGACGAATGGACCGGCACCTTCACCCATCTCGACCCTCCAAATGGGATGGAGTTCAAACTCACCGAGGCACGCGTGCCCGTCACTACGCGCGACACCCTCGAAGCAGTTGACGGCGCTCATCGAAATTCCCCAGTGATGCTCATCTGAATTCCCCACCCGTGTGGCACCGCCAGAGTAGGCGGGC
>NZ_LZTC01000064.1:0-77791 GCF_001665905.1 Gordonia sp. 852002-50395_SCH5434458
CGAGACGACCTTCCGATCACGGTCGATTCCGGTGACCGTCGTTCCCATGCGGAGGTCGACGCCGAGTTCCCGGTGTTGCGCGGCGCTGCGCGCAACGAGATCGGTCTCGGAGTCGACGAGGCCTGCGACGAGGTACGGAATGCCGCATGCCGAGTACGACGTATCCGACGTCTGCTCGAGCGCGATCACCTCGACGCTGCGAGCGGTGACCTCTGCTGTCCGAAGTGCCTGATGAGCGGCACTCATACCGGCGGCGTCCGCGCCAACGACGACGATGCGTTCCACCCGCGTCACGCTACTCGCGTTCGACGATCCGCCGCGCCGGCAAGGGTCAGAGATCGGCGCCCGCGACCTTACCCATGACAACCCCGATCCCCGCGACGACGAGCGGCAACGCGACGAGCACCGAGACCAGGAGAACTAGCATCTGCATGCCTCAATGGTCCGCGCGGTTGCGCGCGTTGTCGCTGTGACCAGGCAAATCGTAGTCGGCCTCACAATTGGTACGGGTGACGCAGTTTTGGTCGGCAGACAGTGATTCGACGCTATCGATGTGGTCGAGATGCGGCGTCCGATCAGGCATCGCTGTCTGGAGATGCGCGCTTCACGCGCTGCACAGCGGGCGGCGCCCATGTCCCGTCGAGTACCTCGGCGCGCGGAGCGTACAGGCGCATCGTGACGCCGAGCGCGGCCTGTGGCGCGGGAAGCCAGTTGTCGGTCTTCTCGCCACCCGGATTCTCGTGCTGCAGATACAAGACGAGCGAACCGTCGTCGTTGAACCGCAGTTCGTCGCGATCGCCCAACGCGAACCGGTCGAGTTCATTGGCGACCTGATAGCCCTCGGCGTCGTACATCGTGACCGACCAGAAGGCATTCACGGGTGGAAGGCCATCAGCGGGAAACGTGATTGTGTAATCGTTGTGCCCGTCGAGTGGCTGACCGTCGGCGTCGGCCACGACGACTGGATAGATCGCATCCTCGGGAGGGTTGGCACCCAACCCGATCAGCGCGAGCTGTGCTCGTTGAAAATAGTCGTTGCCGTAGACGCCGACCGATCGCGACATGATCTGCCAGCCGTTCACGCGATCACCGAGGCCGGAGATGTCAGGCAGCTTCTTCCTCGCCGACGCGATGCCCGACTCGAGTGCCGTGAGGCCGGCCTCGTCGAATCCCGATGTGTCGAACTCCAGTCCGGGGACGATCCCGATTGCAGCGATACGCGCCAGCACGGACTGATCCGTGAGGTGCGGTGGCGTAGTTGTCAGAACCTCTGCTGCGAGTGTGAAGAACTCAGGAGCAGACAGTTCCGCGACGATGCGCAGTGGTTCGGTGTCCAGGTCGATGGGAGTGCTCGACTCTGGTCGGGTCGGGCCGCCCAACGGAGTGATGGTGAAGCCGTCCTGGAACTTGCCGACGGCGTCGTAGTCGCTCGGGCCGTTGGTCTGCGACCGACCGATGGCCCACACGTACGGTGTCGGGGCCTCGATGATGAGGGCATCGTCGGGGACATCGCCGTCAAATCCCGGTGGTATCACCATGATTCGCGTGCCTGTGTTTCCCGTCGTACGGGATCCCGGAACCGCGAACACGTCGGTCCACATGTCCAGTAGTGGCAGCATGTAGTAGCGACCGTCGCTGTCGGGAAGTTCGATCAGGACTGCTCCACCGGTCAGGTCGAGCCAGGCGGACGAGTACAGCGTGTCGAAATTCGGACGGACGATAGCGCGGAAATCCGCAGTCGGAAACGCCCGCATGTGGTGGAAGGCGTTCGAGGCTCCGAAGCCCGGTTTGCCCGAGGATCCCCGTGCTGTTTGTTGTCGACGGCTGACCTCCATGATGACGAGGGGATACATATAGACGTAGGCCTCCGCTGCCAAGCTCGCGGTATCACCGGTAAGGGGTTTCGATGTCGTCATGGTCTAAGACTCGACGATCGACCCGTGATTTCAGTCATTCGAATCGTATGAGCGCTCATCATCAGCGTATGTCTCACCCGATACGGGTGATGTAGTCGCATCCTATTGATGCCAGCATCGGGAATATGACCGAAACCTCTGCCGATGTGCCCGTCGATGTGGAAACGGGGCCTATCGATTACCTTCTCGTCGAATTTCCCGCCGATCACAATCCAGACGGCTCGGCGCTGATACACCTGCTCGATCTTGTCGATCGAAATGTGATCAGCGTGCTGGATCTCGCAGTGATCCGACGAGACGGCGATAGTGTTGCTGCGCTTGCGGTCTCGGATCTCGACGTCGGTGCTGATCTGGACGCCAATGTCCTCGCAGAGGCGTCGAGCGGACTGCTCGACGATCAGGACCTCGCCGACGCGGCGTCGGTGCTGGCGGACGGCTGCCTCGGCGTTCTCGTCGTCTACGAGAACGTGTGGGCTGCTCCGTTCGCCACTGACCTGCGGCGAGCCGGCGCTCAACTGGTCGCGTCCGGGCGGATTCCCGTCAATGCCATTCTCGAGGCCCTCGGCACAACCGACTGACCGACGTCGGGCTGACCGCAGGGCTCTGCTTGAAGCGTTATGCCCGATCGATTCAACTGAGAACCACTCGAGTGAGAAAGTGCAGGTACCAGCCATGCCAGGACTATTACGCGGGGTCGCCCGAACGGCCGCGGTTGCAGGGACTGCAACCGCGGTGTCCAACAGGGTGTCGCGTCGTCAAGGCGAGCGGTGGGCCAGACGGTCGGCCGAGGCAGCACCCCAGGCCTACGCGGCCGCGCCCGTCCAGAACCCGCAACCGCCGGTTCCCACCGAACAGACAACAGCGCCGGATGACCGAATCGCTGCATTGACGAAACTCGGTGAGCTTCGAAGTTCAGGTGTTCTCACCGAAACGGAATTCGAATCGGAGAAGCGACGTATCCTCGGTCTCTGAGAATCGGCCGATCCGTCAGTGTTCATTTCCAACCACATCGTTAACAGCCACATCGATAACAACGAGTAGGAATTTCATGACCACCTCATCACCTTCCACGAAGCAGCGTTGGGCAGGCGGGCTATCCATTGTCAGTGGCTGCGTGCTGCTCGTCGTCGGGATACTGGAGTTCCTCCAGGGTGTCTCGGCCATCGCGGCTGACAATGTCTTCGTCGTAGGAACCAACTACATCTATAAGTTCAACCTGACGACGTGGGGTTGGATCCACCTGATCATCGGCCTCATCGTCGCTGCGACGGGTATTGCGGTGTTTTTCGGAAAGACATTTGCACGGGTGCTCGCGATCGTGCTCTTGTCACTCTCCGTGATAGCCAACTTCCTCTGGATTCCGTACTACCCGTGGTGGTCGATCACTCTGATCGCACTCTCGATCGTCGGAATCTGGGCGTTGGCGGCGTGGAGTCCTGAGACCGACGAGATCTGACGCGGCGCAAGGAAGGTGACGGCGATGACGAGCGTGGTCGATCCCGCGGACGCGGCGACGTGCTATGACGGCCCTGGCCGCAGGACCCGTGCCGAGAGTGTCTATCTGGGGCTGCAGGCTCGGGAGCGGTTGCCGCTCAGCGGCATCGGCGACCTCGGCGACGAATCGGGCCGTGACCCGATCGGTCTACTCCAAGATCAGGCGCGCACCCGGGTTCCGGAACTCGTTCCGGTCAGATACGGGCGAATGGCTGTTTCTCCCTTCACCTTCTACCGCGGGGCAGCGCTCGTCATGGCCGATGACCTGGCTCGAACCGAGAACTCAGGCCTGACCGTGCAACTGTGTGGCGACGCGCATCTGTCCAATTTCGGGTTGTTCGCCACGCCTGAGCGCAAACTGGCGTTCGACGTCAACGACTTCGACGAAACCTACCCTGGGCCGTTCGAATGGGACGTGAAGCTCTTGGCCGCGAGTCTCGTGGTTGCGGCACGCGGCAACGGATTCGACAACAAGACCGCCAAGCGGATCGCCGGTGCATGTGCCCGTGAGTACAGGGAGTCCATCGCGTCGCTCGCGGGACTCGACACGTTGGACGGCTGGTATCGACGCGCCGAGCCCTCTCGAAAACTGGTGAACATCCGCGATCTCATCGATTCATCGACCGCGAAGAACGTGCGAAAGCAGATCGACAAGGCGTGGACGCGTGACGGCCTGTCTGCGCTCAAGAAGCTGACCACCACCGTCGACGGTGAATTGCAGTTCGTCAGCCAACCTCCGCTCATCGTGCCCATCGAAGAACTGTGGGACGCGGAGGTCACAGCGCGTCTGTACGGTCAGCTTGCCGATCGTGTCGACGCTCTTCGCGCGACGCTCGCTCCCCACTACCGCGTGCTGTTCGACAGATTCACATTTGTCCGCATGGCGCGCAAGGTGGTCGGGGTTGGCAGCGTGGGAACTCAGGCGTGGGTCTTGCTGATGGTCGGACGAGACGAATCCGATGTGCTGCTGCTCCAGGCCAAGCAAGCCGAAAAATCAGTTCTCGCACGGTATCTCGACGGTCCGAAATATGACAACGAGGGCAGGCGGGTGGTGGAGGGACAGCGCCTTACGCAAGCTGTCAGCGACGTGTTCCTGGGGTGGTCCGGAGGTCCAGGAGCTGATGGTGTTCGGCGTGATCTCTACCTCAGGCAGCTTCGGGATGCAAAGGGCTCCATCGTCGTGGAGGGTCTGGACCCACGGGGTCTCGAGGTCTACGGGCGAGCGTGCGGTCGAGTCCTCGCCTACGGTCACGGTCGGTCGGGCGATGCGGTTGCCATAGCGAACTATCTCGGCGACGACGACGAATTCGATAGGGCTGTAAGGCGTTTCGCATCGCGCTATGCGAAAAGGAATGACGAGGATCATCGCGTGTTCGTCGACGCGATTCGGGCAGGCGCGGTTGCGGCTGTCGCCGACGAGCGGTGACGCGCATGCCCGAGACGGTCGTGAGCGCGGAAGGCGAATCGGGACGCGGTCTCGACGCAGACGAACGAGCCGAACTCGAACGTCTGCGCGTCGAGATCGCCGAGATCAAGTCGGGGCAACCGTCGGATGTCGGCAAGGAGTCCAAGCGTCGGCGGATCAACTGGCGAATGATCGGCGTCGTCGCGCTGGTCATACTGTGTGCGGTACTCACGCTGCTGTCGGTCACCACGCGGTACGTCAGGAGTCAGATCCTCGACACCGATCATTACGTATCGACCGTCGCACCACTGGCATCGAATCCCGCTGTGCAGCAACAGGTCACCAACTCGATCACGAACGAGATCAATCAGCAGGCGAACATCGAAGAGGTGACGTCGAATGCGCTCAACGAACTGACTCAACTCACACCGGCCGATCGTCCCCGGGTGGATCAGGCGATCACCGGACTCGCTCCGGTGATCAGCGCACAGGCGGAGAGCTTCATCCACAACACGGTGGCGCAGTTCGTCGGCTCTGATCAGTTCGCTGCGCTGTGGACGACGGCCAATCGCGAAGCGCACGATGCTGTTGTTGCGGCGGTGACCGGTGATACGCAGCATGGCGCGGTGAATGTCGACACGACCAACGGATCGATCAGCATCGAGCTCGGGCCGATCATCACCCAGGTGAAGCAGCGGCTGAGTGCGCAGGGGTTCGCCTTCGCCGACAAGATCCCCGTGGTGAACAAGCAGTTCGTCGTCTGGCAGTCCAAGGAACTCGCTCGGGCGCAGAACCTCGTGAGGTCGCTCGACAAGGTCGCCACCGTGCTGCCGTGGCTTGCGATTCTTGTCGCTCTCGCTGCGATCGGACTCGCGGGAGTCGGTCGCCGTATCCGAACCCTGACAGCAATCGGGATCGCGGTCGTCGGCGCGATGCTGGTGTTGGCAATCGGCATCATCGTCGGTCGCACGATCTACCTGAACAACGTGCCTGCAGACGTCTTGTCTCCCGCCGCCGCCCAGGCGATCTTCGACACCGTGATCAGTCCGCTGCGCACTGCCCTTCGTGCGGTGGCGGTGCTCGGACTCGTCTTGGCACTTGTGGGCTTCTTCGCAGGCGGAACTCGTGCCGCGGCCGCCACTCGACGTGTCATCGCCGGGGGATTCGAATCGGTCGATCGTCGTCGAAAGCAACGCTCGGCGTCGATGGTGGAGGTCCAACTGTGGCGGCTGCGGTACGTCGTGCGTCTCGGGGTCCCGATAATCGCTGCGTTCGTCCTTATGTTCTGGCACTACCCGACAGGCATGGTCGTCTTCTGGGTGGTGGTCGTCGCGTGCCTCATCCTGGCGGCTTTCGAATTCGCCATCGCTCCCGCGCGCCGCGGAGTGGCCGCCGGGAGCGTTGTTGCCAAGGATCTTGTCGTCGAGAGTGCCAGTCCTGAAAGCTCCGAGATCGTTGTCACCGAGACCGTCGTGACCGAGACCGTCGGCGATGACGCGGCTGCAACCGTAGTCGATTCGACTGACAGTCCCAGAGCGAAATGAACCGCACGTCGTAGGGGGTCAGCACCTCGTGCGCGACCTCGCGAGGAATATTCGCCCGTCGCATTCGCGCTGGTCGTCGTACCATTCAGTGCATGAAAGGCGCGGTACCCTCCCCACGAAGCGGTCAGGACGGCGAGGGTGAACCCGACGCACTCGAAGTAGACACAATCGCGGCAGCTCCGCCGATTCTGAGTCTGCGTTTCGCGCCACCGTCATTACCTCCCGGGTTTGTGGTGCGTTCTCGCATCGACGAGATGCTCGACGCTGCACGGGGCGGCGACGTGACCTTGGTGTGTGCCGGGGCCGGGTACGGGAAGACTCTTGCTGTCGCGGCTTGGGCGCAAAGCGTACATCGGCTCGATCGGACCGCATGGCTCGCCGCGGGCGAAGGCGTAGGCGTTGCGGCGTTTTGGCATGACGTGATCGTGGCACTTCGAATGCTTCCGGTCGTGGCCGACGAAGCGCGGATCGCCGAGTTCATGCCCGGACCCGCATTCGGGGATTCTGACGTGGCGGGTCTGGTTGATGCCCTGTCGTCTCTACCAGAGACTGTGACGCTGGTGATCGACGACTTCCATCGCCTCACGTCGGTGGACCTTCTGAAGTCGATCCACCGAGTGATCGAGTGTGGCGTTCTGACAGTGCATCTGGTTCTCATCTCACGCGTGGAACCGCGAATCCCGATGCGCCGTCTGCAGGTGATGGGAAGGCTTCGCGAGATCGATGCCGCCGTACTGGCGTTCACGCCAGGCGAAGCTGAAGATCTGTGTGCACGCATCGGATTCGGGCTGGACCCGGAGAGCCGGGAGCGTCTGATGAACCGGACGCAAGGCTGGCCCGCCGGAATCCGGTTGGCCTTGCTCAGTGCCACAGTCGAATACGGAGGTGATGTGCATGCGGCACTGACGGGCTTCGGCGGCGGTGGCAAGCTGGTGGCGTCGTATCTACTCGAAGAGGTACTTGCGAGGGTGGCCAGCTCCGATCGTGAGTTCCTGCTCGCCACAAGTGTGACGCCCGTTGTCTGTGCGGATCTCGCGCAGGCCTTGACCGGACGTGCTGACAGCCGCGCGATTCTCGAACAATTGGTTGCGCGAAACGTGTTGACGGTGCGATTGACCGGCCGAGCCGGATGGTTCCGCTATCACCCCCTTCTACGCGAGTTTCTCCGCGACCGACTCACTATTGAACGCCCACAGGAGATTTCGACGCTCCATCGGCGGACGGCACAGTGGTACCTGGACAGCGGTGAGCTCATCCCCGGGATCAGGCATCTGGTCGCGGCGGGCGACTGGCTCGCGGTGGCGAAGGTGGTGGGAAAATCGGCACTCCCACTGATCCTGACGATCCACGGGGGTGAGCTGGCGGCGGCGTTGGCTCCTGCGCTCGACGTCGTCGAACGCGATCCGCGACCGGAGGTGCTTCTCGCGGCAAGTGTTGTGGCGCATCATTCTCGGGACTTCGTAACCATGCGCCAGAACGCCTTGGATGCCGAGACCGCGCTGTTGGCGAGCGGCGTCGAACCACCTCGATGGGCCCAGGTCATCGTCGCGCTGGCGCGGATGGTCGCAGCTCGGGTCTTCACACCCGTGGAACTGTACGAGAGTGCGAACGAAGTGCTGACCGTCGCGACCGGGGCATCGCGCAACGAGCTGCCCGCGGTAGGTGCGTACGCGGTCATCGGCCGGACCAACGTAGCCATCAGCCTCGTTCTTCGCGGCGAATTCGACCGTGCTCGTGTGCATTTGGAAGATGTGCGGGTCGAGGCTGATCGTGCCGGGGTGGCACTCACCTCGGCTGCGGCGCATGCCTACCTGGCTCTACTGGATGTCATCGCGGGTGACCTCCCGGAAGCGGGACGTCGAAGCGACATGCTCGCGAGACTGGGTGTTCGACGCGGTTGGACACAGCAACCCCAGTTGCTTGCGGCCAACGCCGCCTCCGCTTTGGTGCACCTGGAGACAGACGAACTCGACGCCGCAAGCGAGTGCATCGACTCCGGCTTCGACCTCGTTCTCCACGGGTCTGATCTGCCTGCGACAGTGGTCCTTCAGATCGCGGCCGTCGGCGTTGCGCTCGCGCGGCGTGAACTGCATACCGCGCGAGCGGCGGCGAGCCGCCTCCGTGCGCTGAGCGCGAGTTGCACTGGACTCCCTCTGCTCGACCACTGGGTTGCGGTCTCGCTGGCCCGCGTCGAATTACTCTGCGACGACGTCGATTCCGCTGAGAAGATCCTGACCGGGCTGCCCGCATCGACCTCTTCTTCATCGAGCGAATTCAGTGCCGAACTCGTCACCATCGCGCGTGCGGAAGTCCTCCTCGCGCAGCATGAACCACGCGCCGCGTTCGACCTTCTGGGTACGCCGGCTCGGTATGCGGCCCACCGCACGCTCGTCGTCGAGGCCGCGCTGTTGTCAGCGATCGCGGCGGATCGGCTCAGGTTGGACTCGATCGCACTGGAGCGGATGGGGCAGGCCATCGATGCGGCGGCTCCGATCGGAGCGCTGCGGCCCTTCGTGGCTCACAGCGAGGAGATCACTGTTCTGCTGGCGCGCTATCGACATCTGAACGCTGAACCCTCAGAACTCGATCGGGCACTTCTCGTACGGCTGACAGCTGCCGATGGGGCCGCAACGATTCGACCTGCGACTCCATCGGACCCGCTCACCGAGCGGGAGCTCGCCGTATTGCGTTATCTGCCAACGATGTACAAGTCGGCGGAGATAGCCGCGGACCTCTTCGTGTCGGTGAACACCGTGAAGACACACCAGCAGTCGATCTACCGCAAGTTGGGGGTATCGACACGCCGCGCCGCCGTCGACCGTGCCCGCGAGTGGCGCCTTCTGTAAAACGCAGCTGAGGACAATGGCTGCGGGGACTATGGCTGGCCGTACGCAGTGCGCGTCAGGTGCTCCCTGCCGCGTCGGGGCTCGGGTCGTCGACCGGCTTCGCACGCAATTCGGGGGCATTGGCCACGACAAGCCACGCGGCCAGCGTCGCGAACAGGAGCGGTATCAACAGATCGAGTTGCGGCACAACAGCGAGTCCGAGGAAGAGGCTGATCCAGCCGTTCCGTGTTGCCGCGACGACGATCCCGACGATGCTCGCGGCCACCGTGATCGTCAACGGAAGCGACGGCCACAGCACGTGCATGCCGAATCCCGCTGCGGCACCGGCGAAGACAGACGGAAAGATGCGACCACCACGGAAGCCGCCCGCGCTGGCCAACAGCATGGCACACATCTTGATGCCTGCGAACGCGAAGAACCCGAGGGCGGTCGTGGTCCCGATCCGGTCGGGCAGTTCCTTCATCTGATCGAGGCCCTTGAACAGCGTGATCGTTCCGCCAAGGATGCCGAGGCCGCCGAGGATCGCTCCCACCAATGTCAACCGGATGATGGGGTCTCGTAGCGAGCGATGCAGCACGCGGTGCAGCGGATCGAACACGAAGGCCGCGACAACACCGCATGCGGCGATGACCACGGCTACCCCGACGGCGATCAAGGTGTCGATGATGCTGCCAACCTTTTCCTCCGGTAGGTCGATCGACATCGTGAGGTCGGTGAAGCGCAGGATGACGAACGATCCGGTAGCCGCCGCGACCAGGGGCAAATACAGGCGATTCCACAGGGGAATTCGCTGATCGCCGGGATTGGCCTCCGACAGCATGAGGGCCGCGGCGACCGGGGTTCCGAACAGTGCGCCGAGTGTCGCAGCAGTTGAGAGGCCCATCCACTGGGTCTGGTCGATCCTCGGAATCAGGCGCACACCGACGGCCACCACGATCGCCGCATTGATGACCATGATCGGGCTCTCCGGACCGAGGCTGACGCCGCCTGCCAGCGCCAGGATCGCCGCGATCGCGAGGCCGGGGGTTGCACCGACGGCGATCGGTGTGGACACCAACTCCTGCGTCGCGGGATCATCTCCGGCGTGGCCGGGAGCGAATCGGATCACCAGTCCCACCAGAACGCCCGCGATGGTCAGCACGAGCAGAATCCACCACCAGGTGCTGTCGGTGATGCCCAGCCACGACGTCACGGTGTGCCAGAGGAAGTGTTCGAGAGTGCTGGCGACGGCCGAGATTCCCCACAGCAGCAGGGCACATACGACACCCACGAGTAGGGCGACAGGTGTGAGTGCGAGTAGTTTCCCGACGGGTACTCGCGTCGAGTCCTGCTGTCCGGTTCCGGTGGTCGCCTCACTCATGACTTCAACTGTCGCGCATCCGAAGTCGGTTCACACCACGAAACGCAGAGGTTCACTGATCGAGGGTGGGGAATCGGTCGGCCCGCGCCTGTGCGACCCACGTGCGTCGTCGCGCGAGTTGCGTACGTTGTTCGACGGTTGCCGCGACGGTCGATACGCGAGTGAGTGCCGCGTCGAGTCGGGCGAGCATCAATGGGGATTCGAGCGAGGCTGCGATGACATCGTCGAATCCGACGACGAGCATGTCCGTCCACGACGGTCGGGGGACCACGAGCCTGAGATGACCACCGGCATCGCGCCAGCGCCGCGCGCTCTCGTCGATAGACGTCGCGGATACCAACAGGAATTCGATCTGGTCGACCGCCTGCGCCGCGGTCGCGGGATCGTTGATCGCAGGCGACATGGCACGGAGTGCGATATCGGCGATGAGGCGGAATGCCAGGAGCGAATCGCCGTCGAATGTGCGTTCCGGCCCGGTGTCGAGCGCAGCGAAGAAGGCTCCGGTATCGATCTCTCCGGTGTCGCTGTCGCTGTCGCCGTTGCCGTTCCTTTGTGCGGCAGGACCGTACACGTGGGCGAGCGTAGCGCCTGCGCGCAGTGTTGACCCGACCGTCTGCTCCATGACGATCACGGCGTCAGCGGATTCGGCGAGGTGAACCAGCCTCTCGACGTGTAATCGCTGCAGTACCAACGGATTGCGAGACCACGGGATGCTGTGCGGTTCGGCAGTGGAGTCGACGGGTTGCTGCGGGTCGAGGTCGTCGCTCGTGGGGTACGTCGCGACAATCGATTGCTGACCGTGTTCGCAGATCGTCGTCAATACCGGCGAGATCTGGGTTGCGGCAAGGGCATTGGCCAGTACCACGCGCAACAGCACAAGCACGGCCAAGGTACCCACGACCGCCACGAGCGGAACACTCGCCGAGATCGTGTCCCGGCTGCCCGACGCGAGGATCGCGGTGATGCAGAAAACGATGACGCTCATTGCCACGGCGGCTGTACGCCAGACGATGGGAGCGTCCCGGAAGAGCGTCAGTCGGGGTGTGAAAGTGGTTGCCACCCATTGGACTACGAGGAACAGCAACGAAAAGATCACTGCAAGTGTGCCGAACACCGCGCCGCCGAGGCCGATGAGAACGGTCGCGACCGATGACGTTGAGATCTGTGGAGCGGCTCCGATGTGCGTCAGGCCGATTGCTGCCCCGGCACCGAACAGCACGCCGATGGTCTGTGTCAGGCCGGCGCGTGCACGCCTTCCGAGCGTGTCGAGGCCGGTCATGGGGCAGGGTTTTTGGTTCGGCGTCGAACTGTCATCACACCGACCACCTTCGCGACGCTCTCCACAGCTGCCGTCTCACAAACTACAGGGTGACACGGGTCTACAGGGTGGAACCGGACTACAGGGTGAAGCCGAACTACGGGGTGAAGCCGAACTACAGAGGGTGGAACCGAACCACAGGGTCGACTTCGGACACGGGCTCACGTCGGTTACGAGTGTCGCGCAGACGGAATGGGCCGAAACCTCGCGCGCGGGGATCGCCCGCTTGACGAGAGTTTCGGCCCATTGCCTGACACAGCGACGGCGGGGGGTACCCGCGTCACCGTGAGTTCATCGGTGAGAGAAAGGTTTACGGCGCCCAGGTACGTGGGGCGGCATCGGTCTCCACTGGAGCCGAAGCGGTCACGCGGTAGGCGCGATTGACTGCGGACACCACGGCACGCAGGCTCGCCGTCGTGATCGACGACGCAACGCCGACGCCCCACACGGTTTCACCGTTGACCTCGGTCTCGACGTAGGCGGCCGCGCTGGCGTCGCCGCCCGCGGTGAGTGCGTGCTCGGCGTAATCCAGTACGCGGACGTCGAATCCGACGGTCGACAGCGCGTCGACGAATGCCGCGAGGGGTCCGTTGCCGCTGCCCGAGATCTCCTTCTCGGCGCCGTCGACCTTGACCACAGCGGTGATGTGGTCGTCGCCGCCGTCGATCTCGGAGGCGTCGACCTTCTGGCGCATCCGCTCGAGCGGGCGGATCGGATGCAGGTATTCGTCGGCGAAGACGTCCCACATCTCCTTGGGAGAGACCTCGCCGCCCTCGCCGTCGGTGATCTTCTGGATCTCGCGGCTGAACTCGATTTGCAGGCGTCGCGGCAGGTCCATGCCGTGGTCGGCCTTCATGATGTAGGCGACGCCGCCCTTGCCGGACTGGCTGTTGACGCGGATGACGGCTTCGTAATTGCGGCCGACATCCTTGGGGTCGATCGGCAGATAGGGCACCTGCCACAGGATGTCGTCGACGTCGGAATCGGCGGTGTCGGCGTCGACCTTCATCTGGTCGAGACCCTTGTTGATCGCGTCCTGGTGGCTGCCGGAGAATGCGGTGTAGACCAGGTCGCCGCCGTAGGGGTGGCGTTCGGGTACACCGAGCTGGTTGCAGTATTCGACGGTGCGTCGGATCTCGTCGATGTCGGAGAACGAGATCTGCGGGTCGACGCCGCGGCTGAACATGTTCATGCCCAGTGTCACCAGGCAGACATTGCCGGTGCGCTCACCGTTGCCGAACAGGCAGCCCTCGATGCGGTCGGCGCCCGCCTGATAGCCGAGTTCCGCTGCGGCGACAGCGGTTCCGCGATCGTTGTGCGGGTGCAGGCTCAGGATGATCGAGTCGCGGCGGGCGAGATTACGGCTCATCCACTCGATGGAATCGGCGTAGACGTTCGGTGTTGCCATCTCGACGGTGGCAGGCAGGTTGATGATGAGCGGCTTATCGGATGTGGGAGCGATGATTTCGCTCACCGCGTCGCATACTTCCTTGGCGTAGCTCAGCTCCGTGCCGGTGTAGGACTCGGGCGAATACTCGTAGCGCCAGTTGGTGTCCGGGTACTTCTGCTGCTCCTCGAGAACCTTGTGCGCGGCGTGCGTCGCGATCTCGGTGATCTTCGACTTGTCGGCACGGAACACGACCCGACGCTGCAGCACCGACGTCGAATTGTAAAAGTGCACGATCACATTCGACGCTCCGCGGCACGCTTCGAAGGTGCGCTCGATCAGCTCGTCGCGGCACTGCGTCAGCACCTGGATGGTCACGTCGTCGGGGATGGCCCCGTCTTCGATGATTTCGCGAACGAAGTCGTAGTCGGTCTGGCTCGCCGACGGGAAACCGACCTCGATCTCCTTGTAGCCCATGCGCACCAGCAGCTCGAACATGCGGCGCTTGCGAGCGGGACTCATCGGGTCGATCAGGGCCTGGTTGCCGTCGCGCAGATCCACGGCGCACCACATCGGTGCCGCGGTGATCACCTTGTCTGGCCAGGTGCGATCGGGGATCGAGATCTGCTCGACCTCGTCGGCGAATTGCCGGTAGCGGTGAACGGGCATCGCGGAACTGCGTTGCGGGTTCCAGGAGGGCTGTCCTGCTGGGATGGGGCCGGACGGCTCGACGATGCGGCTCGGGCCCGAGGTGAAAGTGTCTGCTGGTGCCATGATGGTCAATCTCCGAAGTAGGTCTCAGATTGGGGAGTGACCGGCGCGTGATGAGGCCCCGCGACGGAGGGCCGGTCGTGTCAGACCCCGCCGCGGCAACCGAGAAGGAGTGCACGCTGCATGCGAGTAAATGTACTCCCCGGGCTGGTCGTCGATCAAATGAGGTCAGTCGTTCGGACTCTAGGTCCGCATTGTCCGAACTCGCATGTCAGGGGTCCTCGGGTGTGTGAACGAGGGTGCGATGCATGCGCAGGGTGCTCCGGATTCCGGGAGCGATCGGAGTCGACGGATCGGTGCGGTAGCACCAGTCGAGTGCTTCGTATCCCACCCGACACAGCGCGATGTGGCGCGGCCACCGCGGTGTTGCCCAGTCCGGTTCGTCGCTGGCGCTGTCGGTTGCACTCATCTCGGCCTCGAGCAGCGACCACTGCAGGTCACGCCGGGCCGCGAGCATGCGCGGTGAACCGATCGGTGAGAGCGCGGCGTCGTCGAGGAGATGGTCGACGTTGTCGAGGACGTCGGTGTCGGCGCGTGCCCACGTGCGTCGGTGCGCATGCGGAAGCAGCCACAACAGTGCTGCGACAGCCAACCCGACGCCGAGCAGCGTTTCGAGGAAGCGGTCTCGCACGGGGATGGTGATGTCGGATTCAGGGTTGCCCATGAGCATGGCGAGAGGAGTGATGAACGAGACCGCGACGCCGTAGTTGCCGACGATCGTCAGCTCGATCAGCACGTTGAGCACGGCGATCACCACGATGAGCCACAGTGTGGTGAGGCCGAGGTGGTGGAGTCCGACGAAGATCACCAGGCCGACGATGGTTCCCGCGAGTCGGTGTGTTGCGCGGATGACGCCCCGGATGCGGTCGGGCCCCAACTGCAGCACCAGGACGGTGCCGAGGATTGCCCAGTCCGGTCGCGAGAGACCGATCGCGAGCGACGCCACGCCCGCGACCAGCGCGGTGAGTGCGACTCGCGCAGTGGTGACGCGTGCATGGCTATAGCGGCGAAGTGCCGTGGACAGGCGGTGTCGCACCGATGGTCGACGCAGCGGCGGCGACAGCGGACCCGGCGGTGCCACGTGGAACTGATGCAACGACGTCCAGAGCCGTTGGGCGAGTGGAGTGTCGGTGGCAGCGGCGTCGTGCAGGACCGTCCACGCGTTGAGCGTCGACATCGCCACACCGTGCCGATGTGCGGGATCGGTGGACTGGTTGTCGGCGAGGTAGGCGTCGATCGTCTCGATCGCGGCGAGCGTCGCCGCAGTCTGTGGCCCTTCCGGACGCCACAGTGCCGGTGCCATTCCGACGATCAGTGAACTCAATCCGCCTGCGCACGTCGCGATGACCAGCGCGGAAACGTCGACGCCGTGTCCGGTCACCACGGACGAGATGCAGGCCGTGAGCACGAAGAAGAACGGACCGGGCGGACCGAGTCGCATGGCGTTGACGGTGAACACCGTCGCCGACGCCCACGCCACGAGAGCGACGACCACCGTCAGCGCGATCGCTGTGTTCGGGTGCGGACCGGCGAAGTGGCCGAGAAGCCCGAACAGTGTGGCCGCGGCGATCAGTACGGCGGCCGCGAGCACGATCGCCCGCCACCGCACTCGGTATGGGCGCTTCTCGCCGTAGAGCACGGCGAAGGCGCCGAGCGCCGCGAGTAGCGAGTCGCGCTCGAATCCGACGGCGAGCAGGACGCACGCGGGCACCGCAAACGCGAGACCCGCTCGGATGGCCGCGGGCCAGCGCCCGCGAACGTCGGGGATCGCGAACAGTGCGCGCCTGACGTGCAGGCGAGGGGGAGGCTGTGGTCTGAACGGTTCAGCTGGTGTTGGCGAGTCAGAGCCGGGCACCGGTCAACCCTACGGCCGGGTCGGTCAGGGGGTGTAGCGCAGCCAGTCGACCTTCATCGTCGCCGGGTTGGGCGTGGCAGAGTTCGTCGGACCAGGCCAGACACCACCGATGGCCAGGTTCAGGATCGGGTACATCGGCTTGTCGAAGACCCACCGCTGGCCGGCGGTGAGGTCGGCTCGATTGACGGTGTACACCGACTGCCCGTCGAAGAGGAACGTGATCGAGGTGGCCGTCTTGCGGACGCCGTAGGTGTGGAAGTCGGTGGGGTCGATGCCCGTGATGTCGGAGCCGCGCTGGTACTTGCCGTTGGCGCCGTCGGGAAGCGGGATGGCGTCGGGCAGGATGTCGCGCAACGACCCGGCGTCGGCCGAACCGAAGCCGTCGGAACCGGTCGGGCCGTGAACGCCGATGTGCACGAAGTTGTAGCTGTTGATGTGTTCGGCGATATCGATCTCGCCGGACTCCGGGAACCCGACTTCCCAGATGTCGGCTCCGAGTAGCCAGAACCCGCTGTGCAGGCCGGCGCCGGTGGGAAGTGAGAGCCGCGCGGAGATGGTGCCGTAGGTGAATTCGCGCTTGTCCTTGGTGTTCAGCCGGGCCGACGTCCACCCGCTACCGGAGTTCTTGGCCTCGATGAGAAGATTTCCGCTTCCGTCGAGGCGTGAGTTCTCTCGGCTCGAGGTGTAGGTCTGCTTTTCGTCGTTACCCCAGCCCCCGCCTCCGGTTTCGTAATTCCACAGGGCGCTGTTGGGAGCCGATCCGGCCGCACCGTTGAACTCGTCCGAGAATGCCGTGTCTGCCGCATGGGCGGCCGGAGCGGCCGTGGTCACGGCAGCACCGATGCTGCCGACGGTCAGGGCTGTCACGATCGCACGACGCATGAGTTTCACAGGCTAGGCTTACCATAGTTTGCGGCCCGCCACATTGGGGTGTTCTGTCGGATTAGTGGCGACAAAGGATACTTTGGCGCCGACTGAAAGTCTCTTTGCCTGAGCATTACTGGGCGTTCGCACTGTGAATTCTCAGGCGGCACTTAGCTTTTGGGCGTTTGCTTCGAGGAGCCGCCGGAAGGTTGGCTGCGACACTCAACCGCGAGTGTGTGCCGAGAAAGGTAGAGACATGTCACGTTTGTTCACCGGAGCGACGGCACGTCGCATCACTGTCGCGTTGGCCGGTGTCGGCGTCGCGAGCGCGATCGCGACGGGCGGAGTGGCGAACGCCGCTCCGGCCCCGCATGAGGCAAAACCCGCACCCGCGCAGACAACCCCGGTGCCCGGCACCAAGTGCACGTTGGCCGGAGTCGAGAAGGCGTTGGCCAAGGAAGACCCCGCGCTGTGGAAAGAGATCCAGTCTCATCCGCGCGCCAAGGAGCATTTCGAGAACACGATCGTGCTGACCCCTGCTCAGCGCAAGCAGCAGCGTGAAGAGATGCGCAAGAAGCACCCGGAGCGCGCCGAGATCAAGAACTTCCTGCGCGACCATGGCATCGCCAAGAAGGATCGCAGCGCGCACCGGGCCGCGATCAAGAAGGCGCTCGAGACCTGCAGCGGGTAGAGGCGCTCAGCGAGCCGCGAACGGCTCGCCCCAGTGGCCGCTGAACGCGACCTCGTCGAGGGGTAGCCGTTCGCGCGGCTCGGCGTCGCGCTCGCGGATCTCGGCGGGCAGCGTCGAGGGGTCGGCGAGATGACCGACGGCCAGCATCGCAAGGGGCTTCTTGTCGGCGGGTATGCCGAAAGCCCTTCTGGCGGAGTCCTTGTCGAATCCGGCGAGTGGATGTCCGTTGAGGCCGAGTGCGCCACACTGCAGGATCATCTGTGCCAACGCGAGCCCGAGGTCGACGCCGCCGTAGAGGTCGGGCTTGGGGTCGGACGGATCGTCGGTGGTGCACAACAGGATCAGTGCACCTGCGGCGGGCGCCCACGTCGTGTTGCCCCGGTTGAGTGTGGCGGTCAGCGCGTCGAACGTCGTATCGCCGCGCAGACCGACCACAAACCTCACCGGCTGCATGCGTCCCCACGTGGGTGCCCACCGTCCGGCGTCGAGGATCTCGGTGACCTCGTCGACCGAGACGGTGGCCTCGGCGTCGTAGCCGCGAGCGCTCCAGCGCTGACTGATCAGTTCATGCACCGCGCCAACGGTACTGGAGCACAACGGCATGAGGAGCAGCGTGCGTGGGAGCGGACTCCCGCGACAGGGCTAACTGTCCTGCGCGGCAGGCAGTTCGGGATCCACCGACTGCTCGACGACGCGCGGTGTACGCATCACGACCGCGAGAATCACGCCGAGCACACCGAGCGCGATCACCGACGCGAGTGACGCCGCGTGGATGCCGTCGACGAATGCCTGCTTGGCCGCGGTGGCGAGTTCGGCGCCCGCGGGACCCATCTCGTTGGAGCGGTGCAGAGTCTCGCCGAGGGTGTCGCCGAACGCCCAGCCGTCGCCGTGTTCGCGGAACATCAGCGTTGCGAGCGAACCGAGCAGAGCGAGGCCGAGCGCGGTTCCCAGCTCAAAGCTGGTCTCCGAGATGCCCGACGCCGCACCGGATCTCTCCGCGGGCACCGAGCCGACGACGACGTCGGACACCAGCGAGAACTGGATGCCGTAGCCGATACCGGCGATCGAGGTGAACACGAGGTAGACCCACAGCGGGCTGGACGTCGTGAGCCACAGGAGTCCCAGGTTGCCCGCAGCGGCGAGTGCGACCGACCCGACGAACGCCGTCCGCATGCCGACACGCGCAGCGATGCGCGTCGCACCGATGGAGAACACCGCGACGGCGATCGCCATCGGCAGTCCGGCGAGTGCGGCGTTGAGGACGTCGAAGTCGCGCACCGACTGCAGGTAGACGCCCGTCAGATACGACATACCGCCGAGCGCCATCATGCCGAACAACGCGACCGTCACGGCGGCGCTGAACTGCACGTTGCGGAACAGTTTCAGGTCGAGCAGTGGCGCTGTGGTTCGACGCTGGTGCATGAGGAAGAACACGAACATCACGACACCGAGCACGCCGACTGCTGCGACCGGGAGGGTGGCACCTTCTGACGCCATCGTCTTGATCGAGTAGACGATCGGCAGGATCGCAAGCAGGGAGAGTCCGACGCCGATGAAGTCGAACGGTTCACCGGTGCCTGCGCGGTACTCGGGGATCAGCTTGGGTCCCAGGAGGAACAGCACGGCGAGTACCGGCACGTTGATCAGGAAGACGACGCCCCACCAATAGTGGTGCAGCAGAACGCCTCCGACGACGGGGCCGATGGCCGAACCGCCCGCGAAGGCGGCGGTCCACACACCGATGGCCCGGCCGCGCGACTTGGCGTCGGGAAACATGTTGGCGATCAGCGACAGGCTCGACGGCATCAGCGTCGCACCACCGATACCCATCAGCGCGCGAGCAGCGACCAGGACGCCCGCGGTGGGAGCGAACGCGGCGATGACCGAGGCGATGCCGAACATCGCGGCACCCAACAGCAGGATGCGTCGACGGCCGACGCGGTCGCCGACGTTGCCCATCGTGATGAGCAGTCCTGCGATGAGGAACCCGTAGATGTCGAGAATCCACAACTGCTGGGCGGCGCTGGGATCGAGGGCGTCGGTGATCGCCGGGATCGCGAGGTAGAGGACGGAGAAGTCCATCGAGACCAGGAGAACCGGAAGGGTCAGCACGGCCAGTCCCCACCACGCGCGTCGATCGGCGCCCGGATTTTCGCGGGTGCGCTTCTCGGACGGACGGATGCGGACGGACATGACTACTGCTCTCCTTCGATAAGTGTGAATGCGTCGACGGTGTTGTGCTCTCGGGCACCCGCGTACGCCGTACGCATCGACGGTACGGTGATGAGTACGCTGTACGCAAACAATTTATTCCCGACACGTGAGGAGAGTTGGTGGCCGACGAGCGTGCGCCCAAGCTCACCACCGAGCTGATCGTCGACACCGCCATCAACGTCGCCGACCGGGACGGGCTGCCCGCGCTGTCGATGCGACGCATCGCTGACGAACTGGGCGTCGGCGCGATGTCGCTCTACCGGCACATCTCCGACAAGGACGCGCTGCTCGAGGCGATGGCCGAGGAGATCGGTCGTCGATTTCCCTATCCCGTCGACGAGGCGGGGCCATGGTCGTGGCGCGAACGGGTCGCGATCGCCGTCGACATCGATTGGCAGCTCTATCGCCGCCATCCGTGGGTGGTGCTGGCGTACTCGGCGCCGCGCTACAGCTTTGGTGTCGACGCGCTCGAGGGCCTTGACTGGCTCGCGGCGGGCTTCACCGAACTCGGCATCGACATCACTACCGCCACCGAAATGGCACTCACGTTGTGGAGCTACGTCAATGGCGTCGCGCTCGCGCAGGTCAGTGAAGAGTTGCTCGACGCATCGCCCGGTGAACATCCGAGTGGACTCGCTGATCTCATCGCCGGTCGGGTCACCTCGCGGTTGCCGCACCTGTCCACGTTGTCCGACGCTGCCGACGCCACACGGTTGAACGATCCGCGCGCGCTGCTCGACGCCGGAGTCGACTATCTGTGCGCGGGGTTCGAGGCGAGAGCGGCGTCGTCGAAATCGTAGGTGAGGTCGACGACGCCGCGTCGGATCACGTGAGTGATGTCTCGACCGGTCGCGGGCGCGCCTCACCCTGGGTGAGTGCCATCAGCACGCCGCCAGCCGTCAGCAGGATGGCAGCGACCAGTACGGTGACTGTCATGCCGTGGGCGAATGTGATTGTCGACGTGGGCATTCCGCGTGTTGGGGCCCCGAAGACGGCAACCATGATCGCCAAACCGACTGTGCCGCCGAGCTGTTGCGCGGTGTTGACCAAGCCCGACGCCGCGCCGGCATCCTGAGGGTCGACGCCGCGTAACGACGCCGTGGTCAGCGACAGGAAGGCCATACCGCCGCCCGCACCGACGAGGATGAACGGCCCGAGCAGTGACAGATACGGAGTAGGAGCGTCGAGAGTGCTCAGCCAATACAGGCCGGCTGCCGCTGCACCGAAGGCTATGAGTAGCAGGGTGCGAGTACTCAAGCGTGGCACCAGAACTCGCGCACTCAACTGTGATGCGCCGAAAGTCGCCGCCGTCATCGGCAGGTATGCCAATCCGGTTTCGAGTGGGCCGTAGTGCAGCACCTCCTGCATGTATTGCGTGAGGAAGAACATCATGCCCATGAAGCCCGCGACCATCACCAATCGACCGGCGAATGCAGCGCTCCGCGGCGTCGAGGCGAAGAGGCGCAGCGGTGTGATCGGTTGGTGTGCGCGGTCTTCGGCGTAGACGAACGCGCCGAGAAGTGCTGCGCCTGCGACGAGGGCGATGATGGTGATCGTGCTGCTCCATCCGTGCTCGGCCGCGTTGACGAGGCCGTACACGATGAGACCTATTCCGGCAGTGGACAATACGGCGCCTGGTAGATCGAAGGAGCCGCGCTCGCGTGTGGTGCGCGGTAGTGACAGTGCACCCGCGACGATCACCACGAGTCCGATCGGCACGTTGACGAAGAAGACCCAGCGCCAGTCGAGCCACTGCACGAGCGCTCCGCCTGAGACGAGGCCAAGCGAGAATCCACCGATCGAGACGGCGGTGAACAGCGCCAGTGCGCGCGTGCGCTGCGCGCCGTCGGAGAATCGGGTCATCAGTAGTGCCAGTGCAGCGGGTGCTGCGATCGCGGCGCCGACGCCCTGCAGGGCGCGGGCAACGAGGAGCATCGTCGAATCGGTTGCGAGACCACCGAATGCCGACGCCGCGACGAACAGTCCGAGACCGTCGAGGAAGGTGCGGCGTCGACCGAGAATGTCGCCCAGGCGGGCGCCGAGTAGTAGCAGCCCACCGAAGGTGAGCGTGTAGGCGTTGAGCACCCAGGAGAGATTTGACGTCGAAAAGCCAAGGGAGCGTTGAATATCGGGCAGTGCGACGTTGACGATCGTGGCGTCGACCACCACCATCAACTGGCATCCGAGCACGGCGACCAGCACCAGGGCATCGGTGTTGATGCGCGAGCGTAGGCCTGAGCCCGAAGGCGTCGAATCTGCCGTGCGATCAATGGAGGAAAGGGACATGTGGCCGCTCTTTTCGAATGAATGGATCGGCGGAGCAGTGCACTGAATTCGGCGTGAGTCTGATGGGGCTCACCCACGCCGGTGTGGAGTACACTCACTGGAGAAACGGAAGCTTCCTCCGATTAATATACGGAGGGTCCTCCGCTTTGCAACTGTTGTGTCTGCTGGCGCCGCTGTGCTCGATCTGTGCGCGCGGCGTCGTCGGTGCTATTCGTGTCGGAAGGTAGGAGTCGCCGTGGCTGGGGAGTCAGTGGTCGGGGCCGCGAGTGGGAACGATTCGCGGCGAACTCTGTCCCGACGGCCCGCCCGCGCCGATGCCGCACGCAACTACGACAAGCTGATCGCCGCGGCCGCGGACCTCTTCCACGCCGAGGGCGTCGACGTCGCGCTCGACAAGGTCGCCGCCGAGGCCGGCGTGGGCATAGGGACGCTGTACCGGCACTTTCCCAATCGCGCGGCGCTTATCGAAGCCACATTTCGGAGCTACTCGGACTCGATCATCGCCGACGGCTGGCGCCTGCTCGAGTCAGGGCCTGCCGACGTCGCATTGGCCGGCGTCTTCGAGGCGTACATGTCCACCGCGAGCACCAAGCGCGGCATGAAGGAGGCGATCCTCGCGGCCGTCGGCGACGAGGCTCCGGTCTTCAGCGAGGCCCGCGATCAGTCACGCGAACTGATGGCCGCGACGCTCGAGAAGGGCCAGCGCGAGGGCGTGTTCCGCGAAGACATCGAGCCGTCGGACATCTCACGCCTGGTGGGCGGACTGTCGATGACGTGCGTCGCCGAGGACACACCCGAGACGCGCCGACGCATGGTCGGCCTCGTGCTCGACGGCCTCCGCCCGCGCGGCTGAGCGTCGACCGGGTGCAGAAAGTAGGGGAAGGATTCTTTCCGTGGCTTCCTTCGCTTTCGGCGAGAAGTGTCGCGGGGAACGCGCAAAACCCGAGGAAGAGTCGAGCGGCCGGGCCGAAACCCGAGGAAGAGCCGCGCGGCCCGGCCGAAACCCGAGGAAGAACCCCGACCTCCGACCTCACATCGCGTGCGGGTAGACGGTCAGCATGTGCGCGCCGAACCAGGCGCTGCCGATGACCATCGGGACCACGACGGCCACGCCGACCGATGTCCGCTGCTTGGCCAACGCGATCGCGAGCGGAAGCAGCAGCACAAAGGCGGGCAGCAGCAGCCGGGGACGGCTGATCATCAGTCCGCTCGACAGCATGATCGACGCCACGACGAGCGTCCCGTAGACGACCACCGGCCACGGCAGGCGCGCCCAGAATGCGACGACGACCATGATCAACGTCGCGATGATGATCCACGCGGTGGCGACGGAGGCGACCTCGCCGGAGTTCACCAGCGCGTCGTTGACGAAGTTGAAGGTGACGACGCCGCCGTCGATCCGGGTGTCCCAGCCCTCGGTCTGGATGCGGAACCAGCCGGTTGGCGAGCCCGTGTGTGCCCAGACGACCGCGAGGTAGCCGAGATATCCGAGTGGACTCAGCACGATCGCCAGCCACAGGTAGGCGCCACTTCCGCGTCGTGATCGCCACGAGCGCGCATCCCGATCGCGCACCAATGTCAGCGCCGCGGCAACCATCACGACGCCGATGATGACGACGGCCGTCGGGCGCACGGTTCCCGCGAGGCAAGCTGCAACGCCTGCGAGCAGCCAGTTGCGTTCGATCACTCCGACGAGCGCCCACACCGTCAGCGCGCAGAACAACGCCTCGGTGTAAGCCATGTTGAGCACGATCGCCATCGGCGTCGCGGCCAGGATCGCGACAAGGTAGAGCCCGACACGTTCGGGATTGACCGACACCCCGCGCGTCAGTGGCGAGCGGTTACCCATCGCACGTACGCAGTCAGCGCCCAACCGAGCGGCTCCGACGGCCGTCAGGCAACCGAGAACGACGTTGAGCGAGATCGCCGCACCGAACGGCGTGATGAACGGAAGCTTGGCGATCCACCCGACCAGATACGGATACCCCGGAAAAAAGGCGTACGCGGTGTCGGCGGTATGCAGACCGCGGGCGTCGGTGAGGGAATACGGCACGTCGCCGTAACCGTGCTCGGCAATCGCGAGCATCCACTTGCCATCCCACGCCGACAATGCGTTTCCGACGCTGGTCTCGCGCAACTGCGCGAACCGACCGAGCACCAGCAACCCGACGATCCGGATCGCGATGAACACCCCGATCGCCGTCACCCAGTAGGGCAGCGAGTCGTCTTCGACGGCCGGACGTGAGGTGGCTTCGATCTCCTCCCGCCCGTCGCCGGCTGCGGGCCGCTCAACCCGGCGGACTCGACGCGGATTCGCCCCGGGCCGACCCGCGGCAGGCGCGTCGGCTCGATCAGCGGACGTCGCGCCGGGTGCGACGCTGGTCTTCCGGGAGCGGCGTTGTCGGCTCGCCTTCCCGACCTCGGTCTCGCTGGTCACCTCAGCGATGTTAGGGGACGCGTGTGGTCTGCAGCACGTGGAAGCCGTCCCGCCACCACCACGACGTGGAGCCCGCGGGCATCGTCGGTAAGGTTGTCTCGGCAGTCAAGCGGAAAACCCGACGTCGAGCCCTGCCGGGAGGTTATCTACGTGGCACTCGTGGTGCAGAAATACGGTGGATCATCGGTTGCGACAGCTGAGCGCATCCGTCGGGTCGCCGAGCGCATCGTGGAGACCAAGAAGCAGGGGAACGACGTCGTCGTGGTCGTGTCCGCGATGGGCGACACCACCGACGAACTCCTCGACCTCGCGCAACAGGTCAACCCGGCCCCACCGGCTCGCGAGATGGACATGCTGCTCACCTCGGGCGAGCGCATCTCCAATGCTCTCGTCGCGATGGCCATCAGCTCGCTCGGTGCGCAGGCGCAGTCGTTCACCGGCTCGCAGGCTGGTGTGATCACCACCAGCAGCCACGGCAAGGCCAAGATCATCGACGTCACGCCCGGTCGTGTGCGCAGTGCGCTCGACGAGGGCAAGATCGTGCTGGTCGCAGGTTTCCAGGGCGTCTCGCAGGACACCAAGGACATCACGACGCTCGGCCGCGGCGGATCGGATACGACGGCCGTCGCGTTGGCCGCGGCCCTCGAAGCCGACGTGTGCGAGATCTACACCGACGTCGACGGCGTCTACACCGCCGACCCGCGCATCGTCCCCGACGCCCGACGCCTCGAGACCGTCTCCTTCGAGGAGATGCTCGAGATGGCCGCGTGCGGCGCGAAGGTGCTGATGCTGCGGTGTGTGGAATACGCCCGCCGATACAACGTTCCCGTACACGTGCGCTCGTCGTACTCGACCAAACCCGGCACGCTGGTTGCCGGCTCGATGGAGGACATTCCCGTGGAAGAAGCGATTCTCACCGGTGTCGCACACGATCGCAGCGAGGCCAAGATCACCGTCGTAGGCCTCGACGATCAGCCCGGTTACGCCGCGAAGGTGTTCCGTGCCGTCGCCGACGCCGAGATCAACATCGACATGGTGCTGCAGAACATCTCGAAGGTCGAGACGGGCAAGACCGACATCACCTTCACTCTCCCGCGTGAACTCGGGCCGCTCGGCGTCGAGAAGCTCACCAAGCTGCAGGAGGAGATCGGCTTCACCGAGGTCCTCTACGACGACCACATCGGCAAGGTCTCGCTGGTGGGCGCAGGCATGAAGAGCCATCCCGGCGTCACGGCGACGTTCTGCGAGGCGCTGAGCAACGTCGGCATCAACATCGAGTTGATCTCGACGTCGGAGATCCGAATCTCGGTGCTGTGCCGCGACACCGAACTCGACGACGCCGTGCGCGCACTGCACGAGGCCTTCGACCTCGGCGGAGAAGAAGAAGCCGTTGTCTACGCAGGAACGGGGCGCTGAGCCATGGGCGTACGTATCGGAGTTGTCGGAGCCACCGGTCAGGTCGGCGGCGTCATGCGAACCCTGTTGGCGGAGCGCAACTTTCCCGCTGACGAGGTGCGATTCTTCGCCTCTCCTCGGTCGGCGGGTAAGAAGCTGCCGTGGGGTGACGGCGAGATCGTCGTCGAGGATGCTGCGACCGCAGACCCGACCGGCCTCGACATCGCGCTGTTCTCGGCAGGTGCCACCATGTCGCGCGAGCAGGCGCCACGGTTTGCCGCCGCGGGCGTGACCGTGATCGACAACTCGTCGGCGTGGCGCAAGGATCCCGATGTGCCGCTGGTGGTTTCGGAGGTCAACGGCGAGCTGGCGAAGAATCCACCCAAGGGGATCGTCGCCAATCCGAACTGCACCACGATGGCCGCGATGCCGGTTCTCAAGCCGCTGCACGATGCGGCAGGGCTGCAACGACTGATCGTGTCGTCGTATCAGGCGGTGTCGGGCAGTGGGCTCGCAGGCGTCGATGAGCTCGCCACCGAGTCGCGTGCGGCGATCGACGACCTCGAAAAGCTTGTCTACGACGGCTCGGCGATCGACTTCCCCGCGCCGGTCAAGTACGTCGCGCCCATCGCGTTCAATGTGTTGCCGCTTGCCGGAGCGCTGGTCGACGACGGTTCTGGTGAGACCGACGAAGATCAGAAGCTGCGCAACGAATCTCGCAAGATCCTCGGGCTTCCGGAGCTGCTCGTCAGCGGAACCTGTGTGCGGGTGCCGGTATTCACCGGGCACTCGTTGTCGATCAACGCCGAGTTCGCACAGCCGCTGTCTCCCGCCCAGGCCAACGAGATCCTCTCCGGTGCAGCGGGAGTGGAGTTGACCGACGTTCCGACCCCACTCGCTGCGGCGGGCAAGGACAACTCGCTCGTCGGTCGGATTCGACAGGATCCCGGCGTGCCGGACGGTCGAGGACTCGCGCTGTTCGTGTCGGGTGACAACCTGCGAAAGGGTGCGGCTCTCAACACGATTCAGATCGCGGAGCTGCTCGTCGGGTAACAGCCCGGCCAACTAGGTCCCGCACCATCACACCTGATCCGACAACCGCCGATTGGTGAATCACGATGTCAACTCCCACAGACGCTCCGGCGGTTGCCGACAGACTCGGCCACTACTACAAGATCGACGAGCCCTATCTGGTCGGTCGTGAGAAGGTGCGCGAGTACGCGCGCGCGGTCCAAGACCACAACGCCGCACACCGCGATGAAGAGGCTGCACACGCACTCGGCTACTCGGGACTTGTTGCGCCACTGACGTTCACGGCGATCCCGGCGATGGGCGCCAACCGAGCTCTGTTCGAGTCGGTCGTGGTCGGTTACGAGACCTACGTGCAGACCGAGCAGGTCTTCGAGCAACATCGACCGATCGTCGCGGGTGACGAACTGACGACCGACGTCGAGCTGTCGTCGATTCGACGCATCGCCGGTCGCGACCTGATCACCGTCACCAACACGTTCACCGACGCCGCGGGCGAGGTCGTGCACACCATGCACACCACGGTCGTCGGCGTGACGTCCGACGATGTCGACCCGGGCATCAACGACGCGGTCCGCAGCATCATGGTGCACGACGTGAACGTCCTGTCGTCCGACGATTCGGACGCCGCGTACGTGAAGACGGTGCGACCCGAAGGCGCACAGGTCATTTCGAGTGCGGGCGCCCAGCGAGCTCCGGGCAGCCTCGACTTCGACTCGCTGACGGTCGGCGACGCGCTGCCGGTGCGGCACGCCCGCCTCTCGCGCGGAGATCTGGTCAACTATGCGGGCGTCTCCGGAGACGGTAATCCGATCCATTGGGACGAGTCGATCGCCAAGCTGGCCGGCCTTCCCGACGTGATCGCTCACGGAATGCTGACGATGGGGCTCGGCGCGGGCTTCGTGTCGGCGTGGTCGGGCGATCCGGGCGCCGTGACGCGGTACGCGGTGCGTTTGTCGCAGGTCGCGGTCGTGTCTGCTGCAGAGGGCGGCGACATCGAGTTCAGCGGCAAGATCAAGTCGCTCGATCCCGAGACCCGCAGCGGCGTCGTCATCATCGTGGCGAAGTCGGCTGGTCGCAAGATTTTTGGCCTAGCAACAATGAATGTGCGCTTTGCGTAGTTTCCCGTAACACGCCTGCGCCCTGGATCACACCCGTGACTTACTGTGCGGTAGGTTACGTCCATGACACGAATTCGGGGATTCATCTCAGGTAGGCGGATCGGTCGTGTGACACGACGGTCCACGGTTGCGCTCACGACGGGTGCGTTGGCTCTTGGTGCTGCGACGGCGGCAGTCGGACCGGCTCACGCGGCGGATTTCTACACCCCGCCGTCGCAGTTCTCGGCGACTCCGGGGTCGATCATCCGCAGCGAGCCCAGCCCGCTGCTGCTGCAGATTCCCGGCATCAAGAACCAGTGGCCGGGCACGGCGACGCGGATCATGTACACCTCTCGCTACCAGGATGGAACGCCCGCGGCGGTCACCGGGACCGTCGTCGAACCCACTGCGCCGTGGCGAGGCAAGGGTCCGCGACCAACCGTCGTGCTCGGCCCGGGAACCATCGGTCAGGGTGATCAGTGCGCTGGCTCGAAACTGATGAGCCTGCCCGTCGCGATCGACCCGAGCAAGCCGAGCCTCGCGCTGAACTACACGGCTCTCGAACTGAATCTCTTGCTGATCAACGGCGTGCGCGTGGCCATCACCGACTACATCGGCATGGGCACCCCGGGAATTCACACCTACGTGAACAGGGTCGAGTCCGGCCAGGCGATGCTCGACGCGGCGCGTGCGGCGCTGAAGGTCGAGAAGGCGCCCGCCAACGCGCCGGTCGGCTTCTCCGGTTACTCGCAGGGCGGCGGTGCGTCGGCATCGGCGGCCGAACTGGCGTCGAGCTACGCTCCCGAACTGAACGTCAAGGCATCGTATGCGGGTGCACCGCCCGCGGACCTGTCGAAGGTGATCGACCAGATCGACGGCACGTTCATCGTCGGCGGAATCGGTTATGCCATCAATGGTCTCGAGGCCCGCTATCCCGAACTGAAGACCGTCGTCGACAAGGAGACGACACCCCGCGGACGTCAGGTGCTCAAGCAACTGTCGACGCAGTGCATCGCCGATACCGGGCTGAGTTTCGGATTCCAGCGCACGAGTTCGTGGACACGCGACGGAAAGTCGTTGTCTGCGGTCATCAATCGCTACCCGAACGTCAAGAAGATCGTCGACGAGCAGCGGATCGGCAGGCTCAAGCCGAACGCGCCGGTCCTGCTCGAAGGTGGCCTCAGCGACGACGTCATTCCGTACGGCCAGGTGGCCACGCTCGACCGTGACTGGCGTGCTCAGGGAGCTGACGTTCGCATGATCACCAACACGATCCCGCCGATCTTCCCCGGCCTCGTGGTCAACCACGCGCTGCCGATGGTGTTCACGCTGCTGCCCGCCACCAACTTCTTGCTGTCGCACTTCGACGGCTGAGTTATCGAACGGAATCACCCCCACAGGAATGAACTACGGCCCCCGCAGTGACGCGGGGGCCGTAGTTGTCTGTGCGGCAGGTCGATTCACGAGGCAGACGGTGCAGGCAGCTCCGAGCCGCTTCGGACGCGTTCCGTGGGGGCGGAGGCCCGAGGGCGTCGGACGCCGACGAACGAACCGATCGTGAGCAACGCCGAGGCCACGTAGGCGGCGGTCGCATACGGAAGCGGCCCGATGCGTCCGCCGTTGGGTGCCACCCCGTCGACAGCTGCGAAGTAGTCGGGCAGTGCACTGATCCACAGCACTGCCGCGACGACCAGGTATACCGCGGAGCAGATCACCGGAAACCATTCCCGCGCAAGCGGTTCGGGGAGGAACGACGGATCACTGCGGCGTGCTCGGTAGGCGCCCCGGAATGCCGCGACGGTGACGACCGCCAGGATCGCCACGTAGGTCCACGCCGAGACGGCTCGACCGACCAGTAGCGAACCGCCCAGCAGATCGAGGATGGTGGGGGGAATTGATCCGACGAAGAGGACGGGCCAGACGAGCACACTCGTCAGCGCGACGTCGCGGACGAGATACCAACCGCCGCGGTGCGGGACTGTGCACAACCAGCGCGTCACCAGGGCGATGCCGAACGGCAGCATGACGCTGAAGGCGCTCATGTTCAGCAGGGGGATACCGCTGAATGACGGGTGTGCCGTGGAGACTTCTGGGTTCCACACCCACCACTTCATCTGTGGCCCAAGGCCGTCGACAACCTGGTACAGGCAGTGGAATACGAAAGCCACGCAGGCTGCGGATACGAAGATGTTGTAGCGCTTGAAGATTCCCGTCCGCTGGACGAGCGTGTACGCCACGTACAGGTAGACCGGGTACATCGCGATGATGTAGAGCGGTAACCGGTCGTAGAGGAACTGCACCGTAAACATGTTGTGCGCGAAGGTCAGTCCGAGTTCTTCCTCGATACCGAACCACTGCGGAAAGTAGGCGATCGGTTCGACGAGGAGCAATGCGAGTATCCCGCTGCACCACACCACCAGATTCGACGCGTCGCGCGTGGCGCGATACCACCGGATGGCGTGGATCAGACACGCGACGAGTCCGATGACGAGCGTCGCCTCGATGACGGGCAGGGTCCAGTTCGCGAGGTTCGCCGGATTGGTGAACGTGACGAACGCATTGCCGTCGCATCGAACACCGGTCAGCGTCTCCGACAGGCGGAGGTACTCGGCTGTACAGGTCTGCATTGGTGCACCTCAGGCTGGTGAAGGGGCGTGGCCGACATGCTCGATCATACAAACAATGCTTATGTGTATGACCAGATTCGAAATACCCGCGTGCGACGATTGACCGATGAGAACCCGAGGTTGGGGCGGCGACCTGCCGCGCACCGAAGACGAAGCACGCGAACGCATCGTGGCGGCCGCGATGCGGTGCATCGATCGTTCGGGTCCTGGCAAGGCAACTCTCGCCGATGTCGCCGCCGAACTCCAGGTCACCAGGCAGACGGTCTACCGCGTGTTCCCGACGACCGCCGAACTACTGACCGCGGTTGGTGAAGCAGGTGCCACGCAGTTCCTCGACCGCCTCACCGATCACGTCGCCGACATCACCGATCCGCGCGATGCCCTTGCCGAGGCCATCGTCTACACGTTGGGGCGACTGCCCGACGAACCGTATATCGGACTTCTCGTTCAGGTGGGGGAGAACGAACTCTTCAGCCGTGGCGCAACATCCTCTCGCGCAATGGAGTTCGGCGCGTCGGTGTTGCGACGATTCCCGATCGACTGGGACGAGGTGGGAATCGACGACGAGAAACTCGAGGGACTCGCCGAGTTCATGCTGCGCGTGCTGATGTCGTTTCTGCAGTACCCCTCGGACCCACCGCGTACGCCGGAGCAGTTGCGTGTCTATCTTCGACGCTGGCTCGGGCCTGCACTCGATATCGCGGGCACAGCCGATACGTGATGTCACACGGCGAATCGTCCGGCGAATGCCCTCAGTGGAAGGTCGTTACTGGTGATGATGCCGGGCCTCGCCTCGACGACCGAGCGGATCGAGTTGAGCGCCGGCAGCCCGGTCACGGTCATGCCGATGGAGGCGAAGTTCTCGGGCTTCGACAAATCCATTCCCGGCTTGGGGAAGATCATGTGCTTGCTGTAGATACTCGGATCGCCAGTGATCTGAGTGATATAGCAGGCCTTGATATCCCACGCGGGATCGGTGTGCGGTGTCATCTGCCACTCGAGGTGGGTCTCGATCCGCGGGACACCGTCGACCATGCCCTGGTATTTGATGTAGTTGGCGCCCAATGATCCCTTGGGTAGGAAGTACCAGCCGAGATCGACGTCCTTGGTGCACGCGCCGAGTTCGTAGGAGTACTTCACCTCGTCGAGCTCGAGCCCGAATGCGTCGGCCATGAGATAGACGGAGTCGGCAAAGACTGCGGTGTACTTGTGCAATGACTCCGGAATCGTCGGATCATCAACCGGCAGACCGTATCCGACGGCCTTCCAGGTGTCGACGGAGTGATGGCATGAGACGTCGACCGATTCGGTGACGGTGACGTTCTCGATCGCGGCGACGTCGGCGCTGTGGACGATGCCGAGGATCTGACACAGTCCCGGGTTCATGCCCGTGCCATAGAACGTCGACCCTCCGCGTTGACAGGCAGCCTCGATGACCTCGCTGACCTTGCGCCCGGAAGGATGCTGCCAGTTGGTGTCCCGGTGATATCCGGTGATCCAGTCGGCGGTGGTCACGACGTTGATGCCTGCCTCGAGCACCTTCTCGTAGAGGTCCTCATCAGGGAAGACGCCGTGGAATGTCACGACGTCCGGCCGTGCTGCGATGATCTCCTCGACGGAACCCGTGGCCGCGATGCCGATCGCGTCGATGCCCACGATCTCGCCAACGTCGCGTCCGATTTTGTCGGCGGTGTAGCAGTGCAGACCGACGAGTTCGAGGTCTGGGTGGGAGGTGATTCGTCCGATCATCTCGGTGCCGAGATTGCCTGTGGCAACCTGGAATACGCGAATCGTGCGGGAACTGTTCATGGGCTGGACCTTTCGTGTGGACATGTTCGCGACGCTGGTGCGCTCAGGCTGTTGCGGCGGCGGCCGACGGGTGCAGCGGCACAATTGCACCGCTTTCGGGACGTGTCGGGTCTCGCCCGTAGGCCGAGTCGCCCTCGGGATAGAACTGCACCGCCCAGTTGCGTAATGCGGTGAAGCCCTTGAACTCTCGCTGCGAGAGCGCAGGAGGATCCGAATAGCGCTGGTGCGACCAGATTTGGACGTCCCTGTCGAACTGGTCGATGACCAGGTCGCTCATCACCTTGCCGTACTTGGTCAGCTCGGTGGCGTCTTCTTCGCCCGGCTTCTTGCCGATCCAGACGGTGAACCGTACGTCGCACGTCGATCCGTCGACCGGGGTGACCGCAGGCATCGTGCGGTTCTCGACCATCCCCCACGACTTGGTCACGGAGCACCCGAGTCCAGCGTTCACGGAATAGACGCCGCTGGAGGCGGATTCGAGGGTGGCTCCCTGTTCGAACGCGATGGTGAAATCGACGTAGGAGACCGGTCCATGGAAATCGTGCCGGGTGAACTCCGGCATGAACGGCGTCTCGTGGACGAACTTGAAATGGGCGAAGTCGACGCCGTTCTCCATGATGTACTGCGGATGGAGCTCGAGCCGCTCGTGGAACAGTGTCCCGCCGGGGATGGGTGCGTAGTAGTTGTCGGCGTCCGATGCGTCGTCGCCGAATGCGGTGAACACGTCCGGCACCTCGAAATACGGTGGGCGAGAGGCGGTGTCGAACCAGATCCACACGGCATGGTTGCGCTCGACTGCAGGGTAGCTGCGAATTCGCCTGCCTCTGTTCGGTCTCTTCTCGTACGGGATGCAGACGTTGCGACCCTGCTCGTTCCACTGCCACCCATGGAATGGGCAGACGAGGTTCTCGCCCTCGACGCGACCGCCGTACCCGAGATGTGCGCCGAGGTGCTCGCAATAGGCGTCGAACACCGAGATCTTTCCCGACGCCGAGCGCCACGCGACCATGTCGCGGGAGAAGTAGGTCATGCGGTGGACGTCGCCGACGGCGATCTCGTGCGACCAGGCGACCTGGTACCAGCCAGTCGGTTCCATCGACAGCGGGGTCTGTGCCATAGGAAGAACCGTAGAACCCTCTGTGAAATAGTGCAAGAGGGTTCTGTGAAAATCTCGATATGTGGCTAGACTCGATCGTTATGAGTGAGGCGACGACCACCCCCCGGCGCGCGAACAAGCGTGGTCAGGCCACGCGGGACAGCATGATCCGTGCGGCAATCGCCGCGTTGGCGACGGGTGATCCGACGGCGGTCTCGGGTAATCGGATCGCGCGGGAGATCGGTGCGACGTGGGGTGTGGTCAAGTACCAGTTCGGCGATATCGACGGTCTGTGGGCAGCGGTTCTGCGTCACACCGCGGACCAGCGCGGCGATCTCCCGGCCAGCGTCAAACCCGACGGGACGCTGCGAGAGAGGGTGTCCGCTCTGATCGACGCGATGTTCTACGGACTCACGACGCCGGAGGCGCGGGCCATTGAGACGCTCCGCGCGGCGCTTCCGCGCGAACACGTCGAATTGGAACGCGAATTTCCCCTCACCGCAGCCGAATTGGCTTCGTGGAAGCCGAACTGGGACGCGGCGTTCGAGCGTGCATTTGCCGACCTCGACCTCGATCCAGGGAAGGTCCGGCAGATGGCCGCGCTGATCCCGGGTGCGATGCGCGGACTCATCTCGGAGCACACGTTGGGTACCTACGGCAACCTTGATGACGCCCGTGCGGGAATGTCGGGCGCTATCGTCGCCTATCTGTCAGAGTGACGCGGTGACATCGCCAGGTCCGCGTATGTGTGCTGCCCGCATCCGCATCCGCATACTCGCCGCGTCGACCATCGTCGTCGCGATACTCGTGGGTGCGATCGTCGGAGGACCTGCGGTCGCGGCGCCACCGACACACGGTTCGACGGCTCCCGCACCGGGCCCGGCGACCGGACTCGGTCCGGTCGGAACGTCGCTGATGCACGGTGACCTGTGGTCGTCGGACTCGACGCCGTTCGCCGGACCGGGAAAGTCCGCGCGTCTCGCGGCGTCGTCGATTCCCGGCGGTGCCTGCGCCGCGACGTTCGTGGGACGCGATGGGATGCCGGTGTCGCTGTGTACCCAGTTCGTCGGCACAGCGCCGCTGCAGGTCGCGGTGGCGACGGTGACGCTCTTCGATCCGACGACCGCGGTGCCGATCGCACGCAAGCAGTTGACCAAGGGTGGGCTGCTCGGAGGTGTGTACGGGTATCTCGACGATCGCGATCGCGTGGTCGTCGCCGACGGGTCCGGCGCGATTCTGCGTGTGGCACATCGGCATTCGACGCAGGGGTGGCAGCTCTACGTCGACGATCGCGTCGACCTGAAGGCGCATATCCCCGCGGGCGACGCCATCACCGCGCTCGCGCCGGACTTCGCGGGACGCGTCTGGTTTGTGACCACCCACGGCGTCGTCGGCACGGTCGGCGCAGCTCAACGTGTGCGGTCGATGCATCTGCCTGCTGGCGAGGACCTCGGAAACGGGCTCTCGGTGCGAGCATCGGGAGTGTCGGTCATCTCGACGCACGCTCTCTACGAGGTGCGAGCGGGCGTCGACGGAACACCAGAGGTGGTGTGGCGCCGCGCGTATGACCGAGGAACCGCACGTCGCCCCGGCCAATTGACCTGGGGATCGGGCACAACACCCACCTACTTCGGCCCCGGTGGCGACGGATGGGTTGCCATCGTCGACAACGCCTCCCGACCCCAGTTGATCGTCTACGACAGCAACACCGGCTCGACGGTGTGCCGCATGCCCGCGTTCGGCAGCTCAGGACAGGGCACCGAGAACTCGCCGATGGCCTGGGGCAACTCGCTCATCATCCCCAGCACCTACGGCTACCAGTACCCGCCCATGGCCGTCAGCGGTCCGAGCGTGCCTGCCAACGCGCCCTTCGTCGGCGGATCGACACGCATCGACGTGTCCGCGGGGGAGTGCCACCGGGTGTGGGAGAACGGCGACCGCCTCGCGTCGCTGCCCCGACTCTCGCGCGCCGACGGGCTCATCCACGGCCTCGGGTACGGGCCCTATCGGCCAGGATCGATCCAGCAGGTCGGGCCTATCGACTACATCGCCACCGATTTCGCGACGGGCGCCCGCGTACGCACGTTGCACGTCGGCGACGGACCGGTCGACGAGCCGCTCGAACTGACCGGCACCATCGCGCCCGACGGCTCGCTCTGGCAGGCGACGGTGAGCCGGATGCTGAAGATCGGGAGGCGTCGAGAAGTCGGCCGCCGGTCGTCGAGTCCCGGATGCTCAAGATCGGGCGCCGGTGACGGTGCGACAATCGTCACCATGACCGACCCTGATGAGTCCGATCGCATCCCGACGCAGGCCGAACTCGACGCCGAGGACCTGGCGGCGATCGAGCGTCGGTCGAAGGACAAGGACGAGGCGGTGCTCTATCCGTCGCGACCGACCGATCCGGGTCCGGCGCCGCGCGCGCTGACCGTCCACGCGCGCGTCGCGTTCTGGGGAGCAGCAGCCGCTGGACTGGTCGCGTTCGTCTACGGCTTCGTCAATGTCGGGACGATCAGAGGACTGCTGAGGGACCGTCTGCGCGAGGGACTCGCAACCGATCCGCGGAACGCGGCACCGGCCGACCGCATCGACCCGATGGCGAACTTCTTTCCGCCGTTCATGCTGATCATGATCGTCGTCTTCCTCGCTATCGAGTACGCGCTGCTGGTCGCCGCGGCCACGCATCACAGTCGCAACTGCCGCAACTTCTACCTCGCCGCGGTCGTCGTCAACCTGCTCTGTATCCCGATCGGGATAGATCTGCTGTTCCGCTACCCGGACGTGTGGTCGGCTCTGCCGGTCATCGGGTGGATTCAGTTCGCGCTTCTCGTGATCTCAGCGCTGTGCACGATGCAGAAGTCGGTGAACCGGTGGCTCCCGCAGTCGACGCGGATGCGCCCGACACGGATGGTGAAGGGTCGCTGATACTGCGCGGCTCCATGCGCCGACCCCGAGTGGTGTGCACCGCCTGCGGACGCGGGGGTCGGCGCAGGCGGCACACGGGCGCAGCACTGTGACGTGCTTCCACTCTCGAGTCGAGTGATGCGGAGTCGAAGTTTTGCGGAGTCGGGTGTGCGAAGAGGCGGGTTACGCGAAGAACAGCGAACCGAACGTGATGGTCGTGCTCGCCGCGAGAAGCGTGAGTATGACGATCCCCGACCTGGCGGACGCGATCAGCGGGATCGGTTCGTCGATTCCAGTCGCTGTGGCAGCGGCCGGGACATGGTCTGAATCAGCGGTCGTCGTGATCTGCGACATGAGTCTCTCCTCACTCGAATGTCGTCACGAACGAGGCGCCGCGATGAACTGACGTCGACGTTACGGACCGCCGTGACGCGTTGACCAGGGCCGCGGCAGTACTGACACCGCACGGCAACCCATGGTCACGAGAAGGTAACGGCGGCCGTGTCGGGGACGGCGGCGACGGTGACTTTCGCATATTACGTAAATGGATGGTTAGCTAAGAAGATGACGCGCCTATCTCGACGATCCACCTACCACTCGTCGGTGTTGGCCGCCGACGATTTGTCGATGGAGGTGGTCATGCAGTTCGCGCCGGTTCGCCGTCTGTCGGACGGTGCGCTCGCTGCTGTCGAATTGCAGGTTCGAGGTCTGGCCGGAAGCGCGATGGGTACCGCAGAGGCACTGCGTCGAGCCGCACGCCTGATGGAACAGAAGGCGCCGCTCGATAAGCAGAAGATGGTGTTCGCCGACTCGCCGCAGGCGGTGGAAATCGCCGAGATCCTCCCGGTGCTCGTCGCAGTCGACATGGACTCCATCCCGCAGCACGAACTCGATGCGTTGCCGACACCGGCAGCCCTGCAGCGTCTGGTTTTCTCGGTATCGCCGGCGCAGTTGCTCAGCCGTCCGCACGAGGCGCTCGGCGCGGTGAAGGCAGCACGTAGCCGTGGCCGCGTGATCTGCGTCGACGGCATAGGTGTCGACCCGCACGCGATCTCGATGCTCCCACTCATCGAGCCCGACGTGATCATCACCGGACCCGAGTTGCTCTCGGTTGCCACGGAACCCGACATGGCCGAGGTCGCGCATGCGCTCGCCGCGCACGTCGAACGCAGCAACGCTGTTGTCGTCGCAGAAGGTGTCCACGACGAGCAGTCGCGATCGGCAGCGATGACCATCGGAGCGACATTCGGCACCGGACGGCTCTACCCGGCCGTCGCCAACCCGTCGGAGCTTCCGGCCGACGAGGTGGTGCCCTTTCCGGAGGCGCCGGTGTGGTCGAGCCCAGCGCCGTCGGCCGACACCCCGTATGCACTCGCGTCGGTCATGCAGGAGCCGCGCCGCGGAACCAAGCGACTTCTTGTCGAGATGAGCAAAGCGCTCGAAGCCCAGGCGGCATCTGCCGGCCAGGCGATGATCGTCGTCGGCACCTTCCAGCACGCGCAACACTTCACGGACACCACGTCACAGCGGTGGCGCGAACTCGCAGACGTCACGGGCTTCGCCGGTGTCTACGGTGTCGGACTGTCGCACATGGTCGAGGGCAACGTCAGACACGCGCCGCTCGACGCCGCCGACGATCTCGTCAACGAGTGGACAGTCGCGATACTCGGACCTCACTTCGCCGCGCTGCTCTCGGCACGCGATCAGCACGACGATGGCCCCGACCTCGAGCGCACCTTCGACTTCGTGCAGTCGTTCGACAGGCTCACCGTCACGCAGGCGGTCCACAGCGTGCTTGCCCGTTTCAGCTGACCTTCGGCGAGTTGTGTGGGACCCAGAGGTGCACAATTGCACCCCCAGGTCCCACGCAACGTAGAACCTTTATGTCCTAGGACAGGGACGCAACCTCTTTGGTGAACTCCGCCTCGTCGATACGAGTGCTCCGACCGTCTGCGATCACCACGTCGCCGTCGACCATCACGACGTCGACGATCGAGCGTGACCCGGTGGTCAGCAGCGATGCGCCGGGGTCGCGGACTGGCAACGTCGCGTAGTCGCGGTCGAACCGGACAAGCGTGAGGTCGGCGGGCGCGCCGACGCTCACGCCGCCGATGACCTCGGGCAGACCGAGCGCCACATTCGCTCCGCCACAAGCGATGTCGAGCATCGTCTCGAATCCCATGAGGTCGGCGCGCTTGTGTGCCGCGCGTTGTAGATACGCTCCGATGCGGAACGTCTCGAGCATGTCCTGTGTGTCATTGCTCGCCGCGCCGTCGACACCGAGTCCGACGCCGACGCCGCGGTCGAGCATCGCGGGGATCGGCGCGATACCGCTACCGAGCCGCATATTCGACAACGGGTTGTGCGACACCGCAACTCCGCGTTCGGCGAGGATCGACTGTCCGACGTCGTCGAGTTCGACGCAGTGCACCGCGAGTAGCCTGTTCCACAAGAAATCGTTGGAGTCGAGGTACTCGACCGCGCCGAGTCCCGCATGCTCGAGACACATCACATCGTCGGTCGGTGTTTCGAGCAGGTGGATCATCACCGACATGTCACGTTCTTGAGCGAACTCGCGCAGTGTGACCATTCCCGACTCGGTGACCGATCGCGGGTTCGGAATGGCAAGTGCCACACTGATCGTCGACTCTGCAGTCTGCTCGCGCAGGTGCTCGACATGGTCGAGCACCTCGTCGAGCGGCTGCATCAGTCGTGGCTCGAATCCCCACTTGCGGGTGGCGTCTGGCCGATCGGCGACACCGCGTCCGAGGACCGCACGAATCCCGGTGTCGCGCAACGCCTGGATCACCGCACCGTGGACCTCGGTGGACGGGTGGGGCCACATGTGCTCGACGACGGTCGTGGTGCCCGACCGAAGCATCTCCAGACTTGCCGCAACTGCCGCCGTGTACGCGCGCTCGGGTGTGATGGCGACCGACTCCTCGCCGACAGCGAGCAGCCACTCCAGTAGCGGCGTGCACTCGGCGATACCGCGCATCAGCGACTGCTGCAGGTGGGTGTGCGTGTTGACGAAACCCGGAATCAGGTAGCCGCCGGTCGAAATCGATTCAGCGGCAGCAGTTGTCGACGACGCGTGGGGCGAGATCGATTCGACGACCCCGCCGACCACGCGAACATCCTGATGCTCGAGCCAGATGCCGCCCGTGTACATGGCGACGTCGGAGAACACCGAGCTGGATAACACCGAGCTCGACTGTTCTCCCGAGGTCACGTCGTCGCTCATTTGGCGAAGTTCGCCGCGATGCGCTGTGCGATGTAGTCGCCGCCGGTGATCGCCGGGTACTTGCCTGCGGCACTCTCGATCAGGGCGTCGGTGTTCGCCTGCGCGAAGTAGGCGATGGTGTAGCGCGGGCCGGTGTACTCGCCACGACGCGGTGCGCGCACGCGATGGAAGTTCGACGGGAGCTTGTCGTCGGACCAGCGCATCAACATGTCGCCGATATTGCAGGTGATCGCCTCGTCGGACGGCTCGACAGGAGTCCACGCCTGCGTGGATGCCTCGGCCCCCGGGAGCACCTGCAGGCCGCCCTGGCCCGCGCGCTGGAACAGCAGCGTCAAGGCGTTGAAGTCGGTGTGAGCGCCTGCGCGCCAGACGTTCGGCTCGTCGAGCATGGCGTCGGGGAAGGCGTAGTAGTGCAGCAGGCGAAGTGTGCTCTGGTAGGTCTCGGTGCTGGGATCGTGTGCGCGAGTGAAGAACTCACGGTCGAATCCGAGCTTCTCCGCGAAGCAGCCGAGGATGTCCATCGCGAGCTTCCAGCACTTGTGCTCGAAGTCGAGCAGCGTTGCCTGGAATCCGGCGAGTTCCTCTTCGGTCGGCCACAGTCCTTCCATGCGGGGGAGGGTGAGCTGGTAGGACTCCTTCTGATCAGGCGTACCCACAGACGGGCGGACCTGGCTGGAGAATTCCCACCCGGCGTTCTGGCCCTTCTTGAGGGGGAACTGCTCCTTGACCTCGCGGGGTAGCTCGAAGAACTTGGCCGACATCTCGAAGGCGTGGTTGACCTCGGCCATGTCGATGCCGTGGTCGACGACCTGGAAGAAGCCGATATCGGTTGCGGCGGACCAGAGTTCGTCGGCGATCTGTGCACGACGCTGTTCGAAGTCGGCAAGGCTGATGCGGCGGACCTCACGGTCGGTGGTCTCGGTGCCCATACCGCCCATCTGCGCTTCGCGATTGAGTTCTGTCATCGCGTACGAGTCGGCGGAGGCGGTAGCCGGCGTGGTGGTGTTGCTCATGGGTGTGTTCTCTCTTCACGAATGAGATCGCGTGCGCTTTTCGACGCGGGACCCGAGAGAAGGGCCGTCACGGACGCGAACATCGGGACTCTTCCCCGTTGCTACACGTGATCTCGTGGGAGCAACGATACGACAGCCACGCAGAGGGCGCCACTCGAGAACGAGGCGGGTCTCGCGATGTCGTGCCGCGTCAGACGATCGGTAGTCGGAGGATCTGGTCGGCTCCGGCGTCGATCGACACCGGAATCGGGCGCATCCCGCCGCGGTAGTTGGTCGATCCGCCGGAGACGACAAGGCGTAGTCGGTGTCCCGGATCGAAACGGTGGACGAATGCGGGGATGGTGATGGTCATCGGTACGCGGGGGTCCGATATCCGCACGGGCGCAACAAGATTACCCACGGTCGTCGACGATCCGTCGGCGCCGACGTCGACGATTCGGGCGAAAAGGACAAGTTGGTCGGCCAGTGGCGCGCCGACGTCGAGGGGCGCGGACACACGCAGGCGCAGCGTCGGCGTTCCGACGACGTCGAGCGCCAACCGCAGGGGCGCGGTATCCCACTGGGCGTACGTGCCCGCGACGTCGCGTTCGGGAAGGCTGATGAGCCCGAGTGCGTCGGGCGCGTCGTGCGTTGTGGGCAACCCTGCCGGCGGTGTGGTCAAGCGCGCGGTGCCCGGTCGGGGTGGCGTGGCCGACGGCGCCAATCCGGTGGCGCCGGAGAGGGCATACTGCGCCCGGCTGCCGACGTCGACGCTGCCTGCCGTCGCATAGGCGGGTGTCGCGATGCCGCGGTAGTCGATCCAGTCGCGGTAGTAGGCGAACCTCGGGCCGGTTCCCGGGCCGCTGCCCTTCATTTAGTGGTCGAGCCATCCCACCGCGCGCTGGGTGACGTATTGGGTGTCGGGGTTCGGTGTCGTGGAGGAGTAGTCGCCGGCGGCGGGCGTGCCCGAGTGTCCGCCGGAGAACCAGATCATCGCCGTCGGAACACCTTTGGCGGAAAGGCCGCGGTAGGTTGCCAACGCCTCCTGGATGTTGAACAGGGTGTCCTTCTGGCCCTGCACCAGCAGAGTCGGAACGGTGACGCGGTCGAGGAACGACGCGACCGACCCACGCCGAAACCCGTCGAGGATCGACCGGTCGACTGTTCCGCTCGTCGCCGACCCGACGAGTGCGGAGCACACCGCGGCAGGGAAATCGGGGCAGCCCGTCAGGCGCTGCGGTTCAACCGATGCGTGCTGCACACCGGATATCAGTCCCGCAGCAGCCAGAGACGCGCTCCAGTTGATCTTGACCGCACCCTGCGTCGGGGTGCTGACACCGACGGACTGTCCGGTGTTGTTGGGGGACAACGAGTATGAGAGATCATTCCAGGTCACCATCGGGACAATCGCGTCGATTCGGGGATCGACCGATGCTGCCGCGAACTGGATGTGGCCGCCGTAGGAGCCGCCGATCATGCCGACCCGCGGATCGTCGGATCTCCGGGTGCCCCTATGGTCGACGCCGTCATGCACGACGACGTCGAGCCGAGGTGCCGGCTTCGTGTGTGCGGCGTCGCGGAAGGCGATGCCGGTCGCGCCACCCAGGTAGCTCACGAGGCGCGACGCCGCTGCGCCGTCGGGAATCGGACTGTCGAAAGTGATGCGACAACTCGATCCACCGAAGCCCAGGCCGGAATAGGCGAGCACGACGTAACCGCGCGAGGCGTACATCCGTGCCAGCGGTGCCTGACTGTCTTTGCTGCCACCGAAGCCGTTGGTCGTCAGCACAGCCGGTGCGCGGTTACTTGGCGAAACACCCTGCGGAACATAGAGATCGCCGACGACGTCGCAGCGCGGGCCCGAGTCGTGAGCGGCGTCGAAGTGCAGAGTGGTGACCGTGAAGGCGTCGGACGCATGCGCCTGCGGCGCCACGGCGATCCCGACCGCCGCAAGCAGCAGTGCGAGTGTGCTGACGACGAGCGTGCGCATGAATCCCCCGATGCTTCGGACAACCCTGCGAGCATGACAGTCGGGAGCCCGGGCGCGGACCGGTTTGGCCGATCCCGAATCCATGTGCGGGGCCACGGGTGCTCCGGCATCCGATCTGATTCTGGAACTTCTCCAAACAATGGACTAATTCCAGAAACGTGGCTATGGTGGAGTCATGCAGGATCGACAGGCGCTCGTGCAGCAACTCCGTGAGGCAGGCATGCGGGTCACCGCTCCGCGCCTCGCGGTGCTCGAGGTCCTGGCGGAGCACCCACATTCGACGGCGGACGTCGTCGCGCGTGGTGTGCGCGAGCAACTCGGCGCGGTGTCGACGCAGACCATCTACGACGTCTTGCGCTCGTGCACCGATAACGGACTGCTTCGAAGCATCGAACCTGCAGGATCTGCCGTGCGCTACGAGACGCGCACAGCAGACAATCACCACCATCTCGTCTGCCGCACGTGTGGCGAGATCGTCGACATCGACTGCGTCGTCGGGCAGGCCCCCTGTCTGATTCCCGACGATGACCACGGCTACACGATCGACGAAGCCGAGGTGACGTTCTGGGGTCAGTGCCCGAGTTGTCGAGCGGCGGCGTCGAACGTGAAACCCGCGTAATGCCAACATTTTTCACACCAGCGTGTTCTCGACCGCTGCGGCCGGCCCGCCGCAGCGGAAGGAGCTAGCGAGGCGACGCCGCCATCGCTCGTCAACCGACCTCAGAAGCGAACAGCCCCGACAACGAAGGAGATTCGCAGATGACACCACGTACCACCACGAACACCGGGATTCCGGTCGCCAGCGACGACGAGTCGTTGACGGCCGGAACGCAGGGTCCGATCCTGCTCCACGACCACTACCTCATTGAAAAGCTTGCGCAGTTCAACCGTGAGCGCGTACCCGAGCGGATCGTGCACGCCAAGGGCGGCGGGGCGTTCGGCGAACTCGTGATCACGGGTGACGTGTCGCGCTACACCAAGGCCAAGCTATTCCAGCCGGGCGCGAAAACCGAATCGCTCGTACGCTTTTCGACGGTCGCGGGCGAGCAGGGCAGTCCCGATACCTGGCGCGATCCCCGCGGATTCGCGATCAAGTTCTACACCGAGGACGGCAACTACGATCTGGTTGGCAACAACACGCCGATCTTCTTCATCAAGGATCCGATCAAGTTCCCCGACTTCATCCGTTCGCAGAAGCGACTTCCCGGTTCGGGGCTTCGCGATCACAACATGCAGTGGGACTTCTGGACGTTGCGGCCCGAAACCGCGCATCAGGTCACCTGGTTGATGGGCGATCGGGGCATCCCGAAGTCGTGGCGGCATATGGACGGATTCGGCTCGCACACGTATCAGTGGGTCAATGCCGACGGCGAGCGCTTCTGGGTGAAGTACCACTTCAAGACCGATCAGGGCATCGAGTTCCTCACGCAAGCGGAGGCCGACACGCTGGCAGGCAGTGATCCCGACTATCACCGCCAGGATCTGTACGAGGCGATCGAGAACGGCGAGTTCCCGAGCTGGACACTCAAGGTCCAGATCATGCCGGTCGACGAGGCGGAGGGGTATCGCTTCAATCCGTTTGACCTCACCAAGGTCTGGTCGCAGCAGGACTACCCGCTCATCGAGGTGGGCACCTGGACGCTGAACCGCAACCCGCAGAACTTCTTCTCCGAGATCGAACTGGCATCGTTCGAGCCGTCGAATGTGGTTCCCGGAGTGGGCTTCTCACCCGACAAGATGTTGCTGGGCAGAGTCTTTGCCTATGCGGACGCGCATCGCTACCGCATCGGGACGAATTACGCTCAGTTGCCGGTCAATTCGGCGAAACGCGCAGAGGTCAACACCTACTCCAAGGAGGGTGCGATGGCATACAACTTCTCCGCTCCCGACGTTCCGGTATACGCGCCCAACTCATTTGGCGGACCACACGCCGATCCGAGTGCTGCGGGCGACGAAGGACTCTGGTCGTTCGACGGCGCCGCGGTGCGTGCAGGCTACATCGAGCACGCCGAGGACAGCGATTGGGCACAGGCGGGCACGATGGTGCGTGACGTACTCGACGATGCAGCACGCGAACGCCTCGTCGACAACATCGTCGGACACGTACTCGGTGGTGTCAGTGAGCCGGTGCTCTCGCGAGTCTTCGAGTACTGGCGCAACGTCGACGAGGATCTGGGCAAGAAGGTCGAATCGGGCGTCCGCGCAGGCCTGCAGAACTGAAATCTTGCTGAACATCCGCGATCTCGGAACACCACGGTCGCGAGAGCTGTTGTAAGACAAAGAAGTAGCACATCATAAGCAGTACCCAGTCACGCAGTATCTGAGTCTCAGAGGAGTACACCTGGCTATCGAACCCGCTTACACCATTTCGTCCACGGCGACCGGCGGCGGCCGCGACGGCGAGGTCGTTTCCGCAAGCGGACAGATCGATCTGGACCTGCGCCCACCGAAGGAACTCGGCGGCAGCGGAGAAGGCAGCAACCCCGAGGAGCTCTTCTCGGCGGGCTACGCGGCCTGCTTCCTCGGCGCTCTGCGTGCAACCTCCAAGAACGCCGGATCGCCTGTTCCCGACGAGTCGACGGTCACCGTCACCATCGGCATCGGCAAGGACCCGGCCGACGGTGGGTTCGGACTCGTCGCCGACATCGAGACCTACATCCCCGGCGTCGACGAGGCCAAGGCGAAGGAACTCGCCGAGGGCGCACACGCCTTCTGCCCCTACTCGAAGGCGACCAAGGGCAACATCGCCCACAATCTGACGGTTCGCGTCTGAGCAACTGACGCGCCCGTTGCGAGCCCGGCGCCACAGCCCGGCGTCGGGCACAACCGCAAGCCCGCCTACCGGCGGCAGCATTCAAGTCCGCCTACCGGCGGCAGCGAGAGAGTAAGGAGTCACACGATGACGAACACTCCGATCACGAGCACCCTGACCGATGAGCAGAAGACCATCACCGGCAACGCGCTGCAGCAGACCCTGGTCGATCTGATCGATCTGTCCCTGGTCGCCAAGCAGGCGCACTGGAATGTCGTCGGGCGGAACTTCCGTTCGGTCCACCTCGAACTCGACGAGCTGGTCACGGTGAGCCGCGAGTTCACCGATCAGGCCGCCGAACGCGCGACCGCGATCGGCGTCTCGCCCGACGGTCGGGCCGAGACTGTCGCCAAGACGGCCGGCACCACCGGATTCGGTGACGGCTGGACGTCCGACACCGAGGTCATCACGTCGATCGTCGAGAACCTCAAAGCCGTGATCGCCGGTCTGCGTACGCGGATCGACGAGACGGAAGAGGCCGACCCGGTCACCCAGGATCTGCTGATCTCATTCGCCGCGAAGCTGGAGCAACTCCACTGGATGTGGCAAGCGCAGATTGCGTGAGACGCCCGCGCTGTAGCGTCTAGTCCGTGAATGATCTGGGGGTCATGGTCGGCCTTGGGCTCGTTGCAGCCACGGTCGCGACCATCGCATACGTCCGAACCCGCGAGCGTGAAGCCGATCGATTGGCTCGCGCCGCGGGTTTGGCGCGTGAATTGCGCGAGCTCGCCGACGGCGATCCGGTCCGCCTCGCTGCCGTTGAGGAGTACGAGGTCACGCTCTATCAGCGCCTGTTCTACTCGTCGATCGTGACGCCGCGTCTGCGCGGCGCGGCCTGGGCGCTTCTCGCGGCGGTGCTCTCCGCGGTCGGAGCCGTCGCGTCGCGCGGAGACGGAGTGGTGCTCGGCGCGGTACACATCGGCGCGGTGGTGCTCGCGGTGCTCTTCGGAATCGCCGCGATCGTCTACGGCGTACTCGCTCTGATCCACGTCGCCACCACCCCGCGCGTCTCCTTCAGCGAGTCATACGACGACGCGCCGACCGGTGACGACAAGGGCCCCGAGGCTGCGTCGAGCGTCAGCGCACCAGAGGCAGTGTCGGAGACCGCGGCGTCGAAAAATCCCGAGGCGTCGAAGAACGACGGCTAGCCTGCCTGCTGGGCGGCGAAGCGTCGGCGATAGGTGGCAGGCGAGACGCCGACCGCTGACGCGAAGTGGTGGCGCAGGAGCGTCGCCGATCCGAATCCGGCCTGCGTGGCTATCTGTTCCATCGGCAGCGACGTGGTCTCGAGTAGCCGACGCGCGTGTGCGACGCGCTGTTCGGTGAGCCATTTGTGCGGGGAAACGCCCACTTCGTCGCCGAAGCGCCTGGCGAAGGTCCGTGGCGACATGTGCATGCGGGCGGCCATCTCGTCGACCCGGACCTCGCGGTCGAGGTTCTCGACAAGCCAGTCGAGCATCTCGGCAAAGCCCTTCGAGCCGCATTCGGGGATCGGGGTGTCGACGAATTGTCGCTGACCGCCGTCGCGATGCGGCGGAACGACCATGCGACGCGCGATCAGATTGGCTGCCTCGTGCCCGATTTCTTCGCGGACGAGATGCAGCGCGGCGTCGATGCCCGCTGCGGTGCCCGCGCTTGTGGTGACCGGGCCGTCGTCGACGAACAGGACGTCGGTGTCGACGCGGGCCGCCGGAAACATGTGCGCGAGTTTCTCGCCGTAGGCCCAGTGGGTAGTACAGCGTCGGCCGTCGAGTAGTCCGGCGGCACCCGCGACGAACGCGCCCGAGCACACCGTCAGCACTCGTCCGCCGTTGTCGACGACCGCGCGCAAGGTGTCGAGGATCTCCTCGGGATAGTCACCACTCGTGCTGCCGCCTGGGATGGCGACGAGGTCGACGTCGCGCGCGGCGTCGAGTCCATGCGTTGCGACGATGCTCGCGCCGTTGCCGATACTGAGCGGCTCGGAAGGGTCGGGTGCGCAGACGCGGAAGTCGAATGGCGGGCCACCGAGATCCGTGCGATCGAGGCCGAACACCTCGTTGAGCACGCCGAATTCAAAGAGTGCGACGTTACCGTGCAGGATCGCTGCCACCTTGCTGAGCACGCAACCAGTATGGCAGAAAATTGTCGAACGTTGGCTTTAGTGCCACTGGTGGCGGAATTTGTGCGGGCGGATGATTTCTGACATGACATTCTCAGACGTTCTCCTCCTGGTCCTTCTCGTTCTGGTCTTCGTGGTCCCGGTCGTCTACGCGGTCATCCGCGTGCACTGGGACCGCGATCTGCCCGCGATACCGTTCGGCTTCGATCACTCCGGCGGACACGGCGACTGGGCGCGCGGTTCGGTGACACCGTCGGCTGACGCCGACGCGCAACGCATCGCCGACGAGCTATCGGTGCTGCGGCTGCACCGCCGCGACTGCGCGTGACGAGCCGTATGCGGTCCGGGCGGGAACCTGGTTGTTACGTTGGTTGAGCACGTCGGCGCGAGTACTCTGCATCGGGGTCCTAGAGCACCGGGGTCCTAGAGCACCGGAGCGCTAGAGCACTCGAGTCGTAGGCAATCGGGAGGGGAGTGACGCGTCGGTGGTCTCACGCGGACGAGCAGTCGCCCTCGTGGCGGCACTCATCGTGATCGCACTCCTCACCGCCGCGTCGACGGTCCCCCGTATGTCCGACGTCGCGGTTTTCGCGACCCCGGCGATCGGGCCGCAGGTCGTCGATGCGCCGAGCAGTCCCGCAGTTTCTCTGAGCAGCAAGCTATTTCGCAGTTCGAGTGACGCCGTGGTCGTCACCGACTCCGCGACGCGCGACGACTGGAAAACTGTCGCCGAGACCGCAGCGACCCGGCATGTTCCGGTCTTCGCGGTACGCCCCGCGACCAGTGCGGACGTCGAAGCAGAACTCCACCGCCTCGGCACGCGGTCGGTCTGGGTCGTCGGTGCAGGCGAGACGGGCTTTCACTCGACGTCGCAGTTCTCGACGACGCAGGTGTCGACGCCCTCGGCCGACCTCGCCGGACTCCGTGGCAACCCGGCCCCCGACGGTCCGAGGCCCGTCGTCTTCGCGGCGGGGCCGCTCGACCCCGACCTCGCAGCCACCGCGGCGGCAGGCGGAACACGACTCGTCGACGTCGCGGTACCGGACCCGCGCGCGAGCGGCGAATCGGTGCGGGCGCTGCGCGAGGCGCGCGGCACAGTTCCCGTGATCGCTGTGGGACGGGCGTTCGGCGACACCCCGACGTTTGCCAGGAACGTCGAGCAGGCGGTCACCCTGCCGGAGATCCCGGGCGGTGGGCAGCTCGTGGCATCCGGTAGGCGCATGGTGGCGCTGTACGGATCTCCCGGCTCGCCGTCGCTCGGGCCACTCGGCCGCCAAGGCCTCGATGCGACGATCGCACGGGTCAAGGGCATCGCGGCGCAATACCAACGGGTGAGCCGCGAATTGGTGGTGCCTGCCTTCGAGATCATCGTGACCGTCGCATCTGCGTCGCCGGGTGACGGCGGCGCCTACACCTCGATGATCGATCCCGCGCAGATTCGGCCGTGGGTCGAGGCCGCCGGGAGGGCGGGCGTCTATGTCACATTGGATCTGCAGCCCGGGCGGATGAACTTCCTGACGCAGGCCAAGCGTTACGCAGACCTACTCGCGATGCCGCATGTCGGACTCGCGCTCGACCCCGAGTGGCGGCTCAAACCCGACCAGGTGCACCTCACGCAGATCGGTTCGGTCGGGGCCGCAGAAGTGAACGCGACGTCGGACTGGCTCGCGGGCCTGACACGTGAGCATCGGTTGCCGCAGAAACTGTTCGTGCTGCACGAGTTCGACACCGACATGCTCGCGAACCGCCAACAGATCGTGACGACGCGACCGGAGCTGCAAACCGTTATCCACGCCGACGGACACGGGATTCCCTCGGTCAAGATGGACACCTGGCGTCGAATTCTGGTCGACCTACCGCCGAACGTGGTGATGGGGTGGAAGAATTTCTACACCGAGGACACCCCGATGTTGACGCCTTCTCAGACGATGAATGTGGAGCCGCGACCATACTTTGTGTCGTTCCAATAATCTCTTTTGCGACTGAGCTTTTCGGTTCTCTTTGTGCAGCTATGGCCGCGGCCACGCCGCGATGTCGGTACGGTCATGAGGAACCTTCAGGAGGAACACTAAGGAGTAGCCCGATGCCTTCGGACGACCGCAAGAGTGTATTCAGGACCAATCTGAGCGACTCCCTGTCGCTCCCCGTCTTCTCCCGCAGCGGCGAGGCAACCGAATTGCCGAAGTTCTCCCTGGCGAGAGATTCGATGCTGCCAGAAACGGCCTACCAGATCGTCCACGACGAAGCGATGCTCGACGGCAATGCCCGACTCAACCTGGCGACCTTCGTCACCACTTGGATGGACGATCACGCCAACCGCCTGTATGCGGAGTCGTTCGACAAGAACGAGATCGACAAGGACGAGTATCCAGCGACCGCCGCCGTCGAGGAACGCTGTTGGCGCATCATCGCAGACCTGTGGCATGCGCCTGATCCCGGGCACACCATCGGTACAGCTACCGTCGGCTCGTCCGACGCGTCGATGCTCGGCGGCTTGGCACTCAAGCGGCGATGGCAAGATGCGCGCAAAGCCGCGGGCAAGCCATTCGACAAGCCGAATCTCGTGCTCTCGAGCGCCGTGCAAGTCTGCTGGGAGAAGTTCTGCAACTATTGGGACGTCGAACCGCGATTTGTGCCCTGCACGCCCGAACACTTTGTATTCGACGGCACCGACCTCGAGAACTACGTCGACGAGAACACCATCGGCGTGGTCGCGATAATGGGCGTCACGTTCAATGGGCTCTACGAACCGGTGAAGCAGATCTCGGCGAAACTCGACGAGATCGAGCAGAAGACCGGGCTCGATATAAAGATCCACGTCGACGCTGCGTCGGGCGGCTTCGTCGCACCCTTCTGCCAACCAGACCTCGAGTGGGATTTTCGGGTGTCGAGGGTCGCATCGATCAATGCGTCAGGTCACAAATACGGCTTGGTATATCCAGGCATTGGTTGGGCGGTGTGGCGGGACAAGGCCGCTATGCCAGAGAGCCTGATCTTCCACGTCAGCTATCTCGGTGGTGACCTGCCGACCCTTGCGCTGCCGTTCTCACGACCCGGCGCCCAGGTGCTCTTGCAGTATTACAACTTCTTGCGCCTGGGGTTCGAGGGCTATCGTGCCACGCAGCAGGAATCCCTCGATGTGGCCCAGTACATTTCGGGCGAGATCGCTGCGATGGAGCCCTTTGAGCTGGTGAGCAAGGGCGACACCATCCCTGTGTTCGCCTGGCGCATCAAGGAGGGTTACACCTCGACGTGGACCCTGTACGACCTCGCTGACAGACTTCGACTTCGCGGATGGCTGGTGCCCGCGTATCCGATGGCCGACGACATGTCGAACCTGGTCCTGCAGCGCGTCGTCGTCAAGAACGGGATGAGTCACGATCTCGCGGTCGCGCTCGTGGCCGACATCAAGAGCCAGGTCAGCTACCTCGAAACCCTTGAGGCACCGCTGCCACGCGACGGAAGCGGCCCGAACTTTCATCACTGACGGGATACTTGAGGGGTGACTGAGTCAAACGATGTCGAGACCCTCCGTACCCGCGTCCACGAGCTGATGCCACAGGCCCGCAGCGACCTCGCCGAGATGGTTGCCTTCAAATCCGTCTACGATCCCGCCGGAGAGCCCCCGCCCGACTGTGACGAGATGGTCGAGTGGCTGATTGCGGCGTTCACCGAGGTCGGGGTGCACGACGTCGAAGCGCATGTGACCGCCGACGGAAGCAAGGCCGTGACCGGACACATCCCCGGACCGCCCAGTGCGCCGACCGTGCTGCTCTACTTTCACCACGACGTGCAGCCGCCGATGGACCTCAACGCGTGGAAGTCGCCCGCATGGGAGCTCACCGAACGTGACGGCCGCTGGTACGGGCGGGGTGCGGCAGATTGCAAGGGCAACATCGCCGTCCACCTCACCGCGCTGCGCGCACTCGCGGGCGAGGCCGGAGTGAACATCAAGATCATCGGCGAGGGCTCGGAGGAGCAGGGTTCGGGAGGCATCGAGGACTTTGTGCCGAAGCATCCCGAATTGCTCGACGCCGACGCCATTCTCATCTGCGACTCCGGCAATTGCACTGTCGGACAACCGACTTTGACGACGAGCCTGCGTGGTGTCGCCAACGTGGTCGTGAGTGTCGAAACACTGGAATCGGCAATGCATTCGGGCATGTTCGGTGGTGCGGCTCCCGACGCCTTGGCGGCATTGATCTCTATGCTCGCGAGCTTGCGCGACGAGCACGGGAACACCACGGTCCGCGGGCTGGACGCCACACAGGAATTCGACGGCATCGACTATCCCGCAGAGGATTTCCGACGCGACGCCACCGTCCTCGACGGCGTCGATGTCGTTGGGTCCGGCCGTATTTCGGACATGGTGTGGGCGCGCCCCGCCGCCACGGTGCTCGGCATCGACTGTTCGCCGGTCGTCGGGTCGTCGGCCGCGGTGACTCCACGAGCACGTGCACGGATCAACCTGCGGGTGCCGCCCGGCATGGACGCGAAGGTCGCACAAGACGCGCTGATCGCGCACCTCGAAGAGGTCGCGCCCTGGCACGTCAAGATCTCGGTCGAGCGCGAGGCCATCGGGGCGCCATTCTCCGGATCGACCGAGGGGCCGGCCTTCGACGCGTTGGTCGACGCGATGAGTTCCGCATACGGGCGCGACGTGGTCATGCAGGGGCAGGGCGGATCGATTCCACTGTGTACCGTGCTGCAGCAGACCTTCCCCGACGCCGAGATCATGCTGCTCGGTGTCGAAGAGCCGTCGTGTCTGATCCACGCGCCCAACGAGAGTGTCGACCCGTCGGAGATCGAGAACCTGGCCATCGCGGAGGCCTTGTTCCTGCGCGACTACGTGCGGCCGGAGTAGTCGACGACTAGTCCTCCTCCCCGCTGAAGCGTTGCAGGAGTAGGCCTTTCAGTTCGGGGCGACTTGCGGCGACAAGGGTGAACGTCGCTTCGCGGGAGAGTCGGTCGGCGTCGCTTCCGACAATCAGTGCGCGGCCGCCGTCTGCTGCCACGAGCGCGGCGGCGGCGTCGACAGCCAGTTGCGCTCCGTCGGCGCGTGCGGCGAGCAACGCGTCGGCGTCGGCGAGTGAGGTGTCGAGGCGGGTGCGGATCTCGCTGCCGCGCTCGCGGAGTCGTCGTGCCTGCGCGGTTGCGCCACCGCGGTCGAGCAGCGCTGTGCATCGGCGGAGAATTCCGAACGGCAGTGCGCCGTTGAGTCGGATGCCGATGTTCTGGTTGGCGAAGAAGGCGTCGAGCGCGACTCTGCTGACCACGAGTGCGTCGGGAACCGGCAGCGAATCGACACGCAGGCTGACGGTGTGCGACGCGTTGGCCGCGGTGAGTCGCATCGGCGAGACCGTGATGGCTGCCGACATCGGGTGGGTGGGAACGATCGCGGCGATGACGTCGTCGGTGTCGACGTCTCGCGCCGAGATCTGCAGCAGGTCGATGTGGCCCCACCCGCTGACGAACGGCGCGTATCCCGAGAAGACCCAGCCGCCGTCGGTACGCGACGCACTCATCCGTGGCGGTGTCGGTACGGCACCCGCGTAGGCGACGCCCGCGCGAGTGCGGCCGGTCACGGCGTCGGCGAGGAGTTCGGTGCGTAGGGCGTCGTTGGTGGTGCTTGCCAGCGAGATGACGACACCGTGGTGCTGCAGCCAGGTGAACGCCGTGGAGAGGCAGCCGCTGGTGAGGACTTCGATGATCTCGATGACCTGAGTGAGTTCGAGTCCGGGGCCGCCAACCGCTTGCGGTGCCGCGACGCCGTACAGCCCGGCGTCGGCGAGTGCCTTCCAGTGGGAGGCAGGCACCTCTCCCGTGCGGTCGACCTCTGCTGCGTCGGGAAAGAGGAGGTCGTCGGCGATGCGGTAAGCGGCGTCGATGAGCGCGGTGGGGCTTGGCGCGGTGTCCACGCGTTCAGGGTAATCGGCCGGGCGGCGAACTCGAGCCGAGCTCGCCGCCCGGATTGATCAGACGGTGCAGAGTGGCGAGTAGTCCGAGCGGCCACCCGTGATGGGGGAGATCAGGAAGGTGCACGAGTTGAAGCCCAACGACTCCGTCTTGAGCCGCAGCATGTGCAGCTGCTCGTTGCTCACGACCTTCTCTCGGCTCAGCACGAAACCCGACAGCCGGTACGGGTCACCGACGATCGCGTACTCATAGGGGCCCTTCGGATCCTTGCCATCCGCGACCCACGCGATCACGTAATTGGGGAACGAACCGGTGTTGATCGTGTTCGGGATTCCCGGAAAAGAGACTGCCAGCGCGGCATTGCTCTTCTTGGGATCGACGACGGTCGCTTTTCCCTTGATCCCGTCGGGTTGTCCGGTGAAGCTGGTGCATTTGTTGTCGACGCCGACCGTCGTCGAGTTGATCAGCGTGTAGGTGGCGTTGGTGTCCTTGGCGCAGCGGATTCCGTAGAACGCCGGAATGGTGGCCTGCTGCCACCAGGTTCCGAGGTAGCGCTCGACGTCGAGGTTCTTCACCGGTGGAGCGTGGTGTCGGCGCGTGCGGGCGCGGGTATCGACAGCAGCGCTGTCATGGCGGCGAGCAGTGCTGTGGCGAGTACGACGAGAATCCGGACGGGACGCTGCGTGTGCATCGGACGACTCCTGGGGTCGGGTGGGGTCATGGAACGTTGCAGGATTCGACGCCGATGACACGGCGGATTGGTTCGCGGGCCACGTCTGTCGCGCGAAGAGTGCGGTCCCGATCAGCGGCTTGCCCGTTTTCAGTCATTTTCTCGCCGACCGTCGACGACGACCTGGGCTTTTGCCGATCGACACCGCCCCAAATGACTGAAAACGGGAATGACTGAAAACGGGCGAGCCCTTGTCCAGGGCTCGCCCGCTTTGCTGTGAGTTGGCAGGTCAGGGAGTCAGCGTGTCAGACGACGTCGGGTTCCCAGGTGGACACGGCCCAGATGACCACGATGTCGAGGACGATGATCAGGATCGCCCACCACGGGTTGTAGGGCAGCCAGAGGAACTGCGCGATGATCGAGAGGGACGCGATGATGATCGCCGAGACTCGCGCCCATCCGGAGCCGACCGCCAGGCCGCCCGCGACGATGATCGCGATGATGCCGATGATCAGATGAATCCAGCCCCACGTGGTGAGGTTGAACTTGTAGATGTAATCGGGAGTGGCGACATAGAGGTTGTCGCCCGCGATCGCGGAGATTCCGGCGAAGACGCCGACGATGCCCGCCACGAACAGAAGTGCAGCGGCCACGACGGTGATTCCGAATGCGGTGCCTTGTTTCGCCTCGTACTTCTCGAACTCACTACTCATGTGCCCGTACCTTTCGCATTGTCGATTCTGATGAATTGGTCGCGCTGGTCGAGAGGTGATTGTTCTGGTTCGGACACTAGTGACCACAGGGGCAGATGTGTCCTTTTTGTGTGGTAGTGATGCCAAACCTTGTCTCAGAATGCGTTGTTCTGAGTCCTTGGGCGATCACGGTGGTCGGATTGTGTTCCGGTGATTCCCGTTGCCCGCGTCTGGATTCGCGCGCTGCGGCCGCCTGTTTGCGTTGGCTGCAATCGACACTCTGACCAGGCGATTTAGTGGCTGGGCGGTCGCGGGGGTAAGCTATCGCAGGTTGCACACGGGGTGTGGCGCAGCTTGGTAGCGCGCTTCGTTCGGGACGAAGAGGTCGTGGGTTCGAATCCCGCCACCCCGACAACGGATCTGGTTGAACCGGATCCGACAAGGCTTCTTGTGGTTGAGAAGTAGTAGCAGGCCCTGACCCGGAGTGATCCAGGTCAGGGCCTCCTCGTTTCTATGGGGCTATCGCTTGTTTCTGCGTGGCTGTCGGCCTCGAGCCGTCAGCTCGTCTCGGAGGCCAGCTGTGGCAGCGAGTGGTCTTCGTCGAATTCGGCGTTGCCGTGCGAGACCGGTGTGAGGGTCAGCAGGCTGGCTTCGGGGCGGCAGCAGAACCGCGCGGGCGCCCACGGTGAGGTGCCGAGTCCGGCGCTGACGTGCAACTTCATCGACGTGCCCCAATTCGACGGCCCCTTGACGCGGGAACGGTCGAGGTGGCAATTGGTGACAATGGCCCCGATGCCGGGCAGGCAGAGCTGTCCGCCGTGCGTGTGGCCGGCCATCACGAGGTCGTAGCCGTCGTCGGCGAAGCGGTCGAGGACGCGCGGCTCGGGCGAGTGCGTCAATCCCAGGCGCAGGTGCGCGAGTGGGTTGGGGCGCCCTGCGATGGTGTCGTAGCGGTCGCGCTCGATGTGCGGGTCGTCGACGCCCGATGCGACGACGCGGACCCCGGACACCTCGAGCTCGCGTACGGAGTGCGTCGCGTCGAGCCAGCCGCGCTCGATGAACGCCGCGCGCAGATCCTGCCAGGGCAGCGGGGTGCCGTGGGTGCGCTCGTGATCGGTCTTGAAGTACTTCAGTGGGTTCTTGGGGCTCGGACCGAAGTAGTCGTTGGAACCGAACACGAAAAGCCCTGGGCGCGAAAGCAATCCACCAAGCGACTGGATCACGGCAGGCACCGCGCCGGGGTGGGCGAGGTTGTCGCCGGTGTTGACGACGAGGTCGGGTTCGAGCGACTCGAGCTCAGACACCCAGGCCTGCTTGAGGCGCTGGTTGGGCGTCATGTGCAGATCGCTGATGTGCAGGACGCGCAGCGGTGCGGCGCCCGGTTCGAGGACCGACATGGTGGCGTGCCGCAACGTGAAGGCGTTGCGCTCGATCACCGTCGAATAGAAGAGTCCGCCCGCGGCGAGGCCCGCCGCTGCGCCGACCGCACGCGCGGTGCGGTGCGACGCCAGTTGCTCACGGAACAGCCCCGACGGAGTAGACGACGCGATAGACGAGATTGCGGCCCGCACCCGTGATGCGGCATCCGAGTGGACATCAGACATTCACCCAGGATACGCGCCACGGTGGTCGGCCAACCACCTCAACAGCACGTCTCGGCGAGCGCACGCCGGCGAACTCACCCCTCCGGCGTCAAAGCCGGGGAGCCCCACCGGTCGGCGTCAGCCGGGAAGCTGGATCACCACCGGACCGACGCCCGGTACCTGCACCGTGGTCTGTGTCGGGCCGGGGCTGTCGCCGCTGTCGTTCTTTCTGCCGTTGCTCACGTAGATCGTGACAGTGCTGCCGGGCATCGCCGAGTCGGACGGCGCGGTGAACACCACCGTGCCCTGCTGCCTGCCGCTGTCGACCTCCAACTGGTTCACCTTGAAGCCCGCTTCTTGCAGACGCGACGTCGCGTCGCTGGCGGGCAGTCCCGTGACCTGCGGTATCCGACCGCTGTTATTGCCGTTCATGTAGCGCGGGTCGGCGGGTGGGAGGCTGACCGGACCGAACTTCGTCGCGATCGGGGTGAGTGCCGAGTACCACGTCCGCGCGGGTTCCATGCCGCCGTAGATGTCGCCCTCGCCGCACAGCCGTGCCGGTCCGGAGCAGACACCCGACGGGTTGGGGCCGTCGGAGTAGACGTAGGTGGCCGCAGCCATCTGGTTGGTGAACCCGACGAACGCCGCCGAGCGGTGTGCTTCCGTCGTACCGGTCTTGCCCGACATCGGTAGGTTCCAGCCCGATGCGCCTGCCGCGCCCGCGGACGTGCCGCCGCCCCTGTCGTCCTGGCTCATCAGATTGGCCATCGTGTTGGCCATACCGGGTTCGACGACCCGTTCACATCCGGGCGGATTGAACGCGACCGGAGTGGTCGCGGGCTTGCCGTCGGGGTCCAGGACCGGGTTGCCGTACTGGTCGCGCTTGATCTTGCTGATCGACTTGATCGGGTTCGGTGGGCACCACATGCCGCCGGAGCCGAGGGTCGCTGCCACGTTCGAGAGCTCGATGGCGTTGACCGGCCAGGGGCCGAGTGTGAACGAACCGAGATTGCCGTCCTTGACGTACTGCGCGATGCTCTTGTCGCCGAAGCCCGATGAGCCGGGCACCGTGTACGAACGCATGCCGAGGCGGACGGCCATATCGACCGCCGGCTTCACGCCGACCTGCTGCAGCAACTTGACGAAGGCCGTGTTGGGCGACAGTGCAAGTGCCTGCGTGATCGACATCGACGCCGGGTACTTACCGTCGTTCTTGACGCAGTAGAAGTTGACGGGGCAGCCGAAGGCTCCGCCGCTGTCGCCCATGCCCTCGACCGCGATGCTGCCGGGCACTGGGATGTTGGAGTTGCCCGGCAAACCCTTCTCGAGGCCCGCGGCGACGGTGAAGATCTTGAAGACCGAGCCCGCGCCGTCGCCGACCAGCGAGAAGGGTTGCGGCTGCACGGTCTGCGACGCGTTGGCGTTGAGTCCGTAATTGCGGCTCGACGCCATCGACAGGACGTCGTGCGAGCGGGTGCCCGGCCGGATCACGCTCATGACAGCGGCGACACCGTCGGCGTCGGGGCTGACGTTGGCTTGCGCCGACCGCACGCTGTTGCGTTGCACCTCGGGGTTGAGAGTGGTCTGGATGATGTAGCCACCGCGCGTGACCGATGATCGCGACATGCCGTTCTCGGCCAGGAACTGCAGTGCGTAGTCGCAGAAGAAGCCGTTGTTGTCGGCGCCGATGCAGCCCTGGACGGGCGTCCGCGGCTGGGGGAGAACACCGAGCGGAGCCTTCTTGGCTGCCTCGAGCTCTGCGCGTCGCTCGGGGAAGTTGACGATCATCGTGTCGAGGACGGTGTTGCGTCGCTCGGTCGCCGCCTCGGGATTGCTGTAGGGATTGAGTGCAGAACTCGACTGCACCATGCCTGCGAGCAGCGCCGATTCGCCGACGTTCAGATCCTTGGCGCTCTTGCCGAAGTACGTCTGTGCCGCAGCCTCGATGCCGTAAGCGTTGTTACCGAACGGCACCACGTTGAGGTAGCGGGTGACGATCTGCTTCTTCGCCTCCTGCTTGGCGGCGGCGTCGTCGAGTCCCTTTCGTTTCGCCTCGTCGCGAAGCGACTGTTCCATCGTGAGCGCCATGCGCACCTCACGCAGCTTGCGCGCGGGCGTCGTCTCGATGGCTGCCTGGCGGTCGGCTTCGGTCCGGGCGAGCACGAGGAGCTGGTAGTTCTTGATGTACTGCTGATCCAGCGTCGATGCACCCTGCTGCACTTCGCCCGAAGACGAGTTCTTGAGGAACGCGCGGATCGTGCCCTTCCAGTCGACGCCGTCGTGCTCGAGGAAGCGTCTGTCCTCGATCGAGATGATCGCGCGGATCATGTCGGGGGAGATGTCGTTGTATCCGACCTGGTACCTGTACTGGTCGAAGAGTCGCGCGATGGGTGTCCCCGCCGCGTCGGTCATCGTCGTGACCTCCGGCAGCGTTCCGCTGAGCAACTCCGACGAGACGTTCTCTACTGCCGACGCCGCGCGATTCGACGCGATACCCACGCCGCTGGCCGCGGGATAGAGCAATCCGGCAACGAGCACGCCGGCCAGCACGCATGCCCCTGCGAGCGACCACAGCTTCTTCGACTTCGGCACATCGGACAGGATACGTGTGATTTCTGAGACAACCGCGTGGCCCGCCGATGAGGTGCCCGACGGTCTGCTCCGGCGCGCATCGCCGGCCTGAATCCGCACCCGGCGCGTCGAGTCGATGGGGTCTTTGTCGGCGGTTTTGTCTGTTTCCCTGCGAGTTTGCACGGTTGTGCCAGTTTTCTCCGGTTCAGGGGTTGCGGACGCATGCACAGATCCTTAGATTGAGTGCAGAATGTGACTCACATAACAACGGAGACCAGAAGTGGTACGGGCATCTACGAATGGTCGACCGCCGCGGAATCGGTGACGTGGTGTGGGAGGCGAGCATTCGCCGGCAACGACGCAGGGTCGTTGTGCCGGGCACGGGTCGCGCACAGCGCGCAACGACAAGGGGCGCGCACAGCGCGCAACGACAAAAAGACAGGGGTCGGCTCATGGCGACAGCGGCGGTATCGACCAACGAAACTCGACTGACGTGGGTGGCACGGGCGCGTTGCCGTGGCGAGGATCCCGATGAACTCTTCGTTCGTGGAGCGGCTCAGCGGAAAGCCGCAGTCATCTGCCGCCACTGCCCGGTGCAACTCGAATGCGGAGCCGACGCTCTCGACAACCGCGTCGAGTTCGGAGTGTGGGGTGGCATGACCGAACGTCAGCGTCGTGCATTGCTGCGTCAGCACCCCGAGGTGACCTCGTGGGCAGAGTTCTTCGCTGCCCAGCGCCGACGCCGCGAGGTATCCGTCGGCTGATCTCGTCCCGGGTTCAACCCCAGGGCGAACGGGGAAACCCGTTGCGCAGGAACGAGATCAGCAATGCATTGAGTGCGTCGGGTTGCTCAGCGGGCACCATGTGACTGCCCGGCAGTACCGCCAGACGTGCATGCGGGAGTGCGGCTACGACAGCCGAACTGTGATCGAGTGTCACCTCGTCGCGGTCTCCCTGCAGAACCATCGTCGGAGTCATGATCGACGTCAACGAGTTCAGATCTATCCGCGGTTCCGTGGCGAACAGGTGCTTCATCTTCGCGTCGAACGTCGTGAAATGGTCGGCGCCGTCGGGCGAAAGCGCAGCGTACTGCGACCGCAGGCCCGCCATCGCACTCCCAGAATCGAGAAGTTCGGTCAGCGGGCTGTCGGCAACCTTGCCGTCGTCGTTGTAGTACTGGCCGATCAACACCATGCGCGTGATCTTCTCGGCGCGATCGCGCGCGGCCAGTAGAGCGACAGCGGCGCCGTCGCTCCAGCCGACGAGATGTGCCGGACCCTCGACGTGACGCTCGAGGTAGGCGACCGTGTCGTCGGCCATCGCCTGATACGTGATCGGGCCATCGACATCGGGCGTGCGCGCGTGCCCCCGACGTTCGGGGACGTGTACGCGGAATCCGGCCTCGACCAACACCGGCGCGGTGAGCGCCCACGACGACGCCCCGCCGTACCCTCCGTGCAGCAGGACGACGGCCGGTCCGCTCCCCGCGACCTCGTGCCATTCGCGGTGACCTGCGACGTCGACGTAGGAGCCGTCGAATCCGCGGAGCGTGGCCGTCGGCTGCGTGCGTGCCTGCCGACGTTGCGCCATCAGATGTTCAGCCCCTGCCGGTGATCTCTTCCGCGACGGCGTGCAGCGCGTCGAGGTCGGCGACCTCGAACGGCAGCGACGGAACGCCGACGATCGGAACCGTCGGGTGCGACGCGGTAAATCGCTGCAGGAGGTGCAGTTCGCGTTTGCCGGTGGCCGCGCGCGCGGCGTGCAGTCTGAGCACGCCCTCTGTGAGGTCGTCGGTGACTCGTTCCAGAGCGACGTGGGCGGCTTCTTCGGAGATGCTCGTCAGGTTGGGGTGTGTGCGGTTGAGGATCAAGCCCGCCAACGGCATCGACTCCTCGCTGAGACGGTCGACGAAGAACGCGGCCTCGCGCAGGGCGTCGGGTTCGGCCGCCGCGACCACCGCAAACCGGGTGCCGGGTTGTTTGAGTAGCTCATAGGTGCGCAGTGCGCGCTCCTGGAAGCCACCGAACATCGAATCCAGCGATTGCACGAATGTCGCGACGTCGCGCAGCATGTCGCCGCCGATGATCGTCGACACACCTCGCATCGCGAGGCTCATCGCGCCGGTGACCATGCGCCCGACGCCGCGTCCGCCGCCGACGAGCACCTTCATCAGGCGTCCCGACAGGAACGAGCCGAGGCGTTGCGGGGCGTCGAGGAAGTCGAGTGCATTCCGCGACGGTGGGGTGTCGACGACGATGAGGTCCCAGCGATCCTGCTCGAGCAGCTTGCCGAGCTTCTCCATCGCCATGTACTCCTGCGTGCCGGAGAACGACGACGCGACGGTCTGATAGAAGGAGTTCTCCATGATCGCCGCCGCGCGCTCGGGCGTCGAATGTTCGAGCACCATGTCGTCGAAGGTGCGTCGCATGTCGAGCATCATCGCGTCGAGCGAACCGGAGCCGTCTGCGGTGACCGGTGAGACGGTGACCGGCTGAGGGTCGTTGGTCAGCTCGGTCATGCCGAGCGACTGCGCGAGTCGTCGAGCGGGGTCGATGGTGAGAACCGCGACGTTGCGGCCGTGCTCGGCGGCGTACACAGCCATCGCGGCGGCGGTGGTCGTCTTGCCGACACCGCCTGCGCCACAACAGATCACGACGCGGGTTTCGGGATCGGTGAGAACGGAGCCCATCTTGAGGTCGAGCGGCATCACGCACCGGCTTTCTGCAGCAGGTTGGCCAATTCGTAGAGCGAGCCGAGGTCGATGCCCTCGTCGAGCAGCGGTAGCTCGAGTGTCGGCACCTCGACCTCGTCGAGCTGAGCCTTCGCGACCTGCTGGGCCTGCAGGCGCGTCGCGTGCTCGATGCTCTCGGTGAGCACACCCGCGAGGTCGGTCTCGGAGACCGGCATCTGCGCGTCGGCGAGACTCGACGCGATCCTCGGGGCGTCGATGACTCCCTCGGCGATCGCGTCGATCTCATCAGCAGGGAGATAGACGGGACTGACCTTGTTGATGATGAGCGTGCCGACGTTGACGTCCTTGGACCGCAGGTCGTCGACGGCCTCGACGGTTTCCTGGATGGGCATCGCCTCCAGGAGTGTCACCAGGTGGACGACGGTTTCTTCCGAGTGCAGCAGCCGGGCGACGCCGTCGCTCTGATTGCGGATCGGTCCGGTCTTCGCCAAATCGGCCATCGCGGTGGTGACGTCGAGGAAGTTGCCGATCCGGCCGGTCGGCGGGGCGTCGACGACGACGGCGTCGTACACGCGGTTGCCCGCTTTGTCGGTGTGGATGATCCGCTCTTTGATCTTGCCGGTGAGCAGCACGTCACGGAGGCCGGGCGCGACCGTCGTGACGAAGTCGATTGCGCCGATGCGCTTCATCGCGCGCCCGGCGAATCCCAGGTTGTAGAACATGTCGAGGTATTCGAGCAGCGCGTGTTCGATGTCGATGGCGAGCGCCCACACCTCGCCGCCCCCCTCTGCGGTGGCGATGCGGGTGTCGTTCGGTGGGAGGGGCGGGATGTCGAAGAGCTGGGCAATTCCCTGACGTCCCTCGCACTCGACGAGCAGCACCCGTTTGCCGTCGGCTGCCAGCGCCAACGCCAGGGCTGCTGCGACGGTTGTCTTGCCGGTTCCGCCCTTGCCGGAGACAAAGTGCAGGCGCGCACGCGAAGCGCTGTCCGGCCAGGTGTTCTCGGCTTCGTCGGCGGTGCCTGGCAGTGTCTCCCCGTCGGCTGTTTTGTCGGCCACAGGTTCACCTTAGATGCTGGGTGTCTCGGGATAGGGTGGGTCCATGACTGAAGTGACCGCCTGGGAGTACGCGACGGTGCCGCTGCTGACGCACGCCACGAAACAGATCCTCGACACCTGGGGTGCCGACGGATGGGAACTGGTCAGCGTGCTGCCCGGTCCGACCGGCGAACAACACGTGGCATATCTCAAGCGACCCAAGGGCTGAGGAGCGTTCCATGAGCTGGAGTGAGCGACTTCCGCAGATCGGCATCGTCCTGCCTCCCGCAGCCAAGCCGGTGGCCAATTACGTTCCGGCCGTACGCATCGGGAACCTGGTCTACACGTCGGGGCAGTTGCCCTTCGTGTCGGGCAAACTCGAGTTCCGGGGCAAGGTCCATGAGGGTGCAGACGGCACCGTCACCCCGGAACAGGCGGTCAGTGCTGCCAGGCAGTGCACGCTCAACGCGTTGTCGGCGATCGACGCGCTCGTCGGACTCGACTCGATCACTCGCATCGTGAAGGTGACCGGATACGTCGCCTCCGGTCCGGGCTTCTCCGGCCAGCCGCAGGTGCTCAACGGCGCGTCGGATCTGCTCGCCGATATCTTCGGCGAAGCCGGTGTCCACGCGCGTTCTGCCGTCGGCGTTGCCGAACTGCCGTTGGCGTCGCCCGTAGAGGTCGAGCTGATCGTCGAGGTCACGCCCGAGTCGTGATACCCACCGACTGGTGAGTCTCGACGTCGTAGTCCTCTTCGTCGCGGCCGTCGCCGCGGGTTGGGTCGACGCCGTCGTCGGCGGTGGCGGGCTGATCATGATCCCGGCGTTGCTGATCACCAACCCCGGACTGGCGCCGGCGACGGCGCTCGGGACCAACAAGCTGATGGCGATTTTCGGGACGTCGTCGGCCGCGTGGCGCTACTCGCGTCGGGTACCGATGGACATTCGACGTCTCGCCCCGGTCTTCGCCTGCGCGGTCGTCTTCTCCGCTCTGGGTGCGCTCGTCGCGGGTCTGCTGCCCGCCGACGTCTTCACCCCGATCGTGCTGGTCTTGCTGGTCGCCGTTGGTCTGTTCGTCGCTCTCAATCCGCGCTTCGGCTCCCACGAGATGACGGGGAAGTCGCGCCGGTCGATCATTCTCGGGCTGGCGATCTGCGATGTCGTCATCGCGTTTTACGACGGCGTGCTCGGTCCTGGCACCGGCACGTTCCTGATCATCACGCTGACGGCCCTCGTCGGCACGAGCTTTCTGGAAAGTTCCGCGATGGCCAAGGTCATCAACACCGGAACCAACCTCGGCGCGCTCGCGGTGTTCGCGGCGCAGGGGAACGTGATGTGGCTGCTCGGCCTGGCACTGGCCGTCGGAAATATCGCGGGCGCGCAATTGGGTTCGCACATGGCGCTCGGGCGGGGGAGCTCGTTCGTGCGGTGGGTGCTGCTCGCGGTCGTCGTCGTGATGGTCGCGAAGCTCGGCTTCGATATGTGGAGCAAGTAGGGAGCAGCGGTCGGTCGTCGTGGGAGGGCGGCCACATGCGGCCGATGTGAGCCGCATTACGCTGTGTGCATGACGAGTCCAGGCGATCGTGACGACCTCGCCACCACCGCATCCGACGCCACCACCGCATCCGATGCCTCCAGCACGCCCGACGCCGAAACCGATTCGGGCGTATCGCATCCCGCGTACGGGGTGCTGCGTGAGGTGACGCCGTTCGCGTCGGTTCTGTTGTGCGAGAACCCCGGAATGATGGAACTCGACGGCACCAATACGTGGGTGCTGCGTGCTCCGGGAAGTGACGAGTGCGTCGTCGTCGATCCCGGGCCGCGCAAGCACAAGAAGCATGTCAAGCGCATCGCAGAGCAACCGGGAATCGCGCTGACGCTGATCACGCATCGGCACGGCGACCACACCGGAGCAATCACGGCGCTGCACAAGCACACCGGCGTGGCGACGCGGGCGCGGCTTGCCGAACACTCGCGTGGCGCAGCACCTCTCGCCGACCGTGAGGTCATCGAGATCGCCGGCCTGAAGATCACCGTGCTGCACACGCCGGGCCACACCGGCGATTCGGTGAGCTTTCTCGTCGAGTGGGAGAACCAGCGCGCGGTTCTCACCGGCGACACCATCCTCGGAAGTGGCACCACCGTGCTGGATCCCAGCGACGGCACGCTGCGCGATTACCTCAACTCGTTGAACCGGTTGATCGTCGAAGGTGAGGGCGCGGCACTTCTACCTGCTCACGGCCCCGACCATCCCGATCTCGGTCCCGTTGCGCGGTACTACAAGAAGCACCGTGAGGATCGGCTCGACCAGATCGTCGCCGCGCTCGACGACATGGGTGTCTCGGCGAAGAAGGCGAAGCCCATGAAGGTGGTCCGCAAGGTCTACGCCGACGTCGACAAGAAGCTCTGGCCTGCCGCACGTATGTCGGTCAAGGCGCAGTTGGAGTACTTGAAGGCGACGTAGGAAGAACTAGCGCGCGCGGCGTGCGAGGCGCTCGGAGTCGGCGATCAGGACGCTCTTGCCCTCGAGGCGCAGCCAGCCGCGCTGTGCGAAGTCGGCGAGAGCCTTGTTCACGGTCTCGCGGGATGCGCCGACGAGCTGGGCGATCTCTTCCTGGGTCAGGTCGTGGGTGACGCGCAGTGCGCCACCCTCCTGGGTGCCGAAGCGCTGTGCGAGCTGCAGGAGCTGCTTGGCGACGCGTCCGGGAACGTCGGTGAAGATCAGGTCGGCGAGGTTGTTGTTGGTGCGACGCAGGCGTCGGGCCAGCACGCGGAGCAACTGCTCGGCGATCTCGGGGCGATCCTTGATCCAGGCGCGCAGCGCGTCGCGGTCCATCGACACTGCGCGGACTTCGGTGACCGTGGTGGCCGACGACGTGCGCGGACCCGGGTCGAAGATGGAGAGCTCGCCGAACATGTCCGACGGTCCCATGATGGTCAGCAGGTTCTCGCGTCCGTCGGGTGAGCGTCGTCCGACCTTCACCTTGCCCGACAGGATGATGTAGAGGCGGTCTCCTGGCTCTCCCTCATGGAAGATCACGTGTCCACGCGGAAAATCCACGGGCTGTAGTTGCTTGGTCAGCGCCGCGACAGCGGAGGGCTCCACACCCTGGAAAATTCCCGCCCGCGCCAGTACTTCCTCCACCTAAGGAACCTTTCTCATCGGCCGCGTGAACGACACACGCACTCAGCAACGCTACTCTCGCCCTGAAGCATATGTGTTGGATGGGTCACTAGCGCCACTTTGGGGCCGTGTTGCGCGTGCTGAATTGATGTTCCGGCGGGGCCGTGTGGATCGTGGAGATCGGCCCACGAGGGCGTGATCATCGGATGGTCGACGACGTCGACGTGGTTCGCTCCGTGTGTCGGACGAGGGTTGCGCTCAGCTCGCGCGACGCTCGCGCAGCTCGTCGAGCGCTGCCGGAAAACCGTCCCTGGCCAGCGTGTCCACGTGCTGTGACTCGGCTGATTGCAGAAACTCCTCGACGTTGTCGCGGGAGACGCTGAGCCGGTCCGTGTGGTGCTGAACCTTCTCCATCGCGAGTGCGAAGAGCATCAACACAGCAGGGAAGAGCAGTGCGGCGAGTCCTTGCATACCGATCAGTAAACACCGACCGCCGACGAGGCTCATAACTGGAATCGTCGCCTTCACTGACTTGTTATCAAGCCGTCGCCACCGACCCGGTCGGAGTCGATGGCTAACCTGAATCGTGTGAGTGCACGTAAGACGGCTGCGGGAGCCAGGACAGAGACCCATCTCGGACTGGTTCGCCGTGCACGTCGCATGAACCGTGAACTCAAGGTCGAGTTCCCACATGTGTACTGCGAATTGGACTTCACCAACCCGCTCGAATTGTCTGTCGCGACCATCCTGTCGGCGCAGTGCACCGACGTCCGCGTGAACCAGGTGACGCCCGCGCTGTTCGCCAAATACCGCACCGCCGACGACTACGCGGGTGCTGATCGCACCGAACTCGAGGAGATGATCCGCTCGACCGGCTTCTACCGGAACAAGGCCAACTCGATCATCGGGCTCGGGCAGGCACTTGTCGAACGTTTCGACTCCACGGTGCCGCACACCCTGAAAGAGCTGGTCAGCCTTCCCGGATTCGGCCGCAAGACCGCCAACGTCGTGCTCGGCAACGCCTTCGACATCCCGGGAATCACCGTCGACACCCACTTCTCGCGTCTCGTGCAGCGATGGGGGTGGACCACCGAAACCGATCCGGTCAAGATCGAGCACGCCGTCGGCGAGCTCTTCGAGCGCAAGGAATGGACCAACCTCTCGCATCGCGTGATCTTCCACGGAAGGCGCGTGTGCCATGCGCGCAAGCCCGCGTGCGGAGTCTGTGTGCTCGCGAAGGACTGTCCGTCCGTCGGACTCGGTCCGATGGACAAAGCAGAGGCGGCGAAGCTTGTGAAGGGGCCGGAAACCGACCACATCCTCGAACTCGCAGGGATCTCCGCGTAGTGGGCACATCCGCGACGACATCGGGACCCGACGCCCCGACCCCGCACGACGATCCACCGCCGCAGCGTCGAGGCAGCCGTTTTCCGTCCTCACTGCGCTGGACACTGGTGTTCTTCGTCGTCATGGTCGCGTTGATCGTCGCCATCTGGCCGCGCGATTCGGGGTCGTCGAACAACCTCGGCAGCCCGACCGACAACTCAGGCGTCGCGGCGGTCCCCGGCGCGAAGGTCGACGACGCCACGCTCGCCAAGGCCCGTGCCGACGCCGCCGTCGAACCCTGCCCGAACAACGGCTTGCCCGAATCGAGTGGCGCGGTGCTCGCGGGGGTCGTCGCGCCGTGTCTGGCGACCGGAAGTGCTTACAACCTCGGCGCAGGAACCGCCGGAAAGCCCGTGCTCATCAATATGTGGGCGGTGTGGTGCCTGCCGTGTCGGCGCGAACTACCGGTACTCGCCGAGTACGCGCGGCGCGCGGGCGATCGGGTTACGGTGCTCACCGTGCATGCCGAACAGGGCGCGGGAAATCCGTTCGCGGTCTTGACGTTCCTACGCGAGGTCGGCGTCCATCTCCCGACGGTCCTCGATGTCGACGGCAAGGTCGCGGCGGCACTTCGGGCACCGAGAGTCTTCCCCTCGACCATCCTGCTCCGACCCGACGGGTCCATCGCCACAACACTTCCCAAGGAGTTCGGCAGCGTCGACGAGGTCGCCGACGCCGTTCGCGACGCCACCGGTGTCGCCACGTGACGCGCACCGATCAGCCGTCGCAGGAGCCGCACGTCGGGCAACTTGTCGACACAGCGAAGGTTCCTCCGTGGTTGCGGCAGCTCACCGGCAATGTCTCGGCCGTGACCGACAGCGTGCTCGATCGTGGTGGTGACCGCTCGCGCTGGGCGTCGATGCTGCGTCGCGACCGACGCGCGGCGTCGGTGCTGATCCTGTTCTCCGGCTCGTGGGATGCCGACCCCGACTATCCGGGCGGGCTGCCCGCCGACGCGGAGGTGCTGCTCACCGAGCGCGCCCCGACGCTGCGGCAGCACAGCGGGCAGGTGGCTTTCCCCGGCGGCTCGTTCGATCCGGGCGACGACTATCCGGTCGGTACCGCACTGCGCGAAGCGACCGAGGAGACCGGACTCGAGGCGAGCAGCGTCGACGTCCTCGCGAATCTGCCGAGCTTTCCCGTGCCGGTGTCGAATTTCGAGGTGACTCCGGTTGTCGCGCATTGGCGTGAACCGGGGCCGGTCGACGTCGTCGACTCCGCGGAGACGTCGCGGGTTGTGCGGGTGAACCTGCGGGAGATGTTGGCAGCGCAGAACCGTTTTCAGGTGCAGCGGTCGGTGCTCGGTGCGCGCGCATATCGCGGTCCGGCGTTCTTCGTCGACGGACTTCTGGTGTGGGGCTTCACCGGCGGGCTCATCGCGGCGATCAGCGACGCGTCGGGGTGGGACGTCCCGTGGAACCACGACGACGTCCGGCCGCTCGAAGAGGCGATAGCTCGGGCGGGATCGCCTCAGCTGAGCGGATTTCCGACGCTGAGCCGCGCTGTCGACCACGGTGACGGGGATGCCGAGACGTCCGAGGATGCAGCTCGGTGAGCGGGTCGACGTGGGTTGACGTGATCGTCATCGGGCTCGCATTGCTGGCCGCGCTGAGCGGATGGCGACAGGGCGCGGTGGCGTCGGGGCTGGCGGTCGTCGGCGTGATACTCGGCGCGATCGCAGGCATTTTGATTGCGCCACATGTGCTTTCGCGAATCGACGATCGGAGTATGCGGCTCGTCGTCGGGGTCGCGCTGCTGGTGGTGTTGGTCATCATCGGCGAGACGTCGGGCATGGTGCTCGGGCGCGCGGCCCGGGGCGGGATCAGGTCGACGGCGCTGCGCCACGTCGACAGCGTGATCGGGTTGATGCTGCAGGTGGTCGCGGTATTGGTCGCGGCCTGGTTGCTGGCGATTCCGCTCGGGCGCGCGTCGTCGCCCGAGATCGCAAGCGCGGTACGTGGATCCACGATCCTGGGCGGCGTCGATTCGTTCGCCCCGACGTGGCTGCGGGATTTCCCGACCCGCGAGCTCGGACCGATGCTCGACGATTCGGGTCTACCCCAGGTGATCGGCCCGTTCGTGCAGACTCCGGTCGCGAACGTCGGCCCGCCCGACACGTCGCTGGAGGATTCCGCCGTGGTTTCGCGGGTGCGGCCGAGCGTCGTGAAGATCGAGGGTGTCGCCCCGAGCTGCCAGCAGGCGCTGGAGGGCAGCGGATTCGTCGTGTCGGCCGAGCGGGTCATGACCAACGCGCACGTCGTCGCGGGCACCCGCAGACTGACGGTGCAGACCGTTGGCGGCGACTCGCTTGCCGCGAGAGTGGTGCTCTTCGACAGCCGCAACGACATCGCTGTCCTCGACGTTCCCGGATTGCGCGTCAGCGCACTGCAATTCGACGACTCGTCGGCGAAGCCGGGAGCCGATGCCATCGTGCTCGGCTATCCCGAGGCCGGGCCGTTCACGTCGACCGCGGTGCGCGTGCGCGAGACGATCAACCTGTCGGGGCCGGACATCTATCGGACGGACCAGGTGCTGCGCGAGGTGTACACGGTGCGTGGCACCATCCGGCAGGGCAATTCCGGCGGACCGATGATCTCTCCGGACGGCGACGTGCTCGGCGTCGTCTTCGGTGCCGCCGAGGACACCGCCGACGACACCGGCTTCGTGCTCACCGCCAAGCAGGTGAAGTCCGACCTCGACGCCTCCGAGCGCCGCACCGCCCGCGTGAGCACGGGCCAGTGCGTGCATTCCTGACGCACACTCGCCGTAGGAAGCGCACAGTCGACGGGTTTTGCGGTCGAGCGTGCGCTCGAGAGTGCCGACTGTGCGCTAGTCGTTGCGGTCGGTGTGGGCGAGAAGGTCGCCGAGCAGCTTGCTGACCTCGCCGGGCCGCTCCTGGTGGGCGAAGTGGCCGCTGCCGGGGATGGGGCGGTAGTCGAAGTCCGAGGCCCATTCGGCGCTGGCGCCCACTGATTCGTCGGTGATGTAGGGATCGTCGACGCCGCGCACCGCGAGGACCGGGATGGACAACTGCTTCTCCATGAGGTCCATGAAGCGGACGCCGTCGGGTCGGAACTGCGACCGGAACACCCAGCGCTGGTACTCCAGGCTGCAGTGTGCCGCTCCGGGTATCTGGATCGCGGATCGGTTCTTGTCGACGGTGTCGATGTAATCCTCGGTGTCCTGCCAGCCGAGTCCCGACCGCTCGGCGAAGTACTCGCCGATGAATGCGCCGTTGTGTCGGGTCAGTCGTCGTTCGGCCATGCGCGGCACCTGATTGCTCAAGAAGTTGCCGAGAAACGACGACCGCTGCTCGGCGTCGCGCAACACGTCGCGCCGCAGGACTCGCGGATGGGGTGACGAGATGACCGCGATCGCGCGCACGGCGCGGGGGTGCAGCGTGGCGGTTGCCCAGCATGCCAACCCGCCGTCGGCATGGCCGATGAGCGTCGCGGACGTATGTCCGAGCGCACGCACGAGACCGTTGGTGTCGCCGGCCAGCGTCCACCCGTCGTATCCGCGTGGAGGTTTGTCGCTGTCGCCGTAGCCGCGCAGATCCACCGCGACAGCGCGGTACCCCGCCTCGGTCAGGTCGGCCAGTTGGTGCCGCCAGCTCCACCAGAACTCACCGAAGCCGTGAAGCAGTAGCGCGAGCGGGCGGTCGGAACTCGGCGACGACGTGGTTGGACCGTCGGCTTCGACAGCGTGGAACCGCACCCCGTTGGCGCGAACGTCGAGATGACGCCAGGGCCCGAGGAACCGGACACTGGACGGGTCGGGGGCTGCGGCCAAATCTCAGGCCTCGCGTGCGGGCGGTATCGCGGGATGACTACCGCCGTGCCCGATCGCCGCGTCGTCGTGGCGGCCAGGCAGCACGTTCTGCACTTCCTTGACGCTGCTGATCGTCTTCTTCGGACCGCGGACTCTCTTGAACACGAGGTAACCGACGAACGCTGCGATCAGCGTGATGAATACGAGGATCGCGAACACGATCAGGAACGCGAGCCAGCGCGACACCCAGTTGTCGAGCAGTTCGGCGAGGAAGAAGAAGAAAAAGAAGCTCGCGTACAGAGCCATCACGCCCGCCACGATCAGCAGAGCGGTACCGGCACCCGCCTTCTTCGCGTCGTCGACCAACTCCGCCTTGGCCAGCGCGACCTCGGACCGGAACAGCGTCGAGACGCTCGCGGTGGCGTTCTTGACCAGGCTTCCGACGCTTGCCTCGCCGGACGAGTCGCGGTCGGCGTCACTCAGCGGGATCGACGGTGTCTTCCCCCCTGCGTTGCGGTAGTCGGACCGGCCGGACTCGTTTCCACTCACAGCATCCTCCGTCTTTGGCGTTCTCCTGCCATATGTTGCCATGCGCCGGTCTCTGCGGTCGTGCCCGCCGTCACGTCGACGTGGCGTGTGGTGCGTGCCGCCCGATCATGAGCGGTGTTGTCGCAGCGTGGCGAGTGCGGCCACTGCGGGATCGTGGTCGGCGATGTGCGCGTCGAGGATGTGCGCGGCTACCTCGCCCGGCAGGTCGACGAGTGCCTGGGCGAGTCTGCTGCGCGCTCGCGAATCGAGATTGTCGCTGTCGAGGAGCCGGCCGAGTTCTGTCGCGATGTCGTCGGCGGTAGCGGTGGCGTGCGCGAGGTCGCGGATCGTATCGGCGGCGTCGACGTCATGGCTGCCGTCGACGATCATGTCGATCAGCCGCGGAATCATGTCGGCGTCACCCCGTGATCCGAGGACGAGCGTCGCGGTGTCGGCGACGGCGCGGTCGGAGTCGTCGAGTGCGCGCCGCAGGAGTTCGTCGGCTCTGTCGGTGCTCAGCTTCGAGATCGCCGACACCGCGCGGCGTCGAATCTCAGGGTCCGCGGAGTCGAGGCCCGAGCCGAGTGCAGCCTCGGCGGCCGCATCCGCGGAGCCGGCGAGCGCCCAGACGAGGGTGCCGGCGACATTCGTATCGGGCTCGGCCAGAACGGCTTTCGCGAGCGCTTCCGGTGAGAGTCGTCCGTCGCGTGCTGTCAGCGCGGCCCGCTGGCGTAGAGCCGCGGAGTCGGAGTCGAGATCGTGGAGCAGCTTCACCGAGTTCAGCACGTCCTCCCAGTCGGTGGGCGCGGCGTCGGCGATGCGGGTCAGGAGCGTGAGCAACTCGGTCTCGCGCGAGAGCCGTTGGCGTGTCCGCTCGATAAGGTCGTCGACCATGTCCGCGGGCTCGGCGGTCCCCGGGGTGTCCAGCAGCGTTTTGATGCCCGCCAGTGGCACACCGAGCGCGCGGAGCCCGACCACGCGGAACAGCCGTGCGATGTCGTCGGGGGAGTAGTCACGGTACCCGCCCGTCGTGCGGGTCGCGGGTCGCACGAGTCCGAGCCGGTCGTAGTGCCGCAGCATCCGGACGCTGACGCCCGAATGCCGCGACACCTCACCGATCAGCATCGTCGACGCGGACGGGTGCACCACGCAGTGTCAGTGCGCGCCGTGCCTGTTCGACCGCGTCGGCGAAGTCGCCGTCCGGGTCGTTCATCAGCTGCCGGGTGGCGTCGGCGTGAATGCGCACCGCTTCGGAGTCGCTCGTACTCGCCGCGTCGACAACGGAAGTTGCCGACTCACCGAGGGCACTCAGCGCCCGACTGAGACTGCGCTGCACGGCCCGGTCGCCGCGGCCGAGCTCTACGGCCAGGGCGGCTGCGAGATCGGCGACGTCTTCATCGGCAACGAGCGCGACCGCCGTCCGCCACGCGGTCCGGGCCACGTCGTCGTCCGGATCGTGCAGTAGGCCCGTGACGTGCCGATAGACACTGCGATCGCCGATCTTCGACAGCGTGTGCAACGCCTGACTGCGCGCCTGCGCCGACGTCGAATCCAACTGCGCCACGACTCGGGGCACCGTCGCTGACGGCGTTATCCGGGTGAGCGCCCAGGTCAGCATGTCGCGGACGAAGAAGTCGGGTTCAACGCCGCTGCGGTGTACCAGTGCGTCGACCAGCGCCGGATCGGGTTCGGTCCCCGCCGCCAGTGCCGCCCGCAGCCGCGTCGACGAGTCCGGCGCCGACAGCGCGTCGATAAGTGTCTGAGTCATCGTGATCACCTCCGCGACCTGAGTCAAAACCCTGTCACCGTGTCAGGGTCAAGAGCAAGACCGCCTTGAGATGGGATCGCCAGACGCGGCTCGCCCGTTTTCAGTCATTTTTTCATCGGCCGTTGACGCCGACCTGGGCTTTTGCCGGTCGACGCCGCGCCGAATGACTGAAAACGGGCGAGCAGTACGTGCGGATCAGCCTTTTCGGCTGCGAATCGCCTCGAATACCGAGGGATCGACCAGCGTCGAGGTGTCGCCGAGCTCGCGGCCCTCGGCGACGTCCTTGAGGAGACGTCGCATGATCTTGCCCGAGCGGGTCTTGGGCAGTTCGGGCACCACGTTGATCTCACGTGGCTTGGCGATCGGGGAGATCTCCACCGACACCTGCTCGCGGAGCTCCTTGACCAACTGATCTCCGGTGTTCTCGACACCTTCGCGCAGGATCACGAACGCGACGATGCCCTGCCCGGTGGTCTCGTCGGCGGCTCCGATCACGGCGGCCTCCGCGACACCGGAGTGTCCGACCAGCGCCGACTCGACCTCCGCCGTGGAGATGCGGTGACCGGAGATGTTCATGACGTCGTCGACACGGCCGAGGACCCAGAGCGCGCCGTCGTCGTCGTAGCGGGCGCCGTCGCCCGCGAAGTACCAACCCTGCTCGGCAAATCGCGACCAGTAGGTGTCGCGGTAGCGCTCGTCGTCGCCCCAGATGCCGCGAAGCATCGACGGCCACGGCTGGTCGAGGACCAGGTAGCCCTGCTCGCCCGCTCCGACGGGTTGGCCGTTGTCGTCGACGATCTTCGCCGAGATGCCGGGCAGCGGTCCCATCGCCGAGCCGGGCTTGGTCGCGGTGACACCGGGTAGCGGCGAGATCATGATGGCGCCGGTCTCGGTCTGCCACCAGGTGTCGACGATGGGTGCCGAGTCGGCCCCGATGACTTCACGGAACCACTTCCACGCCTCGGGGTTGATCGGTTCGCCGACGCTGCCGAGCAGTCGGATGGAGCTCAGGTCGTGGGCGTCGGGGATCTGGCGTCCCCACTTCATGAAGGTACGGATCAGCGTCGGGGCGATGTAATAGGTTGTGACACCGTACTTTTCGATGATCTCGAAGTGGCGGTGCTCGTTGGGGGAGTTGGGGGTTCCCTCGTAGACCACCTCGGTCGCGCCGTTGGAGAGTGGCCCGTAGACGAGGTACGAGTGGCCGGTGACCCAGCCGATGTCGGCGCCGCACCAGAAGACGTCGCGGCCTTCCTTATGGTCGAAGACGTAGTGGAAGGTGTAGCTGGCCTGGGTCAGGTAGCCGCCCGAGGTGTGCACGATGCCCTTGGGCTTACCAGTGGTGCCCGACGTGTAGAGCAGGAACAGCGGGTGCTCGGCGTCGAAGGCTTCGGGTTCGTGATGAGTCGACGACTCGTCGACGGTGTCCTCCCACCACACGTCGCGACCTTCGACCCAGTTCAGCTCGGGATCGTGGTTGGTACGACGCACGACGAGGACCTTCTCGACGGACTTCGCGGCGTCGTCGCCGGTGCCGAGTGCTTCGTCGACGGCGGTCTTGAGAGGTGCGGGCTTGCCGCGGCGGAACTGGCCGTCGGTGGTGATGACGAGTTTGGCCTCGGCGTCGTCGACGCGGGAGCGCAGCGCGCCCGCGGAGAATCCGGCGAACACGACCGAGTGGGTCAGGCCGAGACGTGCGCACGCGAGCATCGAGACGAGCGCCTCGGGAACCATCGGCATATAGATGGCGACGCGGTCGCCGGGGACCAGGCCGATCGAGGCGAAGTAGTTGGCCGCCTTGGATACCTCGTCCTTGAGCTGGCTGTAGGTGAGGTCACGCGAGTCGCCGGGTTCGCCGACCCAATGGATGGCGACGCGGTCGCCCTTGCCCGCGGCGACGTGGCGGTCGACGCAGTTGACCGCGACGTTGAGTTTGCCGCCGACGAACCACTTCGCGAACGGCGCGTCCGACCAGTCGAGGACCTGGTCGAAATCGGTGTCCCAATCCAGGCGCCTGCCCTGCTCCGCCCAGAACTCGAGGCGGTCGGCGTCGGCGTGGTCGTAGAGCGCGGCGGTGCCGTTCGCCTGCGCGACGAACTCGGGCGACGGCGGATACACCTGTGCGGTGGGGTGTGCAGCTGTGGACATCTCTGAGCAGGGCCTTTCACTCTCGGTGTGCATTCACGCGACTCCACCCGCAGTGAGGTGGGGCGTGCCGGGGTCTCATTGTGAGGGTAGTCACGTTGGGGTGGCGTTGCAGTCGCCGGGGGACTGGCGGCACAGCTCGCGCGCCGAGCTGTCGATCGGGTGCGACGAACGGTTCACACGGCGTCTGACACCGGAACAACGATCTGGGTGATCATGTCCTCGGGATCGGCGTCGGGAGTCGGCTGAGTCAGATAGATCTCCCACACGACGTCCCCGCGGACCAGCGAATGATCGGCAATCCATGCGAACAATTCCGCGTAGACGTCGGACAGGTAGTCGTAGTTTCCGCGGTGGTCGTAGGTGACCGCGCGGCATCCTGGCGTCTGGAACGGCGCCACGTCATCGGTCACTTCGACGACTCCGTCGACGGGGAACCCGACACCGACATCAATGGTGTCGGTAGGGAGGCCGAAGGTCAGCCCACGTGGCGGGCCGGTGATCGCCAGCCCCGACGACGCGATCGCCGCGGGCAGTCTGCCGAACGCGTCGTCGTAGAAGCCACGCAGCGCGTCAAAGGTCACGGTCGCGCGTATCAGCGCTAACTGCTCGGCGTCGACGGAGGTGATCTGTGGTTCCTGTGTGAGAAGAGGCATGCTTCGACGGTGTCACAGTTGGGTGGCTGCGACCGGGTATTGGCCGGGTGGGCTCTAGCTGAGTGGGGGTATTTGCGGGGCGGGTGCGCGCCGGGGCACGATTCGTGGCTGCGCCGGCATCGATTACCGTGGCGAACTGTGACTACCGACCCTCTCGCGCCGCTTGTGGAGTTGCCCGGCGTGCGCGAGGCCGCCGACCGTGCGCGCGATGCGCTCGGCGCCGTGCACCGGCATCCGGCCAATTTGCGTGGCTGGAACAACACCGCGACCGAGGCGTCGTGGCGAGCCGGCCGATCGTCTGCAGCGATCGACGGGGGGAGCGTCGAACTGAGGCGCGACGGAGACTTCGACGACCCGATCCTTGCCGGCGCGATGCGGGTGGCCCAGGCGCTCGACGGTGATTCGCTCGATGCGTTGACGTCGGTCTACCGACGCGCACCCGCGCAGGCGTTCGCGCGGCTGCACATGCTGGCCGCCGCCGACCTCGTCGACGACCCCGACCTGCTCGGCCGTCCGCGACCCGGCTCCGACGTCGCGACGCGCCTCGAACTCCTCGGACAGTTGATCACCGGCGCGACGTCGGCACCTGCACCGGTGCTCGCCGCAGTGGTGCACGGCGAACTGTTGACGCTCGACGCCTTTGGTAGCGCCAGCGGTGTCGTCGCCCGCGCGGCGTCGCGCCTGACGTCGACGTCGAGTGGCCTCGATCCACACAACCTCGGCGTGCCGGAGGTGACCTGGTTCAAGAAAGTCGACGAATATCGTTCGCTGGCAACAGGATTCGGTACCGGTGAGCCGGCAGCACTGGGCGCGTGGATCGTGTTCTGCTGCGAGGCGATGGTGGCGGGAGCGACAGAGGCGAAGTCGATTGCCGACGCCGCCCGCGCGGGATGATGGCTGCCTGATTAATGCCTGGAAGCCGGATACTGATGAGCGAAGACTTGTCGCAGACAGCACTGCGGGCGGCCCACCTGTCTCTCGACAGGTTGCCGCCCGCGTAGCACGGACCCAAGTTACCAAGCGTGCTGCGGTGGGTTGTGGTCACCGCCTCGGCGAGGGATCACGTTCTGCGAGTACAGGTCTCCTCCGTCGCGCTGCCCTTGCTCTCTGGCCCGCTCACGGCATCCGTCGATGTCGGTGCCGGACGAACTCTCGGGCCAGGCGTGGCGCTGCAGTTGTCGGAGTTGTTGCTCGAAGCCGCGATGTCGCAGGCGCACAACACTTGTGCCTAATGCGGCGTGCTCCGCGTGGGTGCTTGCCGCCCGTGCTGGGAGTGCTCGCCGGGGGGTTCGGTCCTTCTCTTCCGGATCGGACTTTGCTCGACGAGGTTTCCGTGATTTACGTCTTACACCGTGATCGGCGTCACATCAACCCCCTCGGCGCACTGCTCCACAGAACTCATTCGAGGAAGCTCGGCGGACGGGAATGTGGACCCGAACCGGGGCTCGGGATCATGCCCGAAAGGCGCCCAGCGGTCGTTTGACCCACACGGAACCCTCGCGGATTCGGTTCGACATCTTTAACCTCGATCGACGCGCAAGAGGACTAGTCGGCATATTCGCAGGTCCAGGCCTTACGCGACTCAAACGCCGTTCAGGACGAGCGACCGCTCGGCGAACTATCACAAATGCTGCAATCACTATTCTCACCTGCGGTTCACATGTGTATAGTCAGTGCTACCCGGTTCTTTATTGAACCGGCGCCTTTCAGCCCGACCCCCCGGGGCTGAAACGCGACAACCCCGGCCCTGTCTCTTATACACATCT
>NZ_LZTC01000065.1:0-1194 GCF_001665905.1 Gordonia sp. 852002-50395_SCH5434458
ACACCGGGAACTCGGCGTCGACCTCCGCATGGGAACGACGGTCACCGGAATCGACCGTGATCGGAAGGTCGTCTCGGTGACGTCGGAGTTCGACGAGTCGTCGGAGGTCGCCTACGACCAACTCGTCTTGTGCACCGGCGCCTCGGCGATGGTCCCGGACTGGGCGCGTGACGCGGACGGAACGCTGATCGACGGTGTCAATCCGGCGAAGACCCTTGAGGACGCGCGGTACTGGCTCGATCTGATTGCCGGCTCCGGCCGTCGAGGAGTCGTGGTCGGTGGCGGCTACATCGGCGTGGAGATGGCAGAGGCGTTGGCGGAGCGCGGATTCCAGACCACTCTCGCCACGCGCACCAGGGTGATGAGCAAGCTCGACCCGGAGATGAGCGACCGCATCGAAGAAGGAATGCGCGCCGCGGGCGTCACCGTCCTGACCGATACCGTCGTCGCGAGCGCCGACGCTGAGGGTGGCAGAATACGTTCCGTAACAACGGTTTCCGGCGACACAATCGAAGCCGACGTCGTGGTACTTGCGCTGGGCGTTCGGCCGTCGACCTCGCTGGGCGCCGCAGCAGGGTTGCCGATCGGCGTTCACGGCGGATACCTACCCGACGACCATCAGCGCGTCGCCGACGACATCTGGGCGGCGGGAGACTGCTGCGAGTCTCTCGACCGGATGACCGGGGAGCGAATCTTTGCACCGCTCGGAACACACGCCAACAAGCAGGGACGGGTGTGCGGTTTCAATCTGGGCGGCGACGAGAGTAAACGATTCGCCGGGGTGTTGGCGACGGCGATCACCCGATTCTCCTCCGGCCCAACCTATCTGGAGATCGCACGTACGGGAATGAACACCGAGGTCGCCGCGCGCTTCGGTCACGACGCCCTCACGCTGATCACCCAGAGCGACACCGCGAGCGGCTACATGGCCGAGGCCACCCCGATCACCGTGCTACTCACCGCCGACAAGTTGACCCGCCGCATCCTCGGCGCTCAGATCGTCGGCGGAGCGCAGTCGGGTAAACGTATCGACACCGTCGCCGCGGCGCTGTGGGGCGAGATGACCGTCGACGATCTCGCCGAGATGGACCTCGCGTACGCCCCGCCGTTCGCAACCGTCTGGGAGGCAGTGCAATTGGCCTCTCGGCGGGTGTCCGAACGGATCTGACCCCGGGGGGCCGCTTCCCGCTCACC
>NZ_LZTC01000066.1:0-4948 GCF_001665905.1 Gordonia sp. 852002-50395_SCH5434458
AACCTGCCCGGCCTCGTCGCCGGATGATGAGGACGTGGTCACTAAGAGTGGCGTGACCGAATTTCAGCGAGGACCGCGGCGGCTTCCTGCTCGGGGGTGGTCTCGCCGTGCAGCACACGCAGCGCGGCGGCCCGGTCGGCGTCGGTGGCCACCATGCCGGCCATCTCGTGGCCTGCGTCGGCGGCGGCGAGCATCTGCTCGTCAGTGCGTGTGGTGGTGGTAGCCATCAGCGATCACCTTCCTGTGGTGGTTCATGGTCGATTCTACCTGCTCACCGGTGTTACCGGGGCCTGCGGCGTTGCTGTTGTTGCCGGGGCCAGGTACCGGGGAGCTGCTGATAGAGGCCCTGACTGGGCCCGCCGATGTGTGGTGCTTCGGACCGGTCGCAGTGGGCCGGGTGGCCTGATTGCCCACCGGACTCGACGACGGGGTCCAGGATCTCGCCACCCAGGGCGATGGTGCCCGGGGGGTAGACGTAGCCGCAGTCCGGGCACGTGATCATCGGGGCGTCCTTCGGTTGTGTGCTCATGATGCTCGGCACTGTGTGTCGTGGTGGGTCAAGCGTCGTCGTTCGGCGGGAGAGAGGCCACCCCAGACTCCGAACCGCTCGTCGGTGGCCAGTGCCCAGTCCAAGCACTTCTCGGTGACGGGGCAGTGCGCGCAGATGCGTTTGGCGGCGGTGTCGCGTTCACCGATGTCGGGGAACCACAGGTCCGGGTCGACCTGGCGGCACAGTCCGTCGGTCTCCCACCCACTTTCGGTGTCGGTCGGATCGAACGGTGTGGTCATGGTGGTGCTCTCACTCGAACAGCGGTGGTTGCGTGGCGGCGACCGCGGCGTTGCTGCGGGCGATGTAGGCGGCGATCCAGTTCTGGATCTCGGGCAGCGACACGTTGAATTCGTCGGCGATCGCGGCCAGGGGCAGGCCGTCGATCTTGTGGAGGTCGTGGGCGAGGCGCTGACGGTATTCGTCTGTCTCGTGGCCATATTCGGTGTCGGTCATGGTCATTGTCATCACTCCACTTCGGTGAGGGCTTGGCGGCGGGTGAGCCATTCGGATTCGGCGCGTTGCTGGTATCGGGTGAGCTGTGCCCAGTGCCCGGACAGTTCCTCGATCGGTGCTTCTTGGCGGCGCTGGTCCATCGCGGTGAGCAGTGCGGTGTAGCCGCGGCGGTACCACCCGTCGATGACGGCGATGGCGAGGTAGGGCACCTGGCCGGCAACAGCGACCGGCCGGTGCGTGGGAGCGACCAGGGTGAGCATGGTTTGCTGCGCGCTTCGGGTGCTGAACTCACCCTGTCCACCGGTCGCCAGCAACTGCGCATTGACCAGAGCGGGAGAGGGTGCGGCGTTCGTAGCGACGACGGTGACGATCGCTGCGAAGATGCGTGCATGTTGGGGAACCCAGAAGTGTTTGGTGTCGAGCTGGGCGGCGACGGCGCGTGCGATGGCCGGCGGGGCCCACATCAGCGCGGACAGTAGTTCCTGCTCGAGGTCGGTGGCGACGGCGACCTCCGCTTCGGGGTCGTTTCCGAGTGATCCGACTGAGGTGTAGGCGTCGTCCTCGACGAGGTTGTCGACGTCGGCCGGCGGGATCTCCTCGACGGGTAGCTCGCTCAGTGAGGCGGTCATGTCGTCGTCACTCCTGTCGGGGTCCGGGTCGATGTCGGTGGGGTCCATGAGGGGAATTGTCAGGCAGCTAGGGCGCCTGGACGCCGGTGAGGTCTTCGTGTGCCCACGCGTCGCAGTGGGCGGCGATGTCGGCCAGCTCCTGGGTGAGTTGGGGATCCCCGGCTGCGTGAGCGTGCTCGGATTGTGCCCAGTACCGAATGGCGCGAGCGGAGTAGTCGATTGCCATGGTCGTCCTGTTCAGGTGGGGGTGTCTCTTCACGCTGCCGCACTGTGGGCGAGTGCCTTGATGCGGTCCAGCCGGAAACCTCCCCAGTGATGGTCTCCGGCGACGACGACTGGGGCCTGGAGGTAGCCGAGTGAGAGGACGTAGTCACGGGCGTCGAAGTCCTGGGTGACGTCGACCACGCGGTAGGTCAATCCTTGCTTGTCGAGGGCTTTGTAGGTCGCATTACATTGCACACATGCGGGCTTGGAGTAAACGGTGATGTCGGGGTTCTCATTCATTTTCGGTGACCTTCTTCCCGGGAGCGCGGACGTCTGCGATACACATTCTATTATAGAGCGTATTGTGTTGCGGCACAACATGTATTGACCATTTCGTGATGCCGTATTGTGCCTTTTCCTGTTGGCTGCCTATCATGTGCGAGTTGTGTTTCTGTCCATGTAATGGAGCCGGGTAATTGGCGCGAAATAAGCGGTATTGAGCGGTAGCGAAATAGAGCGCGTGCCAATTATTTGGTGGAATGTAATTGACAGGGGCGCGGCTCGTGCTTGTGATAATCCGGCGGTCAGGAAGGGGCGTCCGCGCTAGGCGAGGTGACCACAGGTGACTGCTGGCGCGGGCTCGATGCCCGCGCCAGCAGCCCCGGCCCGGCCACCTGGGAGGGGTGACCGGGCGTGGCTGGGCTAGAGGGCGTCTGTCGTGTCGTCGTTGTTGTCGGTGTGTGGTGGGCGGTGGCCTTGGATTTCCTGGTAGGGGATCGTGCGGCGGATGAGGCGGCCGCCGTAGGGTGCTGGGGTTTCGACGCTGACAGTTTTGGCGTTGGCGCGCAAGACGGGTACCCAGCCGTGGAAGCGGATCTCGCTCTGGTCGCCTTTGGCGATGGTGTCGCGGCTGTAGTCGCCGGTGTGGCCGGCGGCGATCTGGTCGGCGCGCACGGCGCGCCAGTAGGCGATGTCGTCGGCGCGTTGGGCCATGCGCTCGGTGATGGCCTGGCGGTAGTCGCCGGTAGCTGCGGTGGTGGTCTCGGTGAGTTTCTGACCTCCGGGGAGGTTGGCGACGGTGCGGGTGTGGCCGTCTAGTCGGCGTTGGTCGGCACGTTGTTCGGCTTCGAGTTTGTCGATGCGGTTGGCGACGGTAACCGGGTTGTAGCGGTGTTCGGTGGTGCGGCTGGCTACCTGGGCGCGGCGGTCGGCTTCGTCGGCGTCGTTCTGGGCGTGCACGGCGGTGCCGATGCTGTTCCATGCTTTGTCGAGCGCGTTGCGGTGGCGTCGTTCGCTGTGGTGGCCGATTTTGACGGGTTCGCCGAACGGTGGGAGTGCGGCGGTGGCGTCGTGGTGGAGTTGCCATGCGGCGTCGGCCTGGTCGTGGCGGCGTGCTGCCTTGGCGTCGAGGGCGTCGGCGCGGTCTTGTTGGCGTTGGGCGCGGTCGGCTTCGACGGTGGCGGTGTCGCGGTGGGTGTTGTCGATGTCGAGGGTGACGGTGTGGCCTGCTTGTTCGAGGGCGGTGCGGGCGCGGTCGATGATGTGGGTCTTCGGCTGGCGGTCGCGGCTGTGGGGGATTCCCCACGTGCCGAGGTTGCGAAACCACCGCCACCCGGCGCTTTTCAGGATCGCGTTGGTGCCGTCGCCTTTGCTGGTGCCGTCGATGAGGGTTCCGTCAGTGTGGGTGTGGGTGATGGTGAGGTCAGCCATGTCGGGGTGTCCTTTCGGTGCTGGGGTTAGTCGTCGGTGGCGTCGATCGCTGCGCGGAGTCGGCGCAGGGTGACGTCAGTCATGGGGCGCGCTTAGCGTGCGCTGGTGTGGCCGTGGTGGCACATGAACGGGTCGGCGCAGGTCTCGCCGCTGACGGTGTGTATCCATCCGCTGTCGGTGGTGGTCTCGACGTCGGCTGCGGTGGGGGTGTAGTCGTCGAGTGCTTGGGTGATTTGGCGGACGAACGCGCGGATCTGTGCGGGGGTGCCGGTGATGGCCAGGCCGTCGCGGTCGTGGCGGTTGTCGAGGACGAGAACCGGGGTGGTGTGGGGGTCGTCGGTGCTGAGGTGTTTGTCGGCTGCTGCGGGGGTGGGGTAGTAGGTCGCGGCGGCGTTCTCGGTGTCTAGGTAGATGAAAGTCATTGGCTCAGTGTCCTTTTCGTGAGTGGTCAGCGGTCGCGGCTGGTCTGGGCGCGGGCGTCGAGGATGGCGTCGTGGTAGCCGTGGGCGTAGTCGTTGGCGTCGCGGCTGAATCCGTCTGCTGTTTCGGCGGGTTGGCCGGTGTAGCGGCTGGGGATGCTGACTGCACCGGCGGTGATGGTGTGGGGGTCGCGGTGGTCGGCGGCTGCGCGTCCGGTGGCGTAGCCGTGCCGGTAGGCGTCGGTGTCGACGATGGTGACGGCGGTCAGAGTGGTTGCGCCGTTGTCGTTGTGCAGCATCCAGTGGGTGTGACCGTGCATCCATGCGGCGCCGGGGTCAGCGAGCTCGGCGCGGGGGCCTGCGTAGTTGTGTGCTCGTTTGCGGTCGTACTCGCGGCGGGTGATCTGCATGGGGTTTGTCCTCTCGTGTGTGGTGGGCTGGTGGCCGGTCAGGATTCGATGCGGTCGTGAACGGGAACGATGTAGTGGCGATACCCGGTCAGTTGCTCGGTGAGTTGACCAAATCGGGTGTCTCCGACGCCGCTGTAGTTGCCGCCGAACATGGCGTGTCGTCCGGCTGGGAGGTCGGCAGGAATGAGGTGAATTGCACGGCCGACGCCGTTCGGGTAGAGCGATGCGGAGTAACGCACGAGAACGGCGGGGGCGTCGTCGGTGGGTGTGAACACTCGGCACTCTCGCGGCAGCATGGTCGCGGCGCGCTGCGGTAGTACGTCCTCACGCAGTGATTCGCGGGTGGTGCTCTCGTCGCCGTCGGTGATGTAGCCGACGAGGGTCACGTCGGTGTGGGTAGCGGTGATGCCGCCCAGGGTGCAGTCGGTGCCGGCGGCGTTGCGATAGACGCTCAGGCGCAAGCCTTTGGGGGTGTCGGTGGTGGTGCTCACGGGTGGTCTCCTGGGGGCGTTGGGTCTGGTGGATTGCTTTGGTACCTGCCGTCTCGTAGCCGACCGTGGGAGTGGGCAAGGG
>NZ_LZTC01000067.1:0-71445 GCF_001665905.1 Gordonia sp. 852002-50395_SCH5434458
GGAAGGCCATGAGCGCGGTGCGTGCTTCGGCTTGGCGTGCCAGCCGTTGGGTGGTGCGGGCGACGTCGTTGAGTTCGGCACCGGAGAGGTGGCCGATGGTGTCGAGGTCAGCGGCGGTGAACGAGAGCGGCGAGTTCGAAAATGGCGAAGCCGGGACGTGGTCGTCGATGATGTCGGTCATGGCCACCCCCTTTTTCTCCGCGTGTCGGTGATCGCTTGTGTGTTCGATCTGACAACAACGCTACAGGGCGGGTACGACAATTCGGACACGTCGGAGAACGGCTGTGGAACATCGCTACCCAGACCGCGGATCCGCAGGTACGTGACTTGCGCGCTCGAACTGTCAACAATCCGACAATGTGTCATCATGCCTGCATGGAGTACGAATTCGGGTGGGGTGATGGCCCCGGCGAGCAGGTTGGCATCGGGATCGTCTGCCCGTTCGATATGGCTCTCGACCGCGAGCTGTGGCGCTGGATGCCCGACGGCGTCTCGCTGCACTTCACTCGGACCGGATTCATCGACGCCCCGGTCGACGTCGACATGTGCAAGGACCTGAACAACCACGCCGAGATCGCGGCGGCGGTGCGCGCGATATCGGCCGTTCGGCCCAGTGCATACGCGTACGCGTGTGCGTCGGGCAGCTTTGTCTACGGCATCTCCGGGGCCGTCGAACTCTCCAACTGCATGTTGGGTGCCGGTGCGCAGCGTGCGGTCACGACGTCGGAAGCGCTGTTACGCGCGTTGGATGCGTTGGGAATCAGTCGGATCGCCGTGGCGACGCCCTATACGAATGCGCTCACCGGGTTGCTGTGTGACTTTCTCGCGCAAGCCGGACGCAGCGTGGTGGCGCAGGCCGGACTTGGTCGTGACCACGACATCTGGACCATTCCGTATTCGGTCACGGCCGATCTGATCCGTGGCGCCGACCATCCAGACGCCGACGCGATCTTCGTGTCCTGCACCAACCTCTGGACCTACGACGTCCTCGGCGCACTCGAAGCCGAACTCGGCAAACCGGTGCTCTCGGCCAACCAGGTGACCGCGTGGGCGACGCTCGTCGACGCCGGCGTGCTGTCGCCGGGGATCACTCACTCCTACGCGGTACCTGCTGCCGACCAGTCGCTGTTCGCACGCGCCGCGTGAGCGACTCCGATATCGGGTTGAGCGAAGTAGGGTTGGGTATGGCCACCGATAAGCCCTTCGACGCTGCGACCGATGCAAAGTACGTGCAGCTGACCACTTTTCGCAAAGACGGGACGCCGGTGTCGTCGCCTCTGTGGGCGGCCTACGACGGCGAGTCGCTGCTGATGTGGACAGAGACCGGCTCGTGGAAGGTCAAGCGGATTCGACGCGACCCGCACGTCGTCGTCCAGGCGTGTGATGCCCGCGGAAAGAAGCTCGAGGGTCAACCGGTGGACGGAACCGCGACGATCCTCGACGCCGCCGGTACCGATCGCGTGCGCAGCGCGATCTCGAAAAAGTACGGCATCGTCGGCTGGGGTCTCGTCAAGGCAAGCCTGATCCGTCGTGGCAAGGATGGGACGATCGGCATCGCGATCACACCGCGCTGAGTCGACGCCGCCGGGCAGCGGGAATCTCGTGATAGCAACGGGCCCACACCATTTCGTGTTCGACGGGGCTGATCGCACCTGAAGCGAGACGACCATCGGCGTCGCGCAGGGCAGCGCCGAGTTCGCAGATACTCCGCTGGGTAGCTCGGGCGGTGGCGTCCGTTCCGTAACCCGTCCACGCCTCCATTGTGCGTGTCTGCGTGCGCACCAGGTGGGTCCGCTGCCCCACGACCACAACCGTCGCGAACGCGACAACCATTCCACTCAGCATTCCGGCAAGCCCGGAGCGACCCATCCACGACGCGATCAACGCTGCGGTCAACACCGTCGCGATCGCGACGAAGGGTAGTGCCCGCCACACGCGCAGCCAGCGCGCGTCGTCCTCGCTGGTGCCGGGCGGATACACGACGATGCGATGGCAGACCCAATGGCGCGCGTAGCCGACCTGGACGTATCCCCAGCGCGACGATCCTGACTCGTTCATGTGATCGGTTCTAACTCCTACACGCGCGGGAGAGCGTATTCCTCACGACTTCTCGACGCCGTGAGCGCAGATCTTGACGCGCCTTTGACGCGCCTTTGACGAGGCCCGCTGCACGGCTGAGTCGGTTGGCGCGAAGGTTGCGTCAACAAACCCCGGCGCCGCGTATGGAACACGTTAAGAGGTCTTCCAACACAGACGAATTAGACAGAAGCTGTGGTGCGCCGTTCGCCAGCTCGACGTTCGGCATGCCCAGCCAAGGAGTGTGACAAGTGGCCGATGTGCTTTATGTACTCGCCGCGTTGATCGGCTTCGCGATATGCGTCCTGGTGGTCCGGGGCGTCGACGCGAGGATCGGCCGATGACTGCAGACGGAGTGTTGAACGTGGTTCTGCTGGTCCTGTCGGCGGCGACAGCGATCTACCTCATGATCGCGCTGATCAAGCCGGAAAGGTTCTGAACGTGAATTCATCCCTTGCGGGGGCGCTCCAGGTGGCGTTCGTCGTCCTGGTTCTCGCAGTCGTCTACGTGCCGCTGGGCGACTACATGGCCCGCGTGTACCGCAGCACTCGCGACCTGCTGCCCGAGCGCGCGATCTACTCGTTGGCTCGCGTCGACGCCCGACGCGAACAGACGTGGGTCGGCTACGTGGTTGCGGTACTGGCCTTTTCGCTGATCTCGTTTCTGTTCCTCTATCTGCTGCAGCGGCTACAGGGCGTGCTGCCCTGGTCGGACGGCAAGGCAGGTGTCAATCCGGCGACGGCGTTCAACACCGCGATCTCGTTTGTCACCAACACCAACTGGCAGTCGTATTCGCCAGAAGTGGTGATGAGCAACCTTTCCCAGATGCTCGGACTCGCTGTGCAGAACTTCGTGTCTGCCGCCGTCGGCATGGCTGTGGCCGTCGCGCTCATCAGAGGATTGGTGAACCGACGCGGCGACGGCCTGATCGGCAACTTCTGGGTCGATCTGACGCGCACATGCGTGCGTATTCTCCTGCCGCTCAGCGTGATCGTCGCGATCCTGCTGCTGACTCAGGGCGTGGTGCAGTCGTGGCACAGCGGCTTCGGCTTCACGACGATGTCGGGCGATCCTGCTCGAAGCATGGTGGGGCCGTTCGCTTCTCAGGAGGCGATCAAGGAACTCGGAACCAACGGCGGCGGCACGCTGTCGGCGAACTCGGCGCATCCGTTCGAGAATCCGACGCCGTTCAGCAACGTCGTGGAAATCCTTGCGATCCTGATCATTCCGATCTGCCTGACACGTACCTACGGCACGCTGGTGCGCGATCGACGCCAGGGCCTCACGCTGCTCGGCGTGATGGCGGCGATCTGGGGCGTGATGCTCGCGATCGTGTGGAGTTTCGAATCGCACACCAACGGTCTCGCCGCTCAGGCTGCCGGCGCGATGATGGAGGGCAAAGAACAGCGTTTCGGTATTCCCGGAAGTGCGTTGTTCGCCGTCTCGACAACCGGAACGTCAACGGGCGCAGTCAATGCCGCCCACGACAGCCTCTCTGCCGGTGGTGGTGGAGCGGTGATCTGGAACATGCTTCTCGGTGAGGTCGCGCCCGGCGGCGTCGGCACCGGACTCTACGGAATCCTGATGATGGCTGTGGTCACGGTGTTCGTCGGCGGTCTACTCGTCGGACGCTCGCCGGAGTTCCTCGGAAAGAAGATCGGCCAGAACGAGATCACCATGGCGGCGCTATACGTGTTGGTCATGCCCGCTCTGGTGCTGGTCGGCGTCGGTGTCAGCGTTGCGATGGGTTCGACGCTCGACGCCCAGGGCAACAGTGGCGACCCGGGGACTCCGGGATCGATCCACGGCTTCTCCGAGGTGATCTACGCGTATGCGTCGGCCGCGAACAACAACGGCAGCGCGTTCGGTGGGCTGACGGTCACCAGTGACTGGTTCCAGACGTCGCTCGGAATGGCGATGCTGCTCGGCCGGTTCTTGCCGATCGTGTTCGTGCTCGCGCTCGCGGGGCTGCTCAGCCGCCAACGCCCGCGCGGGGTGGTCTCGACAGGCTCGACCAGCGGTGGGAGCTCGACCAGCGGTGGGAGCTCGGCTGGCGGTGAGGGCTCGACTGGCGGTGGGGTGGTCTCGACAAGCTCGACCAGCGGTAGCGACTCGACCAGCGAAGACAGCTCTACCAGCGAAGACAGCTCGACCAGCGGTAGCGGCGGGGTGGTTGCCGTCCTCGAGCGGCAGGAGGCCGTGCGCGCCGAGGCCAATCTGCCCACGCACGGAGTTCTGTTCGGCGTACTGCTACTCGGCACGATCCTTCTCGTCGCCGGTCTCACCTTCTTCCCGGCCATGGCGCTGGGACCCATCGCGGAGGCACTTCTGTGAGCGTCAACACCATCGAATCCGATGTGACACCCGAGGAGGCGACGGTCGAACAGCGTGAAGAGACACAACTGGTCTCGCGCGGCTCGTTCGATCCTCGTCAGCTCATCACGTCGGTTCCGCAGGCACTGCGGAAACTCAACCCGCGCGACCAGGCGCGCAATCCGGTCATGTTCGTCGTGTACATCGGGTCGATCGTGACCACGGTGCTCGCGATCTGGCGGCCGTCGTGGTTCGCATGGCTGATCGCGGCGTGGCTGTGGTTCACCGTGCTCTTCGCGAATTTGGCCGAGGCCGTCGCGGAGGGCCGCGGTCGGGCACAGGCCGATTCACTGCGAAAGGTGAAGCGCGACAGCTTGGCTCGTCGACTCGACGAGAGCGGTTCGATCTCTCAGGTCTCGGGAACGGCCCTGCGGGTCGGCGATCTGATCGTCGTCGAGGCCGGTGAGGTGATCGCGGGCGACGGCGACGTCGTCGACGGCATCGCGACGGTCGACGAGTCGGCCATCACCGGCGAGTCCGCTCCGGTGGTGCGTGAGTCCGGCGGCGACCGCTGCGCGGTGACGGGCGGCACGGTGGTTCTCAGCGACCGGATCGTCGTCAAGATCACCGCCGCGCCCGGAGAGAGCTTCGTCGATCGGATGATCGCGCTCGTCGAGGGTGCGTCGCGCAAGAAGACGCCCAACGAGATCGCACTTGACATCCTGCTCGCGAGCCTGACGTTGATCTTCCTGCTCGCGGTGGTCGCGGTCGGTCCGATGCAGCAGTATGCGGGCCAGAGCCCCGATGCGATCAAGCTGATCGCGCTGCTCGTCTGCCTGATCCCGACGACGATCGGTGCGCTACTCAGCTCGATCGGTATCGCGGGCATGGACCGGCTCGTGCAGCGCAACGTGCTCGCCATGTCGGGCCGCGCGGTGGAGGCCGCGGGCGACATCGACACCCTGCTGCTCGACAAGACCGGCACCATCACCTTCGGTAATCGTCGAGCCACCGAGATCTTCCCCGGCCCGGGTACCTCGACGGCCGAGCTCGCCGAGGTGTCTTACCGCTGCAGTCTCGCCGACGACACTCCCGAGGGACGCAGCATCGTCGAATTGTGTTTGGACGAGCATGATGTGGTGCCCGCCGACGCGGAAGCGCTTGCCGCGACGCGTGGTCACGAGCATCCCGAGTTCGAGGTCGTGCCCTTCACCGCGGAGACGCGTATGAGCGGTATCGATGTACGCACGGGTCCCGGCCCTGTCGTCGAGTACCGCAAGGGTGCCGCCGATGCGGTCGCACGCTGGGTGACGAAGCTCGGTGGCGACATGCCTGTCGAGGTGACCGAACGGGTCGCCGAGATCTCGAACGGCGGAGGTACGCCGCTGGTCGTCGCCGTCAACGACGAAACGCCGCGTGTGCTGGGTGTGATCCAGCTGTCGGACGTCGTGAAACCCGGTATGACAGAACGCTTTGCGCAATTGCGTGAGATGGGTATCCGCACGGTCATGGTTACCGGCGACAACCCGCTCACCGCGAAGGCGATCGCCGCCGAAGCAGGCGTCGACCACTTCGTCGCCGAGGCGACACCGGAGGACAAGCTGGCACTGATCCGTGCCGAGCAGTCAGGTGGACGACTGGTCGCGATGACCGGTGACGGCACCAACGACGCCCCCGCGCTCGCGCAGGCCGACGTCGGTGTGGCGATGAACTCGGGAACGTCGGCGGCGAAGGAAGCCGGCAACATGGTCGACCTCGACTCCGACCCGACCAAGCTCATCGACATCGTGGCCATCGGCAAGCAGCTGTTGATCACTCGCGGCGCACTGACCACGTTCTCGCTGGCCAACGACCTCGCGAAGTACTTCGCGATCCTGCCTGCGATGTTCGTGAGCATCTATCCGCAGCTCGACACGCTCAACATCATGCGGCTGCACTCGGCACAGTCGGCGATCGTGTCGGCGGTGGTGTTCAACGCGCTCATCATCGTCGCGTTGATCCCGCTCTCGCTGCGTGGTGTGCGGTACCGACCCAGCTCGGCGTCGAAGTTGTTGGGGCGCAACCTACTCGTCTACGGCGTCGGAGGCGTGATCACCCCGTTCGTGGGGATCTGGCTCATCGATCTCGTCGTCCGCTTCCTCCCGGGAATGGGGTAATCGCAGCATGAACACCATCACGTCCGGATTCCTCCGGCAGTGTGCCGTCGCGTTCGCGATGCTCGTGGCGCTGACAGTGATCCTCGGCGTCGCCTATCCGACGGTTGTCTGGGCGGCATCGCGCATCGGGTCGAACTCAGCAGAGGGGTCGCAGATGACCGACGCCACGGGCTGTAACGCCGGGTCGTCGCTGATCGGGGTCGATCCGAAGGCACCTGCTGGGACTCCCGACAGCTATCTGCACGCGCGGGTGCTCGGCTCGGCCGACGATCCGATGGCCACCGGCGATCCGTCGGCCTCGGCCGCGAGCAATCAGGGCCCCAACAGCGAGACGCTCGCGCACAACATCACCGCCCGCCGCGCGTTGATCGGCGAGCGTGAGGGCGTCGCACCGTCGGCGGTGCCCGCGGACGCCGTGACGGGTTCCGGCTCGGGCCTCGACCCGCAGATCAGCCCCGAATACGCAGCGATCCAGATCTCGCGGATCGCCCGGAACAGCGGAAAGTCGCAGGCTGCCGTCCGCGAGATCGTCGACGCTCACACGTCGGGTCGGCAGTTCGGATTCCTGGGGCAGCAGCGCGTCAATGTGCTCGAGGTGAACCTCGCGCTGGGTCACACGGTGTGCAAGTGATCGCCGGTCGCGCTGATTAGACTCAGTTCCATGGGTTCAGGTGCTGACACCCGGGGACGACTCGAAGTCTTCCTCGGGTGTGCGCCCGGAGTCGGCAAGACCTACGAAATGCTTTCGCATGCACGAGGTCTCGCCGACGAGGGTGTAGATGTGGTGATCGCGGTTGTCGAGTCGCACGGGCGCTCGGCAACCGCGGCTCTCACCGATGGTCTCGAGGAGATTCCGCGCCGCGAGGAGGTGTATCGCGGGGCCGTCCTCGACGAGATGGATCTCGACGCCGTGCTGGCGCGTGCCCCACGCGTCGCACTCGTCGACGAACTGGCGCACACGAATGCTCCCGGATCGCGAAACGCCAAGCGCTGGCAAGACATCGAGGAGTTGCGCGACGCGGGCATCGACGTGCTGACAACGGTCAACGTGCAGCATCTGGAGAGTCTGAACGACGTCGTCGCCCAGATCACCGGTGTCATCCAGCGCGAGACCGTTCCCGACGCCGTGGTGCGTGCCGCTGACGAGATCGAGTTGGTCGACATAGCCCCGCAGGCGCTACGTCAACGACTCAGTGCGGGCAAGGTGTACCCGGCCGGACGCATCGACGGGGCGCTCTCGAACTACTTCCGCCAGGGAAATCTGACGGCACTGCGCGAATTGGCACTACTGTGGCTCGCCGACCGCGTCGACGACAATCTCGCCGACTACCGCGCGGCGCACGCGATCACCGACACGTGGGAAGCACGCGAGCGCGTGGTGGTCGCGATCACCGGTGGACCCGAATCCGCGACCCTTATGCGTCGAGCGAGTCGCATTGCGTCACGGTCGAGCGCGGAACTGGTTGTGGTGCATGTGATCCGCGGAGACGGACTCGTCGGGACGCCCGCTGCCGAACTGTCCCGGCTGCACGAGTTGGCCGAAGGGTTCGGCACGCGAATCCACACCGTCGTCGGCGACGACATCCCGTCGACGCTCCTCGACTTCGCACGCGGCGTCAACGCGACGCAGTTGGTGCTGGGTACGTCGCGCCGCCCGCGCTGGCAACGACTCTTCGACGAGGGCGTCGGCGCGAATGTCGTTGCGCACAGCGGGAAGATCGACGTCCACATGGTCACCCACGACGAGACGCGTCGTCGAAACCGGCTCGACATTCGCGACACGCGCTTCCATCGTCCGTTGAGCTGGGTCGCGGCGGTCGTGGTGCCGGTGATCATGACGGTCATACTCGCCGTCCTGGACCGTTGGTTGGGGTTCGCCAGCGAGTCGGCGTTGTTCTTCGTGACGGTGCTCGCGGTCTCGCTGCTGGGCGGCATCGGGCCTGCGGCATTGTCGGCGGTGGTGGCCGGCCTGCTGCTCAACTACTTCTTCACCAACCCACGGTTCACGTTCACCATCAACGAGCCCGACAATCTCATCACCATCCTTGTCATGCTGGTGATCGCGATAGCGGTTGCCGCACTGGTCGATTCGGCTGCGAACAGGCGTCGACAAGCCAGCCTGGCAAGCCGTGACGCCGAGTTGTTGGCGTTGTTCTCCGACGCCGTGCTTGGCGGGGCTGACGTGTCGGCACTGCTGCAGCGCGTGCGTGAGACCTACGACCAGGCCGCGGTGTCGGTGGTGCACAAAGAAGATGGTCGACGCGTCGTCGACGCCGCCGTCGGCGACGACCCGCCGCAGCGCGCCGAAGACGCCGACACGGTCTGCCCGGTCCCCGGCGGTGAATACGAATTGCTGTTGCGCGGGCCGAAACTCGGCGGTCGGGATCGACGGGTACTCACCTCGGTGGCGATCCAGGCCGCCGGCGCGGTGCAGCGTCGTCGACTCGAACGCGAGGCGTCCGAGGCACGTGCACTCGCCCAGACCGACGAGATGCGTCGCGCACTGCTGTCCGCGGTGAGCCACGATCTGCGCACACCGTTGGCCGGCGCGAAAGCCGCGGTGTCGAGCCTGCGTGCGGGCGACGTGACATTCAGCCCGGAGGACACCTCAGAACTCCTCGAGACAATCGACGAGTCGGTCGACCACCTGTCGGCGCTTGTCGGAAATCTGCTCGACTCGTCGAGGCTCGCGGCAGGTGCCGTGCGGCCGAGACTGGCGCGCACCTACCTCGTCGAGGTGGTGCACCGTGCAGCGACCGCGGTGAGCTGGGTCGGTGGGCCCATCCCGGAGATCGCTTTCACCTTCCACGCGATGTGGGCATACACCGACGGTGGACTGCTCGAACGCGTCCTGGCCAACCTGATCGACAACGCGGTGCGCCACGGTGGGGGAGGTGGCGCCGGTGTCGAGGTCGCGGCAGAGTCCGAGACCGACGACGACGGTGTGCCGCGTACCGTCATTCGTGTGATCGACCACGGCTCCGGGATTCCCGCCGACAGACGCGGGCAGATCTTCGACGCCTTCGTTCAGGGTGGCGACCGCAACGGTGCCGACGGGGGCGTCGGGCTGGGTCTGTCTGTAGCGCAGGGGTTTACCGCCGCGATCGGTGGCACGCTCGGTGTAGAGGAGACACCGGGCGGCGGCACCACGATGGTCGTTTCACTTCCGGCGGAGGACGACGAGTCATGACCGACGGAATCCGAGTTCTGGTTGTCGACGACGAACCACAGTTGTTGCGGGCCTTACGAATCAATCTGAGCGCCCGTGGCTTCGCTGTCACGACGGCGTCGACGGGAACCGCGGCGCTGACCGCGGCAGCCAAGGTCAACCCGCAGGTGGTTGTCCTCGACCTCGGGCTTCCCGACATCGACGGCTTCACGGTTCTGGAGGGATTGCGCGGGTGGACCAACGTGCCGGTCATCGTGTTGTCGGCGCGCGGCGAATCGGTCGACAAGGTGGCTGCGCTCGACGCGGGCGCCGACGATTACGTCACGAAACCCTTTGGGATGGACGAGTTCTTGGCGAGACTGCGTGCAGCAGTGCGTCGTGGAGTCGCTGCGCCGGATGCGTCGGAGGTGCCGGTTGTCGACGCGGGAGACTTCGTGGTCGACCTCAGTGCGAAGCAGGTGTCGCGCCACAGTGAGCAGATCCACCTGACGCCGACCGAGTGGGGGATTCTCGAACTGCTCGTGCGCAACGAGGGAAAACTGGTGGGGCAGAAGGACATCCTGAGTACCGTGTGGGGTCCCAAGTACCTCAACCAGACCAACTATCTGCGCGTGTACCTGGCCAGTCTGCGCCGCAAACTCGAAGACGACCCGGCGCATCCGGTGCATCTGCTCACCGAGGCCGGGATGGGGTATCGCTTCGTACGGGGACACTCGGCACCTGAGCAGGCTGGGTCTGGAGGCGCGGAGCCTGAACAAGCGGCGTCTGACTGAACAACGCGCCCAGCTTGTCGGAGTGCGGGGTTGCGCCCGCCAGCCGCGCACCCTCCCAGGCGGTCACCTGGTTCGCGGTGAGGACCGGTTTACCCACCTGCGCCTCGAGGTCGTTGATCCAGGTTGCCGTGTGTAGTGCGGTGTCGGGAATCAGGATGGCTTGCGCCGCAGGCTGATCGGCGGTGACAACCATGTCGAACAGGGTGTCGCCGTCGATGAACCCGGCGTCGGTCGCGGTCAGAATGTCGTTGGCGCGGATACCGACCACCTCGATATCCGCGCCGGCGAGGAACGTCGTGAATCCCGCGGCGACGTCGCTCGGATAGCTCGCCGCGACCGCGACCGCGTCGATCCCGAGCGCTCTGCACGCCTCGGCAAACGCGAGCGACGTCGACGATGCGGGTAGTCCCGCAACCTCGGACAACTGCGCGGCCTGCCGTTGTGCGCCCTCCCACCCGTAGAGGAAGCTGCCCGAGGTGCACGCCCACATCAACGCTGCGGGGTCGTGTGTGCGTGCGCGCTGTGCGCCGTCGAGTAGTCGGTCGGACTCGCCGACAGCCCGCATGGCGCCGACGGTGTGATCGTCGGAGTCGATTTCGGTGATCACCACGGGCAGGCGAATCGACGGGCCGAGTGCGTCCTCGATGAGCTGGTAGTCGTCCTCGGCCGCGTGTCCCGGGTAGAGGACCGCGGTGATAGCGGTTGTCACGGGTTGACCTCCCGACTAGATTGTCAACAATCAAACAATTGTTGTTCTCACCGTATCGGAACCGGAGGTGACCATGCAGGACTCAGTGCGCACGATGTCGGCGTCGGAGCTCGGTGACGCCTACCGCAGTGGTTTGCTGAGCCCTGTCGACGTCGCTGCCGAGCTACTGGACACCATCCCGCAGGTGAACGTCGAGATCAACGCCTTCTGCGTCGTTGACCCTGATACGACGATGGCTGCCGCACGCCAATCGGCGGCTCGCTACGCCGCGTCGACTCCCATCGGTCCGCTCGACGGCGTGCCGGTGTCGATCAAGGATCTCCTGCTCACCGAGGGGTGGCCGACGCTGCGCGGCTCGTTGACGCTGAGCCCTGACACACAACGATCCGACGTCGACGCGCCAGCGGTGGCACGACTGCGCGAGGCGGGAGCCGTGCCGCTCGGCAAGGTCACGACGCCTGAGTTCGGCTGGAAAGGCGTGACCGACAGTCCCCGGACCGGCATCACGCGCAATCCGTGGTCGACCGATCGGACGTCGGGCGGTTCGAGCGGAGGTAGCGCCGCTGCCCTCGCGGCGGGACTCGGGCCGCTGTCGGTCGGCACCGACGGTGGCGGCTCGATTCGTATTCCGGCTGCGTTCTGCGGAGTTGTCGGACTCAAGCCGACGCTCGGCCGGGTGCCGATGTATCCGCCGAGTCCGTTCGCGCCGGTGGCACACGTCGGACCGATGACGCGCAGCGTCGTCGACTGCGCGTTGTTGCTCGACGTCATCAGTGGTTTCGATTCGCGTGACTGGTCGGCGGGGCCGACGCCGCAACCTGTCGCCCCGGAGATCATCGCGGGCGCGCGGGGTTTGGATGGCGTCCGCGTCGCTTACAGTCCCGATCTCGGCTATGGCGTCAATGATGCTGCGGTGCAGTCGAATACTGAGGCTGCGGTCGGCGTTCTACGCGACCTCGGAGCCACGGTCGACGAGGTCGACATCGGGTGGGACGATCCGGTCTGGGCGTACCACACGGTGTGGTTCGCGGGAGCGGCCGCGGTGGTCGGGGCTCTGGACCCTGCCCTGCGGGATCGCGTCGACCCGAAACTGCTTGCGGCACTGGAACGTCACCACGACTTCAGTGCGGCCGACTATGTGGATGCCACTGCGCTGCGAATGGCAATGGGCACACAGATGGGTGCACTGCACGAGGACTACGACGTTCTGGTGACACCGTCGATGCCGTCCGTCGCATTCGAGGCGGGCGTCGACGTGCCTGCAGGTTCGTCGTCGCAGGACTGGACGTCGTGGACGCCGTACAGCTATCCGTTCAATCTCACCGGTCAACCTGCGATCACGGTGCCGAGCGGGTTTGCGCAGGACCCGTTGCTGCCCACTGGCATTCAGATCGTGGGAGCACGCCACGACGACGCGACAGTGCTGCGCGTGGCCGCGGCATACGAGTCGGTCGCGAACGTCGGCACGCTCGCAGATGCAGACTTTCGACGAAAGTCTGCTCACCTCAACGAAAGTCGAGATGGCTCGTGACCGATCGCTTTATCATCGTCAGCCTCACATCGCGCGATGTCAGCGCCCGGGCGAGACTGCTCGACGCCGAGGCGCCGCGCACCGCCGCCGCGGTGTGGGACGCTTTGCCGTTGGGGGGTCAGGTCTTTCACGGCAAGTTTGCGCGCAACGAGATCTACACGTTGGCGCCCGCGTTCGCGGCGCATGAACCGGGACCGGAGAACACGACGGTCACACCGATACCGGGCGACCTTTGCTATTTCACCTTCGACGGTGTATTGGACAATCCCGCTTACGGTTACGAATCCGACGCCGCGCCGTCGGAACACTCACTGCTCATCGACCTTGCAGTCTTCTATGGTCGAAACAACTTGCTGGTCAACGGGGATGTCGGATGGGTTCCCGGAAATGTGTTCGCCACCATCACCGATGGTCTCGTCGAGTTCGCCGCAGCATGCAACGACATCTGGATGGGCGGCGCTCGCGGCGAAACCCTGACATTTGCGCGTGCATAGAGTACGAAGAAGAGGATGGTCACGATGACAATGGAGCGAGCTCGATCGGAGGGTCGCCGTAGGGTTCTCGAACCGATCGAGCAGGAGTCGACACCTGCGATCATCGCCAGAAAGTTGCACGATGCGATTGCGAACGGTAACTTTCCGTCCGGTTCACAATTGACCGAAGCGGGTCTCGCAGCAGACCTGGGAGTGAGTCGGGGGCCACTGCGAGAGGCGATGCAACGCCTGACTGCAGAAGGGTTGCTGGTGAGTCACCGCAACCGAGGCTTGTTCGTCGTTTCGATGGATGACGACGACATCCGGGACATGTACATCGCCCGGACGGCCGTTGAACGTGCGGCAATAGAGCAGGTGATCGAACACGGCGACCCTGCGGCGGTGCAAGCTCTCACCGACGTGGTTGCGTTGATGCGTCGTCATATCGACGATCCGAACGGCGAAGACATGGCCGAAGCGGATATGCGGTTCCATCAGACTTTGGTGGAGTACGCGCGGAGTCAACGATTGTCGCGCTTGCACAGCACGATCCTCGTGGAAACGAAGATGTGTCTACGCGCGATGCGGGGAACGTATTCCTCGGGAAAGGAACGTACCGACGAACACCAGGCATTGGTGGACGCCATCGCGGCTGGAGATGCGAAGGCGGCCGACGAGCTGATGATCGAACACATGAGAGACGGTCTCCGCCGACTGCTCTAGACGACGTGTACTGATCACCGCCCACCGATGTGAGTCAGCGCGAAGACACACTGGCCCCGAGTCCACCCAGGAAGGCACAGATGGCTACGGCAAACTCCTCGGCAACCTATGAGGATCTCGCACCCGACCCCGAGTCGCGAGAAGGAAAAGCTCTACTCCGCAAAGCAATTGGCGCGTCGGCGATCGGCAACGCAACAGAGTGGTACGACTACGGCGTCTACGCCGCGACCGCCACCTACCTCACGCAAGCATTCTTCCCGGGGTCGCTCGGCTCGATAGGCACCATGCTCGGGTTCGCGATCTCATTCGTCCTACGCCCGTTGGGCGGCATGATTTGGGGTCCCATTGGTGACCGGATCGGACGAAAGTCCGTGCTGGCCATGACGATTCTATTGATCGCCGGTGCCACTGCGCTGATCGGTGTCCTTCCGACACACGCCGTCGCCGGGATCTGGGCGCCGATTCTGTTGATAGCGCTGCGCGTGATTCAGGGCTTCTCCACCGGCGGCGAATACGGCGGTGCTGCGACGTTCATGGCCGAGTATGCGCCGGACAACAAGCGCGGCAAGTACGGATCGCTGCTGGAGTTCGGCACACTCGCCGGGTTCAGCGCGGGCACCGCGATCGTTCTGTTCCTCGAGCTGTTGCTCTCCGACGAGCAGATGCAGACGTGGGGCTGGCGAATTCCGTTCCTGATTGCGCTGCCGCTCGGGTTGATCGGTCTGTATCTGCGATCGCAGCTGGAAGACACCCCGGTGTTCCAGGAGCTGGACAAGCGCGACGAGATCACCGGAAGCGCCTACACCCGCTTCAAGGATCTGCTGAGCAACTATTGGAAGCCGATCCTGATCATGTTCGGCATGGTGATCGCACTCAACGTCGCGAATTACACGCTGCTGGCGTATCAGCCGACGTACCTGAAGGAGACGATCGGGCTGTCGGAGTCGTCGGGTTCAACGGTGGTGCTCATCGGTCAGCTCGCGATGATGGTGGTGATCCCGTTCTTCGGAGCGGCGTCGGACAAGACCGGGCGTAAACCGATGTGGTGGTTCTCGCTCATCGGACTCTTCGTATTCGCAATACCGCTCTACTGGTTGATGGGTAAGGGATTCGCTTGGGCGATAGTGGGATTCGTGATCCTGGGACTGTTCTACGTGCCTCAGCTCTCGACCATCTCCGCGACGTTCCCGGCGATGTTCCCCACTCAGGTGCGCTACGCGGGCTTCGCAATCTCCTACAACGTGGCGACCGCCGCGTTCGGCGGTACCGCACCGCTCGTCAACGAAGCGGTGGTCAACGACACGGGCTGGAACCTGTTTCCCGCCGTCTACATGATGGGCGCGTGTGCGATCGGCATGGTGGCGCTGATCTTCTTGAAGGAGACGGCCGGAGCGTCGTTGCGCGGCACCGAGATTCCCGAGCGGACCGAGGACATCACGGTTCCGGAGAGCTCCACGGCGGTGACTTCGCGCTGACCAGGCGCGTACCGTCACGCGCTGATACCGGCTCCCACGTGCAGTGCTGACGGTCTCCGGCGGCTCAACCAGCGATAAGATGTCGCATATGTCGAGGCCCGAGTCGTATCACCACGGTGATCTCGCCGCAGCGCTGGTGCAGTCGGCGATCGAGTTGCTCAACGAGGACCGCTCTGCCGAGTTGTCGTTGCGCGCTGTCGCACGGCGCGCGGGCGTCTCACCCGCGGCGCCCTACCGGCACTTCGCCGACCGTGAGGCATTGGTCTCGAGCGTTGCTGCGGTGGGCTATCGCGAGCTGACTGCGCGGCTGAGAGCGGCGAGCGAGTCGCCGGCGAGCGTCGACGATGTAGCCGACATCGCCGTCGCGTACGTGCGGTTCGCGTTGGAGCGGTCGGGGTTGTTCCGCGCGATGTTCGCCGAGCGGTGCGACCCGACGAGCCCGGATCGGGTCGAGGCCGTCGAGGCGATCCATGAGTATTTGAATACCGTTGTCGCCGCAACGGTTTCGACGTCCGAGCCGGAAGAGGTTGCGACCGCGATGTGGGCGCTGGTGCACGGGCTGGCGTTCTTGTACCTCGGCGGAAAGTTCCCCGAAGGCTCTCCGGCTGAGGTCGACGCGCGGGTGCGTTCGACGGTGCGCGCTGTGCTCGGGGCGGGCGGCGTCAGCCGAGCAGTTCCAGCGCCACCAACGCGTAAGCCCGTGCGGCAGTGACCAGATCGTCGACCGCGACGGATTCGTCGGGCTGATGGGCCTGGGTGTTGATGTTGCCCGGACCGCAGACGATCGCCGGGATGCCGAGGTCGCGACTGACGAAACCGCCGTCGCACGCCGCGGTCCAGCCGCCGACGGACGTCTGGGCGTCGAGTGAGTTCAGCGCGTCGACGGTTGCGGTGACCAGTGTGTGGTCGGCAGGAGTCTCGAAGCCAGGCATCTCCATGGTGACCGCGACGTCGACCTCGATGCCGTCGGACTCGATGCCTGCGGCGGCGATGCGGCCGCGCAGCCATTCGGCGATGGCATCCGCACTCTCATCTGGCATCAGTCTGCGGTCGACGCCGAGTGCCGCCATCGGGGCGACAACGGAAATGCCTTGCCCGCCGCTCATCGTCCCCACGTTCCACGTACCCGAGCCGAGAAGACCTGCGGCGCCCGCGGTCATCGCCTCGTGGTCGGCCCGGATGATGTCGATGATCGACGCTGCCGCGTAGATCGCGCTGCGGCCGTCGTCGGGGCGACCGGAGTGGGCGGCCTTGCCCCGGATGTCGATTTCCAGATACGACGCCCCGCGACACCCGCGGACGACGACCAGATCGGTGGGTTCGGCGACGACGCAACCGATGAAGTCGCGGGAGGTGTCGGCGCGGGCCACCAGGTCGCGGACGCCCGCGCCGTGTTCCTCCTCGTCGACGGTGCAGACCAACTGCACCGGACCGGAGAGTCGTCCCTGCGCGGCCAGCGGCGCCAACGCCGACATCGCCTCGACGACCGAGGCCAATCCGCCCTTCATGTCGACGGTGCCGCGCCCGGTCAGCACGCCGTCGGACAACCGGGTGCGGTAGGGATCACCGGTCCAGCCAGGTCCGGCCGGGACGACGTCGGAGTGTCCGAGGAACATCAGTCCTGGCCCGTCGCCGCCGGGTAGCGTCGCGATGAGGTTGGGTCGGCCGGGCGTCACCTCATGGGTGGTGACGGTGAAACCAGCATCGCGGCAAGCGTTTTCGAGAACGGCGACAGCCTGAGCCTCGGTGCCGCCGGGGTTCTCACTCGGGGCGTCGACCAGAGCTCTGGTGAGCGCGACGATCTCGTCCGGACGGATCCGGGCCACCACCGCGTCGGACTCGCTCACCGTCACAGGGATTCCCTTCGTGGTCGTCGGCTAGGCAGTGCCAACGTCAACTGCCAAGCCGACCTCAGCTGTTCTGTGTCACCCTCTCGCAGACATCCTCTCGCAGCTTCCGGCGAGACGTCGAATTCCCTCGTCGATGCGCTCGGGCGTGCTCGATGCGAAGCACAGACGCAGGGCGTTGCGGAACCGGCCGGTCGGCGACAGCGCGGGGCCGGGGATGAACGCGACGCCGTCGGCGAGAGCGGTCTCGAACAGTTCGCGGGTGTCGATCTCGGCGAACTCGCCGCGCAGGGTCAGCCAAAGGAAGAAGCCGCCCTCGGGGTGCGTCGTCGACACGCGGTCGCCGAAATGGCGCTCCACCGAATCGAGCATTGCGTCCCTGCGTTCGCGGTAGAGAACCCGCAGGCCGGCGAGGTGATCCTCGAGTCCGCCGCGCGCGATGTATTCGGCGACGATGTGCTGGTTGGGCACGTTGGTGCAGGTGTCCATCGCCTGTTTGCCGTTGATGAGCAGTTGGCGCAGCGACGGGTCGGCGTCGACCCATCCGACCCGCCAGCCCGGCGCGAGGATCTTGGAGAACGTCCGCACCGAGAAGATCAGCGGATCGTGCGGCGACAGGGTCTGGAACGTCGGGACGTCGTCGCCGGAGAAGCGCAGGAGACCGTACGGGTCGTCGTCGATGATGACCGAGCCCCACTCGTGCGCCAGCCGCAGCAGCTCGCGTCGACGTTCCTCGGAGAGGGTGACGCCCGACGGGTTCTGGAACGTCGGGATCGTGTAGATCGCCTTGGGGGTGCGTCGGGTGCGGGAGACGAGGTCTTCGAGGGTGTCGACCTGCATGCCGTCGTCGTCGACGGGCACTTCGAGAAGCTGCGCGCCGTACGACAGCGCAGTGGCACTGCCGTTGGTGTACGTCGGTGATTCGACGACGACGAGGTCGCCCGGGTCGACGAACAGTTTGGACGCGAGGTCGAGGCCCTGCATGCCGCCGGTGGTGATGACGAGGCGATCGAGGCTCGACGGGTCGGGTGTGGTGGCGAGGTAGTCGACGAGAAGTTGCAGCAGCCGCGGTTCGCCCTCGGTGGCGCCGTAGGTGAACGACGAGTTGTCGAGGATCTCACCGGCGATCTGCCGGAACTCCGCGGCGGGGACGGCCTCGTCCGCGGGTGAGCCCATCGCGAAGCGCACGATGTCGTGCGTTTGCGAGGCCAGCAGGGACGTCGACGAATCGATCATCGAGCCGACGAGATCCTTCGCGCGTCCGGCAAGGGGGAGCGTGTAGTTCATGGTGGTCACTGCTGACACCTCATTTCCTGATCAGTTCCCGTGGGAACGCGGTGAAGGTTTCGACGCCCGTCGGGCTGACTCGTACCGACTCGGAGAGCTCGAAACCGTAGTCGTCCATCCACATTCCGCAGACGATGTGGAACGTCATGTTGGTTTCGAGGATGGTTTCGTCCTCGGTGCGGATGCTGATGGTGCGCTCACCCCAATCCGGCGGATAACCGATACCGATGGAATAGCCGAGGCGAGAGGGCTTTTCGAGACCGTACTTGGCGAGAGTCCAGTTCCAGGTCGACGCGAGCTCACGCGTGGCGACGCCGGGTTTGATCGCGTCGAGGACGTTGTTGAGGCCCTCTGCCGTTGCGCCCGCGACATAGTCGAGATCCTTCGACGGTGCGCTCAGCGCCACGGTGCGGGCGAGGGGACAGTGATACCGGTTGTGCGCACCGGACAATTCGACGACGACGGCCTCGTCGGGGGTGAAAGTGCCCTGGTGCCAAGTCAAATGGGGAGTGTCGGCGGCGGCACCGGTCGGCATCATCGGCACAATCGCGGGATAGTCGCCGCCGAACTGGTCGGTGCCGGTGATCTGTGCCTGTGAGATCGCTGCTGCCGCATCACATTGCCGCACACCGACATCGATGGTCTCGATGGCAGCCCGCATCGCCTCTGAACACACCATGCCGGCCTGTCGCATGAGCTGCACCTCGGCGTCGGATTTCACCGAGCGTACCCAGTTGACGAGTTCGAAGTTGTCGACGAGCTTCCACTCGGGGATGGCGTTGTGCAGTGCGCGATACGCCTTGGGCGAGAAGAAGTGTGAGTCCATCTCGAGTCCAACGGAGCCGCCCTTCGACGCCGGTGCGACCTGGTGACGTTGCCGCAGCGCCCACGCGACCCAGTCGAACGGATGCACGTGCGGGCGGTGTACGTAGCTCTCGGGATAGCCGACGATCTGCTCGTCGGGTAGCCAGGTGGTGCGGTGTGCGCCATGTGCGTCCATCTCGCGGGCGAAGAACAGCATCTCTCCGTCGATGGGGACGAACAGCATCTGCGGGGTGTAGAACGACCACGCGTTGTACCCGATGAGGTAGAAGATGTTCGCGGGGTCGGTGACGATGATCGCCGAAAGTCCTTGCAGATCCATCAGTTCGCGCACGCGGGTCAACCGCTGTCGGTACTCGCTGTCGGTGAAGAGTTGGGCGCCGAGATACACCTATCGCCTCCGTCGGATCGGGGTGGACGTGTAGGTGACGTCGAGGAACTCCTCGATGCCGAGACGTCCGCCCTCGCGGCCGAGGCCCGACTCCTTGATCCCCCCGAACGGGGCCGCGGGGTTGGAGACCAGACCCGTGTTGACCCCGACCATACCCACCGCGAGGCTCGACGAGATGGCGTCGAGCCGCTCGGCGTCGCGGCTGCAGACGTATCCGACAAGGCCGGCGGGCGTGCTGTTCGCGGCTGCGACCACGGTGTCGTCGGCCTCGATTCCTGAGCCGCCGAACGGGATCAGAGCCGCGACGGGACCGAAGATCTCGGTGCTCATGAGAGCGGATTCGGGGTGTACGTCGGTGAGGACCGTCGGCGGGTAGAAGTGGCCGGGGCCGTCGGGACGGGTGCCGCCGCACTGAAGCCATGCTCCGCGTCGAACGGCGTCGTCGACGAGCTCTTCGACCTTGTCGACGGCTTTGCGTTCGACGAGGGGGCCGACCTGGGTGCCTTCGGACATCCCGTCGCCGACGGTGAGTGTTGACATGCGTTGCGTGAGACCGCTTGCGAACTCGTCCATGACGTCACGATGCACGAAGATGCGATTGGCCGCAGTGCATGCCTGTCCCATGTTGCGCATCTTCGCGACCATCACGGCGTCGAGCGCGGTGTCGAGATCGGCGTCGTCGCAGACGATGAAGGGTGCGTTGCCGCCGAGCTCCATGGAGGTGCGCATCACCGTGTCGGCGGCCTGGCGTAGCAACAGCTTTCCCACCGCGGTGGAGCCGGTGAAGCTGACCTTGCGGGCGAGGCCCGACGACATCCACGCGCCGACGACGTCACCGGGATCGCTTGTGGTGACCACGTTCAGGACGCCGTCGGGCAGACCTGCCTCGCGGAGTACGTCGGCGAGGAGTAGCGAGGTCAACGGTGTCAGCTCTGCGGGCTTGAAGACCATGGTGCAGCCCGCGGCGATCGCGGGGCCGATCTTGCGTGTTCCCATCGCCAATGGGAAGTTCCACGGCGTGATCAGGATGCACGGGCCGACGGGACGATGCCGGACGACGACGCGGTTGTTGCCGTCCGGGGTGAGGAAGTGGTCGCCGCCGATGCGTACGGCCTCCTCGGCGAACCAGCGGAAGAACTCGGCGCCGTAGGCAACCTCCCCGCGCGCTTCGGGGTACGGCTTGCCCATCTCGGTGGTCATCAGGGTCGCGAACTCGTCGGTCCGCGCGGTGATGAGTTCGTATGCGCGGTAGAGGATCTCGCTGCGTGAGCGGGGACTGGTTGCTGCCCAGTCGGATTGGGCGTCGGCGGCACGACGGAGGGCGTCGAGCGCGTCGTCGGCGTTGCCGTCCGGGACCGACGTGATGACCTCGCCGGTCGCCGGATTCTCCACGTCGAAGCGACGTTGCGAGGCCGCGGGTGTCCAGGTTGTGTCGACGAGAAGTGTCATCGGAGTCCTTCCTCTGGTGATGGCTGTGCGCGGGGTAGTTCTTGTGCAAGGGGCAGCGCCTGTGCGAGCAGTTCGGCGAGGTGCTGCCCGTGGGCGTTGATGAGGGGGTCGGTGGCGGTCAGGTGGTCGACGCTCATCGCGCAGCTGAACCCGTCGGTGATGACCGGGGTTTCCGGCGCGGCTCGGAGCGCGGGCGCGAGGGCGTTCTCGGCCACCGCGACGCTGACCTCGTAGTGGCCCTTCTCGAAGCCGAAGTTGCCTGCGACGCCGCAGCATCCGTCGGCCGTGGTGACCTCGACGCCGAGCGACGCCAGTGCGGCCGTCGAGGCGTGCGCACCGAAGGCCGCGTACTCGTGGCAGTGGGTTTGGACCGTGACCGATTCGGGGAGGTCCGGGACCTGCAGCCCCGCGTCGACGAGTGTGGGCAGGTAGGCGGCGAAGCTCGTCACTCGCGCGGCGACACGATGTGCGGCGGGCGTGGTGATCAGTTCTGGTAGGTCCGTGCGCAGTGCGGCCGCGCAACTGGGTTCGGCGACGATGAGGGGGCGGTCGGTGCCGTCGTCGAGTTGATCAGCAGTGCGGGCCAGTACCTTTCGGGCGTGATCGAGCTGACCGGTCGAGATCCAGGTCAGGCCGCAACACACGTCGGCGCGGGTGGCGACGGTGTCGCCGCTGGCGGCCAGTACGCGTGCCGCGGCGGTTGCCACGTGCGGGCGGAATGCCTTGGTGAAGGTGTCGACGATCAGCACGACGTCGGCGTCGGCTGGTTGGTTGAGTGTGCTGAGTGCCGCGCGTCTGTCGCTGCGAGTGGTGAAGCGGGGCATGGAGCGTCGAGCGTCGAGGCCGCCTGCGCGAGCGGCGAGGCGTCGGGCGAGTGGAGCTTGCAGAACTCGATTCAGCAGTGGTGCAACGGAGGTCGCGACGGGAAGCCACGCGGGCATCCAGCCGAGGGAGTAGTGCGAGAGGGGTCGTAGCCGGCGTCGGTAGTGATGGGAGAGGAACTCGGACTTCAGTGACGCCATGTCGACGCCGGTGGGGCAGTCGCTCGAACATGCCTTGCACGACAGGCAGAGGTCGAGTGCGTCGGCGACATCGGCTGACTGCCAACCGGATTCGACGCTGGGTGCGGTACGGACCATGTCTTGTAGGACGCGTGCCCGGCCGCGCGTCGAGTCCTTCTCGTCGCGGGTCGCGCGATAGCTCGGGCACATCACCCCGCCACTGGTGGTGCGACAGCGACCGACACCGATGCAGCCCTGCACGGCGTGGATGAACGGATCGAGCCCGGCGTGTTCGGAGGGGTGCTCGGTGGAGTGCCACGGTCGGTTCGGAACGTCGGCGAGTGCGAGGTCGGCGGTGATGGGTGCGGGGTCGACGATGTTGCCCGGGTTGAGGACACCGGAGGGGTCCCAGATCCGCCGGAAGTCGTCAAAGGCGCGCAGCATCTCGGTGGAGTACATCAGCGGCAGCAGGGCTGATCGGGCGCGACCGTCGCCGTGCTCACCCGACAGCGAACCGCCATGAGCAACAACCAGTTCGGCGGCACGCGTGCAGAACCGCGACATCACCGCCCGACCCTGCTCGGTGCGCAGGTCGAAGGTGATCCGCACGTGCATGCAGCCCGCGCCGAAGTGCCCGTACAGCACGCCGGTGAGGTCGAATTCGTCGAGGAGTGCGGTGAAGTCCTGCAGGTAATCGGCGAGACGTTCTGGCGCTACGGCGGCGTCTTCCCAGCCGGGCCACGACTCGTGCGTCGTCGGAGCATCGCTCTCCGGATCGACGAGGCGCGCGGACAGGCCGGCACCGTCCTCGCGGACTCGCCACAGCCCGCGGCGTCGGGTCTCGTCGTCGACGAACGCGGCGTCGACCATGCGCCCTCGTGTGCGTAGGCGTTCGATCAGGCGTTTCGCGGTGGCGGGAACGTCGGATTCGGATTGCGCTGCGGCGCTCGCATTGTCGAGGTCGATGAAGAGCCAGGAGTCGCCGTCGGGGAGGCCCGCGACGGTGTCGGGTCCGCGCCGGGCGGCCATGGTGGCGACGATGCCGCGGTCGATGCCCTCAATGGCCGACGGCGCGAACGGGAGGATGTCGGGAACGTCGCGGGCGGCGTCGGCGACAGATCGGTAGCCGACGCAGACGAGCAACTGAGATGTCGGAGCCGCGACCAGTCGGACCGTGGCGCCGACGACGATCGCGCACGTGCCTTCGCTGCCCACGAGTGCGCGTGCGACATCGAATCCGTTCTCCGGCAACAGATGTGCCAGATGGTATCCCGACACCTGGCGGGGAATCTGTTCGAGTTGGGTGCGGAAGGCTGCGAGGTTGCGTGTGGTGAGGTCGGTGAGTTCGCGGGTGAGTTCGGCTGCTCGCGCGGTCGCTGCCGGATCATTCGGCAGTGTCGGTTCGATGCCCGATCTCGTTGCGGTCAATCGTAATCCGTCAGCGGTGACGAGATCGAGTGCCTCGACGTGGTCGGTGGTGCGGCCGTGGCGCACCGAGTGATTTCCACACGCGTCGTTACCGATCGCCCCACCGATGGTGGCGCGCGACGCCGACGACGGGTCGGGTGCGAAGGTCAGGCGGCCGCCGGTGGCGTTGCGCGCGGCCGCGGCAAGGTGTGTGAGCACGACGCCCGGGTCGACGTGGGCGGTCGACGCTTCGTCGTCGATGTGGTGGATACGCGTCATGCAGCGCGAGAAGTCGAGGATGACACCGTCGCCGATAGCGTTGCCCGCCATCGATGTTCCGCCACCGCGTGCGGTGAGGGGCGTCCCGAGGTGATGGCAGCAGGCTGCGATCCGAGCTACCTCGGCGGCGTCGCGGGGGAAGGTAACTGCCACTGGCTGAACCCGGTAATTGGATGCGTCGTAGGAGTATTCGGCACGACGACGCGACGAAGCGTCGACCTCGACGCCGAGCCGGGTGAGTTCGGTGACGATCGTCGGCGTGGGCGTCGTGGGAGTGGGTAGTGGATGTAAAGCCATCGCGAGCGGCTAGGGGCCGTCGTTGCGGGCGGCGACGTCGGACAGCGCTGCGCTGAATCGCTCGACGCCGGTCGCGATTTCGTGCTCGGTGACGACGAGGGCGGGAATCAAGCGGACCACGTTGGCCTCTGGTCCACAGGTGAGCGTCAGTAGTCCGTGTCGAGTGGTGGCCTGCTGGACGGCGAGAGCTGTTGCCGCGTGGGGTACCGGGGTGTCGCCGTCGCGGGAGACGAATTCGATGCCGACCATGAGGCCGAGACCGCGCACGTCGCCGATGGCGTCGTAATGGGAGGTGACAGAGCGGATTCCGGACAGAAGCTGTTCGCCCCGGACACGTGCGTTCTCGACGAGATCCTCGTCGTCGATGACATCGAGCGTCGCGATGGCTGCCGCAGCGGCGACGGCATTGCCGCCGTATGTTCCGCCCTGCGAGCCGGGCCACGCCTTGCTCATCAACTCCGTCGATGCGGCGATCGCGGAGATCGGGAAGCCCGACGCGAGTCCCTTTGCGGTGACGAGGATGTCGGGGGTGAGGTCGTCGGCGTGCTGATGTCCGCAGAACTTGCCCGTGCGGCCGAAACCGGCCTGCACCTCGTCGATGACGAGCAGGATGCCGTGGCGGTCGGCGCGTTCGCGGAGCCCTGCGAGGAAGCGTGGCGGCGTCGGGAGGTATCCGCCGTCGCCGAGGACGGGTTCGATCAGGAATGCGGCGGTGTCGTTCGGCGCAACGCGGGATGCGAGCAGATAGTCGAGTTCCTTGAGCGCGAAATCGATTGCGGCGTCGTCATTCCAGCCGTAGCGGTACGCGTAGGGAAACGGCGCCATGTGCACGCCGCCCATGAGGGGTGAGAAGCCCGCGGAGAATCGGGTGCCCGCGGTGGTGAGGCTCGCGGCGGCGACGGTGCGCCCGTGAAATCCGCCCTGGAACACGATGATGTTGGGCTTCGCGGTTGCCATGCGGGCCAGGCGCACCGCTGCCTCGACGGCCTCCGACCCGGAGTTCGCATAGAAGACGGAGTCGAGCCCGAGTGGGAGGACTGCGCCGAGCTTCTCGGTGAGTTCGAGCAGCGGCTGATGCATCACCGTCGTGTACTGCGCGTGGATGATCTTCGTGCACTGCTCCTGAGCTGCGGCGACGACCCTCGGGTGGCAGTGGCCGGTGCTGGTGACCCCGATGCCGGTGGTGAAGTCGAGGTAGCTGTTTCCGTCGGTTCCGTGAATCCACGAGCCGAGTGCGTGATCGACGACGACGGGCGTCGCCTGCTTGAGGATCGGCGACAGCGACGCGGTCTGAGGCGTTGCGGCGAGGGTCATGGGTACACGGTGTACTCAGATCGTCGGATTGTCAACAATTAGACAGGGTGCTGTGTCCGGTGGGTGCGTACACGGATACGGTGGCGGGTGTGACGTCCACCAAGCCGCAACTTGTTCTCCTCGGCGCCGACGACGCGCCGGGTCCCTACAACCTCGCTGACCTCGAGGCGCTCGCCGACGTGCGGCAGTGCACTGTCGAGACCTTGCCGCAGGTGCTGCCGGGCGCCGATGTTCTCGTCGTGTGGGACTTCTTCTCCCGCGCGCTGCGCGACAACTGGGGCGCCGCAACACAATCGCTGCGCTGGGTGCACGTCTGCGCCGCGGGCGTCGATTCGCTGCTGTTCGACGAGCTCGCCGACTCCGACATCGTGGTGACCAACGCACACGGCGTCTTCGACCAACCGATCGCGGAGTTCGTGCTGGCGTCGATCCTGGCGCGGGACAAGCGCTTACACGAATCGGCGCGCCTGCAGTCGGCGCACGACTGGGTGTGGCGCGAGACGACGCGGACCGCGGGGTCGTCGGTGTTGGTCATCGGGACCGGCGGGATCGGACGCGCGATTGCGCGGCTGCTGCGCGCCGTCGGGATGCGCGTGACCGGCGCCGGGCGCACGGCACGTCACGACGATCCCGACTTCGGCGAGGTGCGTGTGACCGACGAATTGAGCACGTACGTCGGCGAATTCGACAACGTCGTCGTCGTGGCGCCGCTCACTGCGCAGACCGAGGGCATGATCGACGCGTCGGTGCTGTCGGCGATGCGTTCCGACGCGCACCTTGTCAACGTCGGAAGGGGAAGGCTCGTCGACGAGGAGGCGCTGGCCGACGCGCTGCGCAGCGGCGGGATCGGCGCGGCGTCGCTCGATGTCTTCGTCACCGAACCGCTGCCAGACGACAGCCCCCTGTGGGACTTCGACAACGTCGCGATCTCGGCGCATATGAGCGGCGACGTCGTGGGGTGGCGCGACGAGCTCGCCGATCAGGTGCTCGACAATCTGCGGCGGTACGTCGAGGCTGGGCGCGAGGCCGGCGGCGAGGAGTTGTCGACGGCGCTGCGGAACGTCGTCGACAAGCGGCGGGGGTACGTGGCGTCGGGGAGGTGATCTCGACAAGCTCGATCAGCGGGGGTTGGCTCGATCAGCGGGGATTTTCCGCTGGTTGAGCAGGCCGCGAGCGTAGCGAGCTGCCGTGTCGAAACCACGGTGCGCCCGTGCTGGTGGGCTCGGTCGGTGATCTCGACAAGCTCGATCAGCGGGGGTTTGGCTCGATCGGTGATCTCGACAAGCTCGATCAGCGGAGCGGGGCTCGATCGGCGAGGGGCGGCTCGATCAGCGAGGGGGCGCTCGATCGGCGGGTGGTGATCTCGACAGGCTCGATCAGCGGGGTGGGCTCGATCAGCGGTTGGGTGGGGCGCGCTCGATCAGCAGCGAGGCATTCTCGATCAGCGGCGTGCCCCTGAAGTAGGCTGTAGCGCGATGACCATCGTCTATTTCGTGATCGCAGCCGTGGCGCTGGCCGGTGCGGCGGCCCTGCTGTGGCTCGACCGCAAGCGTTCCAGCGGCACCCGCCACCAGCGTGCCGTGTGGGGTGATGCCCACGACTTCTCCTACCGTGCCTCAGATACCAAGCTGCGCAAGGTGTTCCACCGCGCGACGATGAACGTTCCCGACAGCGTCGGGGTTCAAGATGTCGCATACGGAGTTTATGGCGGTGCCGAGGCTGTCGTCTTCGACCTCGCTGATACCGCAACCGTGATCGCGGTGCGTCGTAACGCGCCGTCGAACGTGATCGTCGACCTTCGCCACGAGGATGTGCTCGCGCCCGCGGAGGACGACGTCGAACTGCTCGGTGCGATGGGTCCGCGTGTCATGTTCTCCAATGACCTCGACGTCGCACGACGGGTGTGCGACCGGAGGATGGTCGCGCTGGCCAACAACGCGCCGTCGTACGTCGAGGTGCTGTGGGACGAAGGCAACTGGGCGCTCGGTTCGATGCCGTTGACCGATGACGCGACCAAGCTCGACACGGGACTCGAAGTGGTTCGACGCTTCGCTGACCTGCTGCGTGTACTCCCGCCGGTGCAGGACCCCCAGGATCCGCCGGACCCGCGTGATCCGCACGGGCCGACGCGCGAAGAGTTTGCCGACGAGAAGACCGAGTCGATGCGCGACAAGGAACGTCGGGCGCGCATTCAGGCGCAGGAGGCAGCAGCTCCCGCGACGCGCCGTCAACCGCCACCCCAGAACCAGCAACCACAGAACCAGCCACCACAGGCCGAGCAACCGCAGAGCGAGACCGGAGCCAGGCGCGCGTCGACGCCGTCGACCGGCCGCGGCATGACCCCGATGCCGGTGCGGCGGTCACGCAGCGCGCAGCCGCCCGAGACGGGTGAACGCTCCAATCGGCATCATCGTCGTGACTGAGTGTTTCACGCAGTTTTCGAGACACAAGCAGCCATCGAGACATCCCACCGCGACGCACGAGCAGGAAGAGTGAGCCGACTGTGACCTCCTCAACGCCCTCCGCATCCGCGACCCCCGAGGTCGACGGCGACGCCCGCGCGGCGCTCGCGCGACTCGTCGCCGAACTGTCTGTGGTGCACGGCAAGGTGACGTTGTCGTCGGGACGTGAAGCCGACTACTACGTCGACCTGCGACGCGCCACGCTGCATCACGAGGCGTCGCCGCTGATCGGCAAGCTCATGCGACAGCTCACCGCCGACTGGGGATACCAGTCGGTCGGCGGGTTGACGTTGGGTGCCGACCCGGTTGCGACCGCGATCATGCACGCGCCCGGACGCCCCATCGACGCATTCGTGGTGCGCAAGGCGGCCAAGGCGCACGGAATGCAGCGTCAGGTGGAGGGCCCGGACATCGCAGGCAAAGCGGTGCTGATCGTCGAGGACACCAGCACCACGGGCAATTCGCCGGCAACCGCTGTGGCGGCTGCGCGCGAGGCCGGAGCTGTCGTGGTGGGTGTTGCGACCGTCGTCGATCGCGCAACCGGCGCCGACGACGTGATCACGAAACTCGGTGTGCCGTACCGATCTCTCCTCGGCCTCGCCGACATCGGGCTTGCCTGAGGCGATGTCGACCGGCGGCATGTCGCCAGAGGGATCTGGGCCACCCGAGGGATCTGACTCGCCCGAGGGTTCGGACGTACCCGGACCCACCGAATGGCAGGCACGGCCCGCCGTCGGAGTGGGGCCGTGGGACGTCGAACGGGATGGTCGAATCCCCGACGATCCGCGCTACGACCCGGAACTGCTCGCCGAGGGTGATACCCGGAATGTCGTTGATGCATACCGGTATTGGCGCCGCGAGGCGATCGTCGATGACATCGACGCGCGTCGACACCCGTTTCATGTCGCCATCGAGAACTTCGCGCACGACGCCAACATCGGGACCGTGGTGCGGACCGCGAATGCGTTTGCCGCGTCGGCGGTGCACATCGTCGGACGACGCCGCTGGAATCGTCGCGGAGCAATGGTGACCGATCGCTATCAGCATCTGCTGCACCATGATTCGGTGTCGGAGCTGATGACGTGGGCGCGCGACAACGGTCTCGCCGTGGTCGCCGTCGACAACACTCCGGGGTCGGTACCGCTGGAAACCGCTGATCTCCCACGAGAATGCGTACTGCTCTTCGGTCAGGAGGGGCCCGGCGTCAGTGACGACGCACAAGCGCAGGCGGACCTGGCGGTGTCGATCGCGCAGTTCGGATCAACACGGAGCATCAACGCCGGGGTAGCGGCGGGAATCGCCATGCACGCGTGGATTCGGCAACACGCCGACCTCGACGACGCGTGGTGACGCCAGGCGTCAGACGTTGTCGGAGGAGTGCGGATCGGCCGTGGCCGTCGCCTCCGAGGTCGCGACGGCATCGGTCGCGACCTTCTTCGCGGCGCGTCGTCGGCGATACCACTCGATGAGCATCGGGGCGATCGACAGGATGACGATCAGGATGAAGATCGGCTCGATGAGCTTCTGCACCACCTCGAACCGGCCGAGCCAGTAGCCGAGCAGAACGATGCCGGCACCCCAGACGATGGCTCCGATCACGTTGTAGAGCGCGAACACCGACCACTTCATGCGCGCGGCGCCGGCGACGATGGGAGCGATGGTGCGCACGATGGGCACGAAGCGGGCCAGGAAAATGGTGATCGGGCCGTGCTTGTCGAAGAACTCCTGCGCCTCGATGAGATAGCGCTCCTTGAGGAACCGGGCATCGGGTTTGAACATCTCGGTCCCGATGAATCGGCCGATCCAATAACCCACCTGACCGCCGAGGATCGCGGCGATCGGCACGAAGACCAACAGCTGCCATAGCGACGCGAACTGGTCGATGCCGTCCTTGCCACCTGCCGCGACCACCATGCCCGCGACGAACAGCAGCGAGTCACCGGGGAGGACCGGGAACAGCACACCCGACTCGATGAAGACGACCAGGAGCAGCCCCCAGAACGCCCAGGCGCCGAACCAGCTCAGCACGTTGATGGGGTCGAGAATGCCGGGGAGAGCGACCACGGTGGTCGTATGGGCAAGTGCGGTGTCGATCACGGGTCACCAGGCTACTTGGCGAAGCTGTCCGAGAGCTAATGAGTGGCTGTCAGAAGCGGCCGTGCCCGGCGTGCAGTGCCGAATGTGGCGCAGCCCCCATCGGGGGAGCGCTACACCGCGGTGTCCACTATGTCCGCTACGCGGCGGTGTCTATGCGCGGGGGCGGTGTCCTATGCGCGCTCCGCGGCGTCGACCTTCTCTTCGACGACGGGTTGGCGGGAACGTCGCCAGCGCTTGACCACCTCGGAGATGATCGGGAGCACCGAGATGAAGACGATCAGCAGGAAGATCACGTCGACGTTGTCGCGAATGAACGCGATCTGGCCGAGGAAGTATCCCAGGAGCGTCACGCCTGCACCCCAGACGACCGCGCCGATCGCGTTGTAGGCGAGGAACGTGGAGTAGCGCATCTTTGCAGCTCCGGCGACCAGCGGTGCATAGGTGCGCACGATCGGCACGAAGCGCGCCAGGAAGATGGTGATGGGGCCGTGCTTCTCGAAGAACTCGTGGGCCTCGACGATGTAGGACTGCTTCAAGATGCGGGCGTCCGGCTTGAACAGGGAGTACCCGAGTCTGTTGCCGATGAGGTACCCGACCTGGTCGCCGAGGAACGCCGCGATCGGAATGGTCACCAGCAGCACCCACAGTGGGGCGAACGGCTCGATGTCGGCCGACTTCGCAGCCACGATCAGGCCCGCGGTGAAGAGCAGTGAGTCGCCTGGGAGTAGCGGGAAGAGCAGTCCTGACTCGATGAAGACCACCAACAGCAGTCCGGCGAGAATCCAGGTGCCGAAGGAGTTCAGCAGGTTGACGGGGTCGAGGAAGCCGGGGAGAAGGGCGAGGTCGGTCGTCGTTGCTGCGAGAACGGGGGCTGTGGCGTCGAGAACAGAGGCGGTCACGGCTCCGAGGGTAGCGGAAACGGACAAAGCGTCCTATTCGCGCGCGGGCGCAGGTGTCGACGCGGAGGTTTAGACGCAGGTGAGAGCGTCCTGCACACGCTGGAGTGGCACTTGCCATACTGAGGGGGACTCAACAGAGCTCGAAGTGTGAGATCCCACCCGGTTGGAGGACGTGACATGCCCATTGCAGCCCCAGAGCAGTACGCCGAGATGTACGCGAAGGCGAAGGAGGGTGGCTACGCATTTCCCGCGATCAACTGCACCTCGTCGTCGACGATCAATGCGGCCATCAAGGGCTTCGCCGATGCCGGGAGCGACGGCATCATCCAGTTCTCCACCGGTGGGGCCGAGTTCGGCTCGGGCCTCGGCGTCAAGGACATGGTGACGGGCGCGGTTGCGCTCGCCGAGTTCGCGCACGTGGTGGCCGCCAAGTACGACGTGACGATCGCGCTGCACACCGACCACTGTCCCAAGGACAAGCTCGACACCTACGTGCGTCCGCTGCTCGCGATCTCCCAGGAGCGCGTCGACGCCGGCAAGAATCCGCTGTTCCAGTCGCATATGTGGGACGGCAGCGCTGTGCCGATCGACGAGAACCTCGAGATCGCGCAGGAACTGCTCGTCAAGGCGGCTGCGGCGAAGATCATCCTCGAGGTCGAGATCGGCGTCGTCGGTGGTGAAGAAGACGGTGTCGAGGCGGAGATCAACGACAAGCTCTACACCTCGGCCGAGGACTTCGAGAAGACCGTCGACGCGCTCGGCGCAGGTGAGAAGGGCAAGTACCTGCTCGCCGCCACCTTCGGCAACGTGCACGGCGTCTACAAGCCGGGCAACGTGAAGCTGCGCCCCGACGTGCTCAAGCTGGGCCAGGACGTCGCGAGCAAGAAGCTCGGTCTGCCTGAGGGCTCCAAGCCGTTCGACTTCGTGTTCCACGGCGGATCGGGCTCGCTCAAGAGCGAGATCGAGGAAGCGCTCACGTACGGCGTCGTCAAGATGAACGTCGACACCGACACCCAGTACGCCTACACCCGACCGATCGCCGGGCACATGTTCAGCAACTACGACGGCGTGCTGAAGGTCGACGGCGAGGTCGGCAACAAGAAGGCCTACGACCCGCGCGTCTGGTCGAAGAAGGCTGAGACCAACATGTCCGAGCGCGTTGTCGAGGCATGCGACGACCTGAAGTCGAACGGCAAGTCGATCAGCGCCTGACGTTTCACGCCTGAACTTCGCACGCAGACCACCGCGCGCCCCCTCTCGGTTCGGGAGGGGGCGCGCGGTGCTTGTGTCGGAATGGCGGGAAAAGGGCGTGCTGGGTCGCGAGTTGCGGTTGCCCAGAGGCGCGGTATCCGAGCGCCTGGGCAACCGCAACAACGGGGCCTACGCGCTCAGTGCGCTCAGGACCAGATCAACCCGATGGCGACGGTCAAGGCCAACGCGGCCATGGCGATCGCCGCGCAGATCACTGCGGGGTCGGCTCGACGTTGCACCCGGACCCGCTGAGAGTGGACGCTCCGGGGAGCGGGGCGTCGTACAGGGACGTCGAGTTGCTTCGGATGGCCGAACGGTGTGGCGCCCGGCGCGTCGGCTGCCGGGACATAGGAGCGTCGCGCTGGTCGGGGCGTAACCCGCAGCGGCTGGGTCGTCGGACGGTGGACCGGCGCATGCCCACCCGGCACCCACCCTGTGCCGGGAATGTCGTCGCGTAGGGGACCTGGCGCCCTGCGACCGGTCACCGCGGCGTGCAGACCTTCCAGTCGCTGCCATCCTTCTGGAGATTGATGGTGACGGTCTGAGGCTCGTTGGGGTTGCTGGTTTGGTAGGCAGTCACCTCGACGACCGCCTTTGCCCCGTCGTCGGTCACCTTCGACGCCTTGATGTCTCCGGTGCGGACCAACTCGTTGCGCGCCTTCTGTGCCGAGTAGATCTTCTGGAAATCAGCGTCGGAGATGTTGGTGTAGAACTGATTCTCCTGACCGCACGTCACTGAGCGCAGCGTCGAGAGGTCGCCGTTGTAGAGGGCGGTGGAGAACTTCGACGCTGCGTCGGCAGCCTGGTCGGCTGCAGGCTTGGCGCGCGATGCGATAACGCCCCACACAACTCCCACGACGACCAGCGCCAGGACGACGAGCGCGCCGACCGTCAGCAGCAGACGACGGCTGGAGCCTTCCTTGCTCTTCGCAGTGGTCGTCGTCGACGTTCCGGCAGGTGGAATCACCTGTGGCTGGTGCGGCGTGGTCGACCAACCGGTCGACGTCGTGGGACGAGCCGTCGACGTTTGTGCGGTCTTCGCTGCGGACCCTGCTGCTGCGCCCGCTCCGACTGCGGCGGCTCCCGCGGCAGCCGCGCCGCCGACAACCGCCGCGCCCTTGCCGATGTTCACCTTGTCGGTGGTGGCGCTGTCGGTCGGGGCGTCGGGCTTCTGTGCCTTCAGCGCGACGGTCTCCGCCTCACCGTCGATGGTGTCTTCGTCGTCGGCGGGCTGCTCGTCGGTGGGCTCTTCGCCTGTGGGTTCCTCGTCGGTGAGCGCTTCGTCGACGGGTTCTTCGTCGGTGAGTTCTTCATCGACAGAAGTGCTGTCATCTTCTGCGGTTTCCGCGTCGGCCGCCTCGTCGGTGTCGGCTTGTTCGGCGTCGGTTTCGGGCTCGGTCTCAGCCGATGCGTCGTCGACGTCGTCAACGTCGGCGGGTTCGTCGCCGTGCGCGGTCTGGTCTTCGGCAACTGTCTGGTCTTCGGCAACTGTCTCGTCGTCGACGCCAGTCTCCGTGCCGGCCTCGGTGTCGGCGGTGTCGTCGGACTCGGATGTGACGGCGGCTGCGGAGGTGGCAGCAGCTGCGGAAGTCGCTGCGGCCGTTGGTGTTTCGTCGCCGGGCTCGTCGGCCTGGTCGATCTCGTCGATGGGTTCGAAGTCGCCGATGTCTCCGTCGGTCGCGGCTTCTTCGACGCTCAGGTCGCCCGCGTCCGTGGTCGCTTCGAAGGCTTCGAGGCGAGCTTCGGCGTCTTCCTTCTCGTGCTCGGCATCGGTGGCGTCGACGGTTTCGGGATCGGCGTCGTCAAGCTTCGCTTCGTGATCGGCACCGTCCAGCTCCACTTCGGACTCCGCCTCGGCGCGGTCGGCAGCGACGGCGTCCGCGGTGTCGTCGGCGTCTTCGATCTCGGCGGCAGAAGACTCGTCAGCCGCAGGGAACTCGGCGGCGTCGTCGGCTGTCTCGTCGACTACCTTCTCGTCGGCGTCGCTCTCGTCGACTGCCTTCTCGTCCGTATCGGTCTCGTCGGTCTCGGCGTCGTCGGTGTCGTGCGCTGCCACGGCGGCCGCGCCTGCGACTCCCGCTGCGACCGCGCCCGCGGCCGCGATCTTCCCCGCGTTGCCCTGATCGTCTTGGTCGGCGCTGTCGGTGTCCTCGGCGCTGTCGGTGTCCTCGGTGCTAGCGGTCTCTTCGGCGCTGTCGGTGTCCTCGCTGCTAGCGGACTCTTCAGCGCCGGACTCCTCAGCGGAGTCGGTGCCCGTGATGTCGACGTCGTCGAGGTCGGGCATGTCGCTGGTATCCGGCAGGTCGTCGCGCTTGATCACCGTGGTGTCGGTGGCGCTCGGCGACGCCGTGCCGGCAACCTTCACGACCGCGGGCTTGTGACCCTTGTCGTCCGAACCCTTGTCGTCCGAACTCGCGGCGTCGGAACTGTCGGTGTCAGTTGCTTCGGCTGCTTTGGCGTCGTCGGCCTCGGTGCCGCCCGCGAGGGGATCGATGTCGTCGAGGTCGTCGAGCGTGCTGGGATCGGGAAGCTGATCCCGCGAGATCACCTTTGTCGCGGAGTCGATGCCTCGACCTCCACGGGGCTTCGGGCCACTCGGGCGTGAATCCGTCCCCTGTGCGCCGCCGGCGCCCACCTCATCGACCTGAGACTTGTCCACAGATGATCCCGATTCCCCCGTTTGTGTATCCGTGACTGTTGTTGCCTCGGCGCCCGCCGATTCCTTCTTGCCCGCCGTCTCGCTCTTGCCCGCTGTCTCGCTGCGCGTCGACGTCCTCGCAGTGGACGCGGCCGGTGCTGAGTTCTTGGTCGGCGACGAGTAGGTCCGGCTCGACGTCCCCTCCAGACGTTCGGCGGCCTTCTTGCGTATCACCGAGAAGGCTTTGGTGACAGCCGATTTCCGATCACCGGATTGAGGCATCGTCGATCACCATTCCTTCCTCGAGCAAGTGGATTCTGCCGCGCATCGCGGCGTCGTGGTCGTGCAGCGACCAAGTGCGCCATTCACCCTAGCGAATCGTCGTTGTCACGGGCATCCGGGCAGGGGATGAGCATCTGCGCAGACTACTACCGCCGGGCAGATGTCGCGGGGGCGTCGAGCGGCCGTGCCCCGACCGGCTCGGCGGGTCGACCGAAGCGGACACGGTGTCGTGGCTCGATGCTTGAATAGGGGTGTGACTTCCTTTGGAGACTTGCTGGGCCCGCAACCGACACTCCTCCCAGGAGACGACGAGGCCGAATCGGATCTGCTCAACGGCGCATCGCCCGCTGCTGTAGCCGCCGAACATCCCACGGCGTCGATCGCCTGGGCATATCTGGCGGAAGGTGCGTTGACTGCGGGTGGTGTCGGAGCCGACGGTGAGCCCGCAGGTGAACAAACGCCTGACGTCGACGCCGTGATCGCCGCCTACGCCTACGCGCGCACCGGGTACCACCGCGGGCTCGACCAACTGCGCCGCAACGGGTGGAAGGGATTCGGACCCGTTCCGTGGTCGCATGAGGGCAACCAGGGCTTCCTGCGCTGCGTCGGCGCGTTGGCCAGAGCTGCTCGAGTCGTCGGTGAGCGCGACGAGTACCTGCGCTGCCTCGACCTCCTGAACGAAAGCGACCCGACCGCGGCAGAACAACTCGGCCTGGTGTGACCGCAACGCTGCGTGCACGGGTCAGCGCCAGGGTCAACGCGCTCCCGCGCCCCCTGCGCACCCGCATTCGGCGGCTGTACCTTTCTCTGCAACCGATCGTGCAATGCTCGATCGCGGCGGGTCTGGCGTGGTGGATCGCTCTCGACCTACTGCATCACTCACGTCCGTTCTTTGCGCCGATCGCGGCTGTCATCTCGCTGGGGCTGTCACTCGGTCAGCGGTGGCGGCGCGCCGTCGAACTGGTCGTCGGCGTCTCCATCGGAATCCTGATCGGCGATCTGCTGATCTCGCGGATCGGCTCGGGGACCTGGCAGATCATGGTCGTCGTCGCACTCGCGATGGCGACAGCGGTGTTCCTCGACGACGGCCCGCTGATCCCGATGCAGGCGGCGTCGTCGGCCGTGCTGGTCGCGACGCTCCTGCCGCCTGGTCAGGCGGGCGGCTACTACCGCGCGTTCGACGCGCTGATCGGCGGACTTGTCGGCATCACCGTCGGCGCGCTACTTCCAACGAACCCGGCGGCGCGTGGGCGGCGTGATGCGGCCGGGATTCTGGCGACGATGCGCGACGCCGCGAAGACCCTCGCGGCGGGACTGCGTGTGGGCGACCCCGACGTGGTGTTCTCGGCGCTTGAGAGCGCGCGCGGAACACAGGCCGCGATCAACACGATGCGCTCGGACATGCGTGGCGGCAAAGAGATCAGCACCATCTCGCCGCTGTACTGGCGGCAGCGAATACGACTCCAGCGAATCGCCGCGACAGCGGACCCCATCGACAACGGGGTGCGCAACTTCCGGATCGTCGCACGGCGCGCGCTCGGGATGACGCAGCGCGGCGAGAAGCTCCGCCCCGAACTGATCGAGATCATCGACGACCTCGGCGACGCGTTCGAGACGCTGCGTCGAATGATGCTCGCCGACCCCGGCGAATCGCCCGACCCCGCCGACGCCGCGCGGGTACTGCGCACGATCGCGCGCAAGGCTCGCGCGGAGCTCGTCGCCGAGAGTGACATGAGTGAGACCGCGCTGCTGGCAGAGATACGTTCGCTGCTGATCGACCTGCTGATGGTGTGTGGTCTTCGACGCTCCTCCGCGCAGGCGACGCTGCGCTGAGCGTCAGGCCTTGCCGTCGATCGCGCGCTGCCCCAGAGCGAAGATCGGCACCGACACCGCGACGCAGCCGATTGCGCCGTCGACCCCGATCAGTGCGCTCGCCGCGGCCGCGGCGACGACGATGAGACAGACTCCGAGCGCGATGCGCGGGACCAGCCGAAGGCGGCGTCGCGCTTTCGGCGACATCCAACGCCCCCACACGCCGCCGACGACCGCGAGCGCGACGACACCGAGCAGGACGCCTGCGGCGGGACCCGCGAATGCGGCGCCCAAGTGATAGCCGACGGCGACCGCGAAGGTCCAGAGCATGATCTCGACAGCGAAGACCAGCGCTCCCCAGGTGTAATCGCGCGGGCCAGACAGTGGGCGAAGCTCGACGCCGTACTGTTCAGCACTTTCGAGAGCGGTGCTCTTGTTCATGCTTCGAGTGTGCGCTCGCATGGATCGGAAAGCAAGAGCGGTGCTCTCTTTTCCCAAAACTGCCGTGATTCAAAGATTTAGGCGACCCTAACTCTTGTCATATATGCGAAAACATGCATATATTGGCGAGACCATGGGTCACTCGCATACACACACGCACTCGCACGGCGCCGGCGCCGCGACGTCGAATCGGCGGATCTGGCCGATGGTCGTCGCCGTGGCGATGATCGGGACGTATTTCGTCGTCGAGCTCAGCGTCGGAATCGCCGTCAACTCGCTGGCCTTGATCGCCGACGCCGGGCACATGCTGACCGACGTCGTCGCACTGTTGATGGGTCTTGTCGCACTGTTGCTCGCGCGTCACGGATCGACGACGGCCGAGCGGAGCTTCGGGTGGCATCGCGCCGAGGTCTTCACCGCGGTGGCCAATGCGGTGCTGCTGATCGGTGTTGCCGTCTTCGTGTTGTACGAGGCGATTCGACGCATCGGCTCTGATCCGGAAGTGCCCGGGCTGACGCTCATCGTGGTGGCGTTGGTCGGCCTGGCCGTCAACGTCGCGATGATGCTGCTGCTGCGTGCGGACTCCAAGGAGTCGATTGCGGTGCGCGGCGCGTACATGGAGGTGTTGGCCGACGCGGTCGGAAGCGTCGGCGTGTTGGTCGCGGGCATCGTGACGATGACAACCGGTTGGGGCTACGCCGATATCGTGGTCGCGGTCCTGATCGCGATCTGGGTGGTACCCCGCGCGGTGCGTCTGGCCCGCGATGCCCTGCGCATTCTCAACCAGCAGGCACCCGACCACATCGACGTCGACGCTCTCGAGGACGAGCTCGCCGCTATCCCCGAGGTCCACGACGTCCACGACCTGCACGTCTGGTCGCTGACCACCGGAATGGACGTCGCGACAGTGCATCTGGCGAGCAACTGTCCCAACGACGAGGTGCTCCCGCAGGCGCGCGCCGTGCTGGCCCGCCACGGCCTCACCCACGCGACGATTCAGGTCGATCCGGACCAAGCGGGCAAGCGCTGCCGCGACGATATGGGCTGGTAACGCGACACGCTCGATCTCGTTGCCCTCACGCCACCTTGGTGGGCTATCTTCACAGCCGTGAGACGTAGGGGGTTCATGACCGTCTTGGCTGCAGGGTTGGTCACTGCACTCGGGGGATGTGCGACAGCGCGCGTCGACGCGTCGGCACCGACGGCCTTGCCGTCGACCAACCCGATGTCGCCGACTCCGAAATCGGTTGCGCAGACACCGATTCCGCAGGTACCACCACCCGACGTTGCACGAAGGGTTCCGGTTCCCGCGGGCACACTGACCGGATTGCCGGGTACGGGAAGGCATCTCGCGCTGACCGTCGACGACGGCGCGAGCTCCGAGGTCGTCGGTGCGTACATCCGATTCGCTCGTGACACGGGCGCGCGGTTCACCTTCTTCGTCACCGGTGGCTTTGATTCCTGGACAGACCACAAGGCCGAGCTACGACCGCTCGTCGACTCCGGTCAGATCCAACTCGGCAATCACACGTGGACCCACGCCGATCTGACGTCGCTCTCGACCGAGGGTGTCGCGGACGAGCTGTCGCGGTGTAAGCGGTTCCTACGCAACACGTTCGGCGTCGACGGCACTCCGTTCTTTCGTCCGCCGTACGGCTACCACAACGACACGGTCGACGCCGTGGCCGCAGAACTCGGATACACGACGCCCGTGCTCTGGTTCGGGTCGCTCTCGGACTCGGGATTGATCACCGAGCGCTATCTGGTGCAGTGCGCGCGGCAGTACTTCCATCCGCAGACCGTGATCATCGGCCACGCCAATCATCCGCCGGTGACCCACGTGTATCCGACGCTGGTGGAGATCATCCGCGAGCGTCGACTCAACATGGTCACGCTCGACGACTACTTTGTCACGCGCAGGGCATGAATTGCGGAGCGGCCCGCCAGCCCCGCTGGTACATCACGTCCGCCAGAACATGAAGACGTTCCAGCCCTGGTTCGCGAGATTCGATGGCACGCCCGACAATTCGAACAGCCAGCGGATGAGGTCGAAGAAGGCGGCGTTCAGTTGAGGAATGAACAGTAGCGCGAACACGATCAGGAACCCGTAGGGCGCGATCTTGGCGGCGCTCGCGCGTGTCTGCTGCGACAGGTATGGCTCGATGGCGTTGTAGCCGTCGAAACCCGGCATCGGAATCAGGTTGAGCACGGCCGCGGTGATCTGCAAGAAGGCGAGCATCGCCAGTGCCGCCCACAGATTGATGCCGTCGACGGCCAGGATCATCCCCGACATCAGACCCGAGTGGAGGGGGATGTAGGCGTCGGGTGCGGCGATGCGGATGACGAGCAGCAGGATCGCCGCGAGCAGGATGTTCATCGCGGGTCCGGCGAGTGAGACCAAAGTCTTCTGCCGATTGGTCATCCCGCGTTCGTCGAGATACACAGCGCCGCCGGGGAATCCGATACCGCCGAGCAGAATGATCAGCAGCGGCAGGCCGAGCGACAACCCCGGATGCGTGTAGCGCATCGGGTTGAGCGTGAGGTAGCCGCGCAGTTCGGCATTGCGATCGCCGAACCGGAACGCGGTGACGGCGTGGCCGAATTCGTGCAGACACAGTGAGATGACCCAGCCGGCGAGTACGAGCAGCAGGGTTCCGCCGATCGACATCGCGTTGCGACCGGGTGCCGAGACCGCGCACATCCAGCCGCCGACGGCCGCGACGGCGATGAACGCGAAGAACAACCATCCCGGCCGTATCGCGCGGGCGATCTCGCCGGGCGTCGGATGCCCCGACCGATCGCTCGCCCACGCATTGCCCGTCATGAGTGGCAGACCAGCTTCCAGTCGATGTGGTGGCGGTAGAACGTCGAGCGTTTGACGGTCCGCTCGGTCAGGACGCCTTCACGCTCGACGACGAGGTTGCTCCCGCCGGTCTGTGCCGCGCGCCCGACGTGCCAGCTGCCCTGCCGGAGTGTGCGTTCGACGCGGGCGCGTACGCCCGGTGCCTCGCGGGTCGGTTCGATCCGCACACCGCGTACCGAACCGGTGAACAGGCGGGCGTCGTCGACATAGCTCTCGCCGTGCAACTTCGCACCGTCGGCGCCGAGGTGACGTGCGCTGCCGACGAGGACGGTGGCGGCGTCGTCGCGGATCAGTGGTAGGGCGTGAGCGTCGCCGTCGCGGGCGAGGTCGACGGCCGCCTGTCCGTGCGGTAGGCCGTAGCGCCGGGTTGCCGGGGTGGCGTAGCTCGGCGTGTAGGCGACCTCGACGTCGAGTCGTTCGGAGATCATCAGGATCGCCACCACCTCGGCGAGCAGCACGTCGGGGTATGCGCAGTCGCCGGGCTCGACGATCAGCCGGCTCGGTGCGTCGGAAAGCGCGCTCTCGACGACTCGCCGTACCGCCTTGCGGGTCGGTGGCGACTGCCGGGCGTCGTCGACGATCACCGTCGACGACGAGATAACTGCATGGGACACGCCGACGAGCGTAGTCGGGCCGCAACGTCGATGTCGGGGCGTCGGCCAAGGGTTCTGCCCGGTCAGCAAGTAGGGTAGGTCCGTTACGGCGCGTTCCGCATGCGCGCGGCTAAGGAGTAGGGGACATGGCAGCGATCGTGCTTATCGGCGCCCAATGGGGCGACGAGGGCAAGGGCAAGGCGACCGATCTACTCGGCGAGAAGCTGCAGTGGGTTGTCCGCTACCAGGGCGGCAACAACGCGGGTCACACCGTCGTTCTCCCGAATGGTGAGACGTTCGCCCTGCACCTGATCCCCTCGGGCATCCTCACGCCGGGCGTCAACAACGTCATCGGCAACGGCGTTGTCGTCGACCCCGGGGTGCTGCTCACCGAGCTGAGCGGCCTCGAGGACCGCGACGTCGACACCACCGGCCTGATGATCTCGGCCGATGCCCACCTGCTGATGCCCTATCACGTGGCGATCGACAAGGTCACCGAGCGGTTCCTCGGCAACAAGAAGATCGGCACGACCGGACGCGGCATCGGGCCCTGCTACCAAGACAAGATCGCGCGCGTCGGCGTGCGTGCGGCCGACGTCCTCGACGAGAAGATCTTCGCGCAGAAGGTCGAGGCCGCGCTCGAACTCAAGAACCAGATCCTGGTCAAGATCTACAACCGTCGCGCACTCGAACCCGCGCAGGTCGTCGACGAGGTCCTCACCCAGGCCGAGGGCTTCAAGCATCGCATCGCCAATACGCAGCTCCTGCTGAACCAGGCGCTCGAACGTGGCGAGACGGTGCTGCTCGAGGGCTCGCAGGGCACGCTGCTCGACGTCGACCACGGCACGTATCCCTACGTGACGTCGTCGAATCCGACGGCAGGCGGCGCCGCTGTCGGGTCGGGTATCGGACCGAACAAGATCACCACGGTGCTCGGCATTTTGAAGGCCTACACCACGCGCGTCGGCTCGGGTCCGTTCCCGACCGAGTTGTTCGACGAGTGGGGCGAGTACCTCGCGAAGACCGGCGGCGAGGTCGGTGTGACCACCGGCCGCGCCCGCCGTTGCGGTTGGTTCGACGCCGTGATCGCCCGCTACGCGACGCGCATCAACGGCATCACCGACTACTTCCTGACCAAGCTCGACGTGCTCTCCAGCCTCGACCGCGTCCCGATCTGCGTGGCCTATGAGGTCGACGGCGAGCGCGTCGACGAGATGCCGATGACCCAGACCGGCTTCCATCACGCCAAGCCGGTCTACGAGTACATGCCCGGCTGGTGGGAGGACATCTCACAGTGCAAGACGTTCGACGACCTGCCGAAGACCGCCCAGGACTACGTGTTGCGGCTCGAGGAGCTCTCGGGTGCGCACATCTCGTGCATCGGCGTCGGCCCCGGCCGTGACCAGACGATCGTCCGTCGGGCCATCATCTGACGAGCGCGGGTGAGCAGAAGAGCCGGACTGTGCGGAATCCGTCACCAACGGACGCGGGTTTCGCCGAAAAGTGAACTGCTTGAGTGAGAATGTTGCGGATTCCGCAACGTAAGCGCCCTAGAATTGTCGATTCACTCAGCGCGCGACCTCGTCGACTACTACATTCGTAGATGAAGTCGGCCGAGCGGCCGTGCGTGCAGACGAGGAGAATCGCAATGAGCTTGTACCAAGTCGTCGACCCCGCGACCGGCGACGTCGTCAAGGAGTACCCGACCGCCACCGATGAGCAGGTCGAGGCGGCGATCACCGCGGCGTCGGATGCGTTCACGACGTGGTCGAAGAACTCGACGGTCGCCGAGCGGGCCGCACTGATCCGACGCGTCGGCGAACTGCACACCGAGCGCAAGGACGAGCTGGCCAAGATCATCGTCCGCGAGATGGGCAAGCCGTACGACCAGTCCGTCGGCGAGGTCGAGTTCAGCGCCGCGATCTACGAGTACTACGCCGACAATGCCGAGAAGTTCCTCGCAGACGAGCCGATCGCGCTGCTCGAGGGCGAGGGGTCGGCGTTCATTCGACGCAGCGCTGTCGGTGTGCTGCTCGGCATCATGCCGTGGAACTACCCCTACTATCAGGTCGCGCGTTTCGCCGGTCCAAACCTGGTGCTGGGCAACACAATTGTGCTCAAACACGCCCCGCAGTGCCCCGAATCGGCTGCCGCTCTGCAACAGATCTTCCTCGACGCCGGGTACCCGGCCGGCGCGTACGTGAACGTCTACGCCACCAATGAGCAGATCGCCGAGGCGATCGCCGACCCGCGTGTGCAGGGGGTCTCGCTGACCGGATCGGAGCGCGCAGGTGCTGCCGTCGCAGAGGTCGCGGGTCGCAACCTGAAGAAGGTCGTCCTCGAACTCGGCGGGTCGGATCCGTTCATCCTGCTGTCCACCGACGACCTCGACGCAACGGTGTCGGCCGCGATCGACGGACGATTCGAGAACACCGGACAGGCGTGCAACGCCGCGAAGCGCTTCATCGTCGACGAGAGCGTCTACGACGACTTCATCGTCAAGTTCACCGAGAAGGTCAAGGCCGCAGGGGAGGGGCTGGCTCCGCTCTCGTCGGTTGCTGCCGCCGAGCGTCTCGAGGAGCAGGTGAACTCGGTGGTTGCCACCGGTGCGAGCCTCGAATCGGCAGGAGAACGCAAGGGTGCCTACTTCCCGCCCGGCGTGCTGACCGGCGTCGACCCCGACTCGATCGTCGCCAAGCAGGAGCTGTTCGGCCCGATCGCGACCGTCTACAAGGTCTCGGGTGAAGACGCCGCCGTCGCACTGGCCAACGACACTCCCTTCGGTCTGGGGTCGTACGTCTTCACCACCGATGCCGACCAGGCGCTACGCGTCGCCGACAAGATCGAGGCCGGGATGGTCTTCGTCAACGCCGTCGGCGCCGAGGGGGCGGAGTTGCCGTTCGGTGGCGTGAAGCGTTCGGGCTTCGGTCGCGAACTCGGACGTTTCGGCATCGACGAGTTCGTCAACAAGAAGATGATCCGGATCAGCTGACTCGCTGCCTGTGACACAGTAGGTGGATGATCCGCGGCAGGGGGGAACGCGACTACGGCTCGGTCCTGCTCGGGTCGGCGAGCGACGGTCCGACCAAACGGCGCGTTCGTATCCAGACGATCCTCACCGGGTCCATCGTCCTCTCCAATTTCGTCGGTGCTGTCGTCACCATCTCGCTGTCGTCCGTCGGCATCCCCGAACCGTCGACGTTCGCGCCGGAGATGTGGTGGATCAACTACATCGCGGTGCCGATCTACGTGGCGCTCGCGTTCGTCATCGGAATCGGTTGGGGTACCTACACCATCACCCGCGACCTGCGGTGGGCGATTCGACGACAGCCACCGACCAAGTCCGACGCACGCCGGACGAGGCGCGTCGCGGGCAGGCTGCTGCGACTACAGGCCGCGCTCTGGCTCGGAGCGGTCGTGATGTTCACCATCATGTACGGGATCCAGAGCCCGATGCTCATCCCGAAGATGTTCTTCGTCATCGGGTTGTCGGGTGCCGTGGTCGTCGGTGTCACGTACCTGTTGATCGAGCTCGCGCTGCGACCGGTATCCGCGGATCTGATCAGTGCGGGTTACCGACGTCGCAAGCGTTCGGGCGTGCTGTCTCGCGCGGTGGTCGCGTGGATCGTCGGGTCGGCGACGCCCATCGTCGGCATCCTGCTTCTGGTGTCATTCGGGGCGTTCCGCAAGGACACCAGCAAGCTCGACCTCTTCGTCGGAGTCTTCGTGCTCGCGGTGATCTCACTCGGTACCGGACTACTCCTGACGTGGCTGACCACGACGAGTGTCACCGGTCCGCTGCGGAGTGTCCGCAACGGGATGAACAAGGTGCAGGCGGGCAATGTCGACGTCGACCTCGTCGTCTACGACGGCACCGAACTCGGCGACCTGCAGGTGGGCTTCAACTCGATGGTCAATGGCCTGCGTGAGCGCGAGCGGATGCGAGATCTGTTCGGCCGCCACGTGGGTCGTGAGGTGGCCGAAGCGGCGTTGAGCTCCGACCCCGCACTCGGCGGAACCGAACGCACGGTCGCGGCTCTGTTCGTCGACGTGATCGGTTCGACGACGCTGGCCGCGCAACGATCTCCGACGGAGGTGGTCGAGATCTTGAACCGCTTCTTCGCGGTGATCGTGCGGGCCGTCGAGCAACAGCGCGGACTGGTCAACAAGTTCGAGGGCGACGCCGTGCTCGCCATCTTCGGGGCACCGATCGACCTCGACGACGCCGCGGGCGCCGCGCTGTGTACCGCCCGCGAGATCGCTCGGGAACTCGAGCGTCGGGTACCAGAACTCTCCGCGGGCATCGGCGTCGGATTCGGGCCTGCGGTCGCCGGCAACGTCGGGGCGATCGAGCGCTTCGAGTACACGATCATCGGCGACCCGGTCAACGAGAGCGCCCGACTTTCCGAACTCGCCAAGCGAGATCCACGTCGTCCGTTGGCATCCGGGCGAACCGTCGACGTCGCGAACCCACAGGAAGCGGCGCACTGGGAGGAGCAGGAGACGACGTCGCTGCGCGGACGCACCGAGGAGACGCGCGTCTACGCCGCGGTGGTCGACGACTGACCGTTACGCCTCGCGGTCGTTGGTGCCCTCGGCGAAGTCGAGACGACGCAGCGCGGTACGCAGCACCTCGTCGTCGATGTGCCCGGCGTCGCGCTCGTCGATGAAGACCTTTCGTTGGATCGCAAGCATCTTGCTGCGCATGCGGTTTCCGGCTGCCGTCGGACTCTCGCCGATGTCCTCGGGGCCGCGCCCGAGCTCTTCCCATGCCGTATTGCGTTGTGTGGTAATCCATTTGCGCAGCATCGCCACCTGGAGATGTCGCGGGTCGTGATCGCCGATGTCTGATGCCATCGTGTCGAGGTAGGCCTCGGCCTCCCGTGATGCCCGATCCTGTGCTGCTGCGTATGCGAGCCGGTCGGTCGCGTCGTCGTTGTCGCAGACACCGAGACGTCGGATCACCCACGGCAGGCTGACACCCTGGATCAGCAGGGTGCCGACGACCACCACGAAGGTCAGGAACAGAATCTCCGCGCGGGCGGGGAACGGTTCGCCCGACTCCGTTGTCAGGGGGATGGAGAACGCCGCGGCCAGAGAGACGACGCCGCGCATGCCCGACCACCCGACGACGAACAGCCACGACGGTTTGGGCGGAGGTTCTCGTCGTCGAACTCCCGGCAGCAGTCGGGACGCATACGTGAACAGGTACACCCATGCGAAGCGCACGAGGATCGTGGCGATCAGGACCATTGCGGCGTCGAATGCGATGTGGAGCCAGGATTGCCCGGCGAGTCCGCGGATGAGATCGGGCAACTGCAGGCCGATCAGCAGGAAGACGAACGCCTCGAGGAGTGCGTCGATCGATTTGCGGACGGCTTCGTCCTGAAGTCGTGTCGCGTAGCCGACGCGCACCGACCGCTGCCCGATGAACAACCCCGCGACGACGACTGCGATCACGCCGGAGGTGTGCAGTTCCTCCGCGACGAAGTAGGTCGCGAACGGCACCATGAGCCCGATGGCCGTCTCGATCGTCGGGTCGCTCAGCCAGTCGCGGACGCGAAACACGAGGTAGCCGATCAGGAGGCCGATGACGACACCTCCGATCGCCGCGAGCAGGAACGTCTCGATGCCGTCCCACACCGACGTCGTCGCACCGACCGCGGCCGCGAGTGCCACCCGCAGCGCGGTGAGCGCTGTCGCGTCGTTGAGCAGACTCTCGCCGCCGAGAAGGGTCATGATTCGACGCGGAAGCCCGACCTTGCGCCCGATCGCCTGGGCAGAGACCGCATCAGGCGGCGCGACGACGGCACCGAGGACCAGCGCGGCTGCCAGCGGCAGATGCGGCACCGACGCGTAAGCCACAAGGCCGACGACCACCGCGGTGGCGAGCGGAAGACCGATGGCCAGCATGCCGATCGCACGACGATTCGCGCGGATCTCCTGGTAGGAGCTGTCCTGCGCCGCGGAGTAGAGCAGCGGCGGCAGAATCACGAACAGGACGAAATCGGGGTCGAGTTCGGCCGCCGACAGGCCGGGTATCCACCCGATCGCCAGCCCGGCGAGGACCAGAACCAGGGGCGCCGACAGGTTGTAGTGCCGTGACAGCGCCGCGATCACCACCGACAGCACCCCGACCAGCAGAAGAGAAGCGCTCACTGCGCAAACCTAGCCCGAGTTCGAGACTTTGACGCGATCATCAAGTCGCCGGGTGTCCCCGGCGATGGCGTCGGGGATAATAGGTGGCATGCGTTTGTTCGGTCGATCACGTACCCGTGCCGGTGACCCCCGTGGCGAATCAGGGGGCGTCGAGGCCAGATGTCCGGAACTCGCGGAGATCGGGGTCGACGCGGCAGCCGACCCAGGTCCGGCTCACGGCGATATCAGCGTCTGCGAAGACTGCATGCAACTCGGCGAGCAGCACTGGGCACATCTGCGGATCTGCCTCGAGTGCGGCCACGTCGGTTGCTGTGATTCGAGCCGGCGTAAGCACGCGACCGCCCATTTCCACGACGTCGGCCACCCCGTCATGCGGTCGGCCGAACCGGGTGAGCTGTGGCGCTGGTGCTACATCCACGAGGTCATGGGTTGACCACGCGCTGATGTGTTGAGGCGGCGGTCGGGTGCGCAGGGATGGGTTCGAGTGAATGAGTAGCGGGGAGATGGGGCGCGTCGGCGCAAATCCGGCACGTAAGATTGCTCCCATGACCTCGATCAACGGGAGTAGCGCGGACGACCACGCCACCGGCGCGGCGACACCTGATGTGTCGCCCGCGCAGCCGACCGTGGGGCCGCCCGACATCATCGGCACGCCACTGTCGCCGACCGCCACGAGAGTGATGGTGCTCGGCGCCGGAGAACTCGGCAAAGAGCTGATCATCGCCTTCCAGCGGTTGGGCGTCGAGGTGATCGCTGTCGACCGTTACTCGGGTGCGCCCGGCCAGCAGGTCGCGCATCACGCCGAGGTGATCGATATGACCGACGGCGATGCGCTGATCGGCCTTGTCGAGAAGTACTCGCCCGCATACGTCGTCCCCGAGATTGAGGCCATCGCCACCGACGCCTTGGCGACCATCGAGCGCCGCGGACTCGCAGAGGTCATCCCCACCGCTTCCGCGGTCATGGCGACGATGAACCGCGAGGGAATTCGACGCCTCGCCGACGAAGAACTGGGCCTGCCGACGTCGCCGTATCTGTTCGCCGGTTCGCACGACGAGCTGACGATTGCGGCAGAACAGGTCGGGTACCCATGCGTGGTCAAACCGGTGATGTCGTCGTCGGGCAAAGGACAGACCGTGGTTCGCGGTCCGGAGGACATCGACAAGGCGTGGGAGACCGCGACGACCGGCGGACGGGTTGCCGGCGAGCGTGTCATCGTCGAGGGTTTCATCGAGTTCGACTACGAGATCACCCTGCTCACGGTGCGAGCGATCGACCCCGCGACCGGCCGACTGGTGACGCACTTCTGTGCGCCGATCGGGCATCGTCAGGTCAACGGCGACTACGTCGAGAGCTGGCAACCGCACGAGATGAGTGCCTTCGCGTTGGGTGCCGCGACATCGATCGCTGCACGTATCGCAACAGCTATGGGCGACGGAAACCTCGGTGGCCGTGGCATTTTCGGCGTGGAACTGTTCGTCAAGGGCGACGACGTGTACTTCTCCGAGGTCTCTCCGCGCCCGCACGACACCGGACTCGTGACCATGGCGACCCAGCGACTCTCGGAGTTCGAGATGCATGCCAGGGCGATCCTGGGCCTGCCGGTCGACGTGACGCTCGCGTCGCCGGGCGCGTCGGCCGTCATCTACGGGCAGCTCGACGAGAAGGGGATCGGGTTCGAGTACGTCGCGCAGGCACTTGCGTTGCCCGAGACCGACATTCGACTCTTCGGCAAGCCCGAGAGTTTCCGCCGCCGCAGGATGGGCGTGGTCACCGCAACCGCCGACGACGTCGCCACCGCCCGTGAACGCGCAGTTCGGGCCGCGTCGATCGTCACGCCCGTTCCCGGCAGGCCTGCTCGACGCGGCGTCGTTGTTCCGCTTCGTGCTCCCGGCCCGCCCGCGCCGCCGAAACCTCCTGTGGGGCAACGACCTCAGCCAGCCGCGCAGCGTCCGCCGTCGGCACAGGAGCGCCCGCAGGCAGCAGGGCAGCGCCCTCCGGCTGCACAGCAACGTCCCGCGGCAGAACAACGTCCGCCCGCGCCGGAACAGCGGCCCGCGGCGGGGGCGCAGCGTCCGCCTGTGGCCGGACAGCGACCGCAGCAGCCCGCGCCTCGCCCGGTGCGCCAACCCGCGCCGCACTCCGCCACGCCGAATGGTCGGCCGGTGACGCCAGGTCGGTCGTCGAACTAGCTCGAACGTTCAGTTCGAACTCTCAGATCGAGAGTTCCCCGGCCGACGAGCCGACTTCGGTTCGCGCACTGCGGGTTCCGATCGGAATGATCAGTGGGTCGCCGTACACGGGGTCGGTGATGACCCGCGCGTTCAGTCCGAACGCGTCGTCGAGTAGTTCTTCTGTGATGACCTCGTTGGGGGTGCCCTGCGCCACGATCTTTCCGGCCGTCATCACGAAGAGCGAATCACTGTAGCGGGCAGCGAGATTCAGATCGTGCAGCACCATCACCACGGTCTTGTCGTGTTCGGTGCGCAGCGAGTACACGAGGTCGAGTACCTCGACGGAGTGCGCGAGGTCGAGGTAGGTGGTCGGTTCGTCGAGTAGGAGAAGGTCGGTGCCCTGCGCGAGCGTCATCGCGATCCACACGCGCTGGCGCTGACCGCCGGACAACGCGTCGATGTGTCGATCGGCCAGGTCTGTCGTCCCAGTCATCTCCAACGCCGACGCCACCGCGGCCTCGTCGTCGGGAGATGCCTGCTGGTACCACTTCTGGTGGGGGAACCGTCCGCGACCGACGAGATCTGCGACGGTGAGTCCCTCTGGCGCCACGGGATTCTGGGGGAGTATCCCGAGCTTGCGTGCGACCTCTTTGGGCTTGGTGTGGTTGATGTCGGCGCCGTCGAGAAACACGACGCCCTCGCGTGGGTGCAGCAGGCGAGACATGGCGCGCAGCAGCGTCGACTTGCCGCATCCGTTGGGGCCGATGATCGTCGTGACCGCGGCGTCGGGGATCTCGACGTCGAGACCCTCGATGACGACGCGATCGTCGTAGCCGACGCTGAGTCCTTGGCCGACGAGTCTGCTCATACTGTCGCCTTCCGTGACATCGAGACCATGAGATAGATGAGGAACGGTCCGCCCACCGCGGCGGTGACGATGCCGACCGGAAGTCCACTGGGAAGTACCGTGCGGCACAACAGATCACCGGCGAGCACAAGGATCGCTCCGATCACCCCGGCCAGCAGCGGTGTGGGAACCGGCGTCCTGGCCAGACGCATCCCGATTTGCGGTGCGAGCAGGGCGATGAATGCGATGGGGCCCGCTGCCGATACCGCCATCGCGGTCAATCCGACGGCGACGAGCAGCACAGTGGTCGACACCGCGGTGGTGCGAACCCCGAGCCCGCGCGCCATGTCTTGGCCGAGCGACAGCGCGTCGATCTGGCGGGACATCATCGCGATCACGACGATGCCGACGACGACTGCGATCGCGACGGGCCACACGCTCGACCAGGTGGATTGCGACACCGACCCGACGAGCCAGACCTGTGCGCGGGCAACGTCTTTGATGTCGGCGCGGGTGAGGAGGAACGACGTCAGGGCCTGCAGCAGCCAGGTCACGCCGACGCCGATCAGCACGAGTCGGAGCGGGTTGATGCCGTGGTTGGCCTTGCGTCCCGGCCACGCGAGAATGTACATGACGATCGCCGTCACGACACCGCCGATGAGGGCGGCAGCGGGGACTCCGATGTCGGCAAGCCATGCGCCCCAACCGTTTGCGAAGGCAATGGCGGCCACGGCGGCAGCGCTCGACCCGGCCGTGATACCCAGAATGTCAGGCGTGGCGAGGGGATTGCGCGCAATCAACTGGCTCAGTGCGCCTGCAGCGCCCAACGCGAAACCGACCAAGACCGAGACCAGAGCGCGGGGAAGGGAATCCGAGAGCACGACGACGTTCTCGATGCGCGTGCCGCCGCCGAGCAGAATGCGCGCGACGTCGAGCGGTGTCAGTGGATAGTCACTGACACCGACACTCAACAGGAACAGCAGCAGCATCAGTGCGAGTCCGGTGAGTGTCACCGCGACCATGCGGGGACGCACCACCCACGACGACGGACCGATGTGGACGACGAGGCGTCGGCGTTCGAGCGTCGGTGTGGCCGTGGTCTGGGGTGTGGTCTCGGTCGTCATACGTTCGTCAGCTTCTGTCGGCGGACCATGGCAATCAGGAACGGTGCCCCGACCATCGCGAGGACGACGCCGACCTGGACCTCGCCCGGGCGGGCGATGACTCGTCCGATGACGTCGCAGACCAGCATGAGTGTCGCTCCGATGAGCGCCGAGTAGGGGATGATCCAGCGGTAGTCGGGCCCGGTGAACGCGCGGGCGATGTGCGGTACGACGAGCCCGAGGAACACGATGGGCCCGCAGGCGGCGGTCGCTGCCCCGACCAGCAGTGTGATCGCCGCGATACCGACCGCTCGGATCACGAGGACGCGTGAGCCGAGCGCCGTCGTCATCTCGTCGCCGAGGCTCAGGATGTTGAGGAAGAATCCGCTCGCCAGGGCGAGGACCAACCCGGCGATGACGAAGGGCAGTGCTGCCCAGAAGATGTCGATGCCGCGCCCGGACGTCGAGCCGACACTCCAGAACCGCCAGGCGTCGAGCGACGCCGTATCCGAGAGGACCACGGCCGACGTGATCGCCGTGAGCATCGCCGAGAGTCCGGTGCCTGCGAGGATCAGCGTGACCGGGCCGGTACCGGTGAGTGCCGAGACGCCGAAGACCGCGCACGACGCGACGATCGCGCCGAGAAGGCCGAATCCCATGAACGCCATCGGCGAGGAGATACCGAGCACGTAGACCCCGCACACCACAGCGCACGCGGCACCGGCGTTGACGCCGAGCATGCCGGGATCGGCGATGGGGTTACGGGTGTGTCCCTGCGTGATCGCACCCGCGGCGCCGATCGCCAGACCACAGAGCAAGCCGAGCACGGTTCGCGGGATTCGCAGATCCCACACGATGCCCGCGACGTCGTCGGGCTTGCTGACCGATGGTGCGCGCAGGTGGATGATCGAGTTCCAGATCTGACTGACGCCCGAGGTGAACGCATCCCAGGTTTGCGCAGGTGGGACGTTGCGCGTGCCGATGATCACCGACGCGATGACCGCCGCGGTCAGGACCGCAACGATCACCAACAAGCCGGATATTCGACGCACGAAGGGCAACCTTACCTGAGTTGAGATGTCCGGTTCCGGGCCGAGGGTTCATGTCACCGCCTGACCCGGGGCCGATGTCACGGAGTGATTGCCGAACGGGCAAGATGTTCAGCGCCGGTAACAAGTTCCTGTGAGTTTCCGATAAGCATGTTCAGACGGGACGAACCGTCGGGGTGAACGTCCACAGTCGCATCCCGGTGCGTCGACAGCTCGCAGGTCGGTACACGCACGACGAAACACGTGAATCAGGAAGGTCATACGACATGAAGAAGTCTGTGAAGCGCGCCATCGCCGCGGTTGCCGCCGCCAGCGGTATCGCCGCCGGCTCCATCGCTGCTGCTACACCCGCCCACGCTGCCGATCCCGCCGGCGATCTCGCGCTATATGGCGGAGTCAACTGCTACTTCAAGGGTTGGGGCCCCACCTGGGACAACCTACCGGGCTGGCGCATGCACCGCTGGATGGGCGTGAAGAACATCGGCGGATCGACCATGACCAACGTGAACGTCACCGAGTTCGGTGGCCCGACGAAGAAGACCGCGATCAAGGGTCAGCCTGCGGGTGTGCTGAAGCCGGGCCAGTTCTACATGGCATCGGAGACCACCTGGCGTAGCTGCTTCCCGTCGTCGATCTCCGGGTACACCATCGGAGCCCAGACCGAGAACATTCTCAACAACGCGGGCTTCTGGTGGAACATCGACCAGCAGAAGGGCGAGAACGGAACCGCGCCGAACACGCAGAAGGTTGCGCCGTCGAACAACAACGCGGGTAACCAGGCTCCTCCGGCCGCCGCAGTCACGGCCGCACAGAACTGATACACCCCGATCGCCCGGCGATCGGTTCCCTCTCACACAAAGAACGCCGACCGGAAATCCGGTCGGCGTTCTTTATTGCTGTCTGTCAGGCCTTCTGAACCTTGTGCGGTTCGGATGCGGCGATCATGTCCTCGCGCTCGACGACCTTCACGCGCTCGCGGCCCTCAGCGGCGCCGAGGGCGCGCTCGTGCTCATCGAGGCGGTACCAGCCGTCCCACGTGGTGAACGGGATGTTCTTGGACTCGAGCAGCTCGATGATCGCGTCTTCCGACGGGTTGGCGGGGTCGAGCAGTTCGCCATTACCCATGTCTTCGATGATGCACTCGACGGTCTCGTTGGCGTCGCCCTTGGTGTGACCGATGAGGCCGACCGGTCCACGCTTGATCCAACCGGTTGCGTAGAGGCCGGTAAGGTGGGAGCCGTCGTCGAAGATGCGGCCTGCCTCGTTGGGAATGACGCCCGCCTGCGAGTCGAACGGGATGTGGGGCAGGTTGTCCGAGAGGTAGCCGACGGCGCGGTACACCGCGGTGACGTCCCAGTCGGTGTGCTTGCCGGTCGGCTTGACGTTGCCGGTGCCGTCGAGCTGGGTGCGCTCGGTGCGCAGTCCGACGACCTCGCCGTTCTCGCCGAGGATCTCGATCGGGCTCTCGAAGAAGTGCAGGAAGAGCTTGTGGATCGCGCCTTCCTTCGGCTCACGCATCGCGTAGTTCTCGATGATCGTCGCGACCTGGTCGGTGATCTTGGAACCGCGACGGGCGACGGCCGAGCCCTCGTCGTAGTCGATGTCCTCGGGACTCACGACGACCTCGATGTTGGGCGAGTGGTCGAGCTCCTTGAGCTCGAGGGGCGTGAACTTCGCCTGTGCGGGGCCGCGGCGTCCGAACACGTGGACCTCGACGGCCTTGTTGGACTTGAGGCCCTCGTAGACGTTGGCGGGGATCTCGGTGGGGAGCAGTTCGTCGCCGGTCTTGGCCAGCACGCGCGCGACGTCGAGCGCGACGTTGCCGACGCCGATGACCGCGACCTTCTCCTGCTCGAGCGGCCACTCGCGCGGGAAGTCGGGATGTCCGTCGTACCAGGCGACGAACTGTGCCGCGCCGTAGCTGCGGTCGAGGTCGATGCCGGGGATGTCGAGTGCGCGGTCGTCGGTGGCGCCGGTCGAGAAGACCACGGCGTCGTAGTGCGACTTGAGCTCGTCGAGCGTGATGTCGGTGCCGTAGTCGATGTTGCCGAGCAGGCGGACCTGCGGCTTGTCGAGGACCTTGTGCAGCGCGGTGATGATGCCCTTGATGCGCGGGTGGTCGGGCGCGACGCCGTAGCGAATCAGGCCGAACGGCGCGGGCATGCGCTCGTACAGATCGATGCTGACGCCGCGATCCTTGGCGGTGTCGGACTTCATCAAGGCATCGGCGGCGTAGATGCCGGCGGGGCCGGCTCCGACGATGGCAACCCGCAGCGGGCGGCTCTGATCAGTCATAGAGTGTCGTCTACCTCGTGCTCAGGGGTTTCTCGACGCGCCAGGTATGTCGCTGGAGTGCGGCGGAGCGTCGACGCTTATCCCCTCTACGGTAGGCGCTGGGCACCGCTAACCAAAATCATCTGTGAGGGTTACCTCAGTAGCTTCGCTAACTCGTCGGGCGCTTACCCGCTGCTTCGGCGATCGGTGCGACCGCCTGGTCGGCGACCCACGGAACCGTCAGCACAGTTGGCACCGACATCGCGCTGCCGACCTGCTGGTCGAGATAGACGGTTCGGCCCTGCGTGACGTACGCCTGGCGGTTCCACGTCGGATCGGCCTTGAGCTTGGCGTTCGCGCCTGACCAGTCCACCGTGACCACCACGTCCGCTGCGTTGAGCATGTCGAGCCTCTCGGCCGAGATCGAACCGTAAAAGCCGCTGGTGATCGTCGGTTTGAGTGACTCGGGGAAGCTGAGTCCGTAGTCGGCGAGCATCTGCGCACGCCCGTCTCCCGGCCCGTAGATGGAGACACCACCGTCCGTCGACCCGGTGACCACGACACCCGTCTTGCCCTTGAGCTCCGGATGCTGGGCAACCAGATCGGCGACGTGCTTCTTCGACTCGGCGATCTTCTTCGACGCCGCGTCGGGAAGTCCGACGGCCTTACCGATCTCGGTGGTCTGTACGTCCCACGGCACCTGCCAGTCCTGGTACTGGGCGGGTCGCACGATGGTCGGCACGGCCTTGCTCAGAGTGTCGTACTGCTCGCGGGTGGGCGCCGCGCCGACCGCGGTGACCAGCTGCGGGTTGGTCGAGAGTGCCTTGGAGATCTGCGCGCCGAACTCCGCCGACACGTTGGGCAGAATCTCGGGCTTGGCGTCGCCGAGGAGTTCGGCATTCCACGGGGCGCTGCGCTGTGTGGGATCGGCGAACGGAGCGATCGTCGTCGGAGTGATCCCGAGGGCGAGCAGCGTGTCCCCGTCGCCAACTCCCATTGCGGCGACGCGAGAAGGCTGGGTGGAGATGGTCGTCGAGCCGTACTTGTGCTCGATGGTGACCGGCAGTGCGCCGGGTTCGGCTGCGGGTGCCGACGAACCGGCAGAGTCTTCTTGTTCGTCGGGGGCCGAGCATCCGACGAGAACCAGAGTCGACGCCGCGATGGTCGCGAACACGGCGAGCAGTGGGCGGACATGTCGTGAGTGGGGCACGGGGTGGTCCTCTCGTAGATGGCGCTCTTAGGGTTACCTTACGAGATGTGTTGCCGCAGATGTCCGGATCGGGGGTAGTGAAGATCGGATTCGACGATGACTACACTGCCCGGCATGGCCAGCGGTGCACGTGACAGCAAAAACCCCGGTAGCGATCTCGATGCCGACGACGAGCGCCCACGCACCTGGAAAGACGCCTGGCCGTTCTGGGTCGCGTTGGTGATCGTGGTGCTGGCGATTCTCGGCGTCGTGTTGTCCAACGTGCTGCGTCCGGCGGAGGAGCGCGCAAGCGATTCAGGACAGGTCCAGTTCGCGATCAACGACAACTACACCGCCCGCAACAACGTCGACTACGGCAAGTACAAGCAGACAACGTGCGCTGCCGACACGTCGTCGCCGTCGTTCATCTCCGAGCAGGAATTCGTCAGGCAGAACCGGACTTTGGTGGAGTCCAAGGGCCGCATCGTGATTCCGGAGATCACCGACGTGGCGGTCAACGGCGACCGCGCCACGGCAAAGGTGAACTGGCACTACGACAAGACGCCCGACGACAAGCAGACCACCAGCGTCGTCGTGGTCAAGGACGACGGTACGTGGAAGCTCTGCACGAGCTGACGGTTGACTCGTGGATAGAAGTCACTCGTAGATGTAGAAGCCCTCGCCGGTCTTGCGGCCGAGCTTGCCGTCGTCGACGTAGCGCTTGAGCAATTCACGCGGACCGGTCGGCAGGTTCGGATTCTCTGCGGCGTAGTGGTTTTCGATGTCGAGCACTACGTCGAGGCCCACGCTGTCCATCATCGCGAACGGGCCGGTTGGCATGTGCCAGTTGATCTTGAACATCTCATCGATGTCGTGCGGCGTCGACACGCCCTCTGCGACGACTTCGAGCGACTCCCGCTTGATGGCTGCCCAGATGCGGTTGAAGATGAATCCCGTGCTCTCCCTGCGTGCTTCGAACGGGTGGATACCGAACTCGGGTAGCACGGTGAGCAGTGAGTCGAGGACGTCGCGGGCCGTGTCGCCGTCGGACATGAGGTCGACGGCATTCGCCGTCGGCGGCATGTAGAAGTGCATGTTGCACAGACGTTCCGGGTTTCGCACGTTCTCGGTCATCGTCGACGACGCATACGACGACGAGTTGGTCGCGAAGATCGCGTCGCCGTCTGCGGCTGCGTCGATCTCGCCCCACAGTGGGATCTTGATGTCGAGGCGCTCGGGTACGGCCTCGACGACCAGCCACGCACCGGCAACCGCATCTGAGAGGGTTGATGCCGGGATCACCTTTCCCGCAACGCCTTTGCCGATGATCTTCAGCGTCTCGTCGATGGTGTCCTCGACGTACTGAACGGCTGCTTCGCGTTGGTCGGCGCTCTGGTCGAAGATCCGCACCTCGCCGCCCCGGGTGGAGAACATGAGAGCGATTCGACGTCCGAGGGTGCCTGCCCCGACGACGGCAACCGGCCGTGCGTCGATGTCGTCGAGGGACTTCGCGTAATTGCTCATCGCGTGTACTTCTTTCGAGAGATGTTGTGGTGGTGGATGTTCGGTGTCCCCAGGGCCCGGCGTCTCAGAGGCCGGCGATGCCCGTGAACGACGAGTCGGGCAGATGGATGATGTCGCGTACGGTGTGGTCGCCACCGATCTCGACAGACCGGATCGAGCCGCCGAGGTCGCTGACGTAGACCAATCCGGCGTCGGAGTCGACGGCCAGGCCGATCGCCTCGTCGAAGCCGCGCGCGAGGATCTCCGGGGTGGCGCCTGCGTGACCCTTGTCGGGTATCGCCGCCCGGTTGAGCGTGTTGCCCGACGGCGCTGCTCCGCGATCGGTCCAGAAGACTGTGTTCGTGTCGAGGTCCAGGTGGAGGTCGATCGGCTCCGGTAGGTCATGCCACAGCACTTCGATATCTGTTCGGGTGGAAGCGGTTTCGCCCTCCGGGAGGTCGAGGCCCGCGCGCAAGATCTTTCCGCGTCCGCCCTTGCTCGGGCCCTTCTGCGTCCAGTACAGGAACCCGCCGACAGGGTCACTCGCGACACCGACGCATTCCTGTGTCCAAGTGTCGTCGCGGGTGTTGTGGACCAGCGGGGTGAGGCCGGTGCCGTCGGTGGCCACGCGATAGACCGTCGTGCCCTCGCGGTCGCAGAAGTAGAGCAGACCCGCGTGGAAGTCGGCGGTGAGCTGCTTGCCGGTGGTGATGGCGCCGTCGGGAACCAGTTGGGTCTGTCCGGAACCGTCAAGGGCGCAGGTGCGCAACGAGCCGTTCGGAGCGCTGAAATCCCAGGCCTCGTCTGACGAGGTGTCGGCTGTCGCCGCGGCGCGGGTGGGCTTGCCCATCGTCGTCCAGTAGATGCGGTCGGGCGTGGTGACGATCCCGTCCGGCATGTAGCCCGTCTCATCGGTCACGGTCTCGACGGTGCCGTCACCGGGATCGACCCGCAGGATGGAGTGGTTGCGGCCATCCAGAACGTACAGATGCTCGATCATGGTGCCTCCCGGTGTGCTCGCGAACAGAGCTCATTTACCTCCACGCTAGGAGCGTCGTGAACGGAAGGGAACGATCGGTTCGGACGCTCCTGTGTTGCCCAAACGGAAATACCGAGTTCGATGTGGAGCGTTGGATATTTCTATGGATGTCATGCACCTGCGGTACTTCCTCGCTGTGGCACGTGAGCTGAACTTCACCAGGGCTGCGGAATCACTTCACATGTCCGCGCCTCCGCTGAGTAAACGGATCAAGGCGCTGGAGTCCGAGCTCGGCGTCCGCCTCTTCGACAGGTCGACACACCACACCGCACTCACCGATGCGGGTCGTGCATTGATTCCGCTCGCAGAACGGGTCGTCGCAGATCTCGACGCACTACCGTCCGCGGTGCGCGCGACCCAGCACACGGACCTACGGGTTGCCGTTCCGGACGAGCTCACACACGCACAGCGTCGACGCATCTCGGCGGTTGCCGACCAGGTCGACGAAACGCATCGGGTGATCTTCTCCCAGATGCCGTCGCTGGAGATGCCGGAGCAGCTCCTCGGCGGCGAGATCGATCTCGCGATTTCGCATCTTCCCGAACACCATCCTGACCTTGTGGGCACGTTGCTCACGTCGTCGAGAGTCGTGGCCGTCGTCGACGCGTCGCGATTCGCGGGGGCGGCCGCAATCACGACCGCTGACCTGCGGGGCATGACGTTGGTGTCCGGCCCGAGGCACTGGGACCTGCGGTACGGGCCGTACACGCGGCTTCTGCGCGACCTCGGTGTGCTCGTCGACGCCTCGCACCGCTACTCCACCATCTCAGGAATGGCATTGATGCTCCGCGGGGGCGACCGATTCACCCTGGTTCCGGAGGAGACGGAGTCGATGCGCGCCATCGATCGCAGTGAGTTCACGCTTCTTCCCATCTCCGATCTCGCAATGCCCATGGACACGTGGGCGATCAGGCGCGCCGACAGCGACGATCTCGACGCCGTCGTCGCAGCACTTGCGGTGGACGCGTGAGTGTCGGGGTCCGGTGGGACTGCCGGGGTGGTGGGCTGGGGTCATGGCGAGCCGGGGTCATGGTGGGCTCGGGTCGAAATCACGCCACGACCGGCGCGCGAGTACATTGCTAGGCGACGAAACTCCCGGCCAGCAGTGCGTTCGGGATAGGCGACAACAGAGAGCGGAAGGTGTGCAGGGCATGACCTATGCAGGCGATCTGACTCCCCAGCAGGCCTGGGAGATGCTGGAGACCGACCCCAACACGGTTCTGGTCGACTGTCGCACCACGGCGGAATGGGCATTCGTCGGCGTCCCGGATCTGGAAGTCATCGAGAAGAACGCCGTCTTCGTCGAGTGGAACACCTTTCCCGACGGGTCGCCCAACCAGGCATTCATCGCGGAACTGCGCGATGCGGGTATTCGTGACGACAACGAAGTGATCTTCTTGTGCCGCTCCGGACATCGTTCGATCGGAGCTGCCGAGGCGGCGACCGCGGCCGGAATCGCCAAGGCGTACAACGTTCTCGACGGATTCGAGGGCGCACTCGACGAGAACGACCACCGCGGCGCCGTCGGGTGGCGTGCCTCCAATCTTCCGTGGAGGCAGTCGTGAGTCACGAACTGCCAGAAGGCGTTTCCTTCGACACCCTCGCCGTGCGCGGCGGCCTGGCTCGCTCCGGCTTCTTCGAGACCTCCGAGGCGCTCTACCTCACCAGCGGTTACGTGTACGACTCCGCAGAAGCGGCCGAGCGCGCATTCACCGGTGAGGACGAGCGATTCGTCTACTCCCGCTACGGAAATCCGACGACCGCCATGTTCGAGGAGCGCCTACGCCTGCTCGACGGTGCCGAGGCATGCTTCGCGACGGCGAGCGGCATGGCCGCGGTGTTCGTGGCGCTCGGCGCACTACTGAAGGCCGGCGATCGGCTCGTCGCGGCGCGCAGCCTGTTCGGTTCGTGCTTCGTGGTGTGCAACGAGATCCTGCCACGCTGGGGCGTCGAAACGGTTTTCGTCGACGGTGAGGACCTCGACCAATGGGAGCAGGCGCTGTCGACGCCGACCGACGCCGTGTTCTTCGAGACGCCGTCGAATCCGATGCAGACTCTCGTCGACGTCGCGAAGGTTTCTGAGCTTGCTCACGCTGCGGGCGCAAAGGTGGTGTTGGACAACGTCTTCGCCACACCACTACTGCAACGCGGATTCGACCTCGGCGCCGACGTGATCGTCTACTCGGGTACCAAGCACATCGACGGCCAGGGCCGTGTGATGGGCGGCGCGGTGTTGGGCACCAAGGAGTACATCGACGGTCCGGTGCAGACTTTGATGCGTCATACCGGTCCCGCCTTGAGTCCGTTCAATGCGTGGACGCTGCTCAAAGGGCTCGAGACCATGCGCCTGCGCGTCGACGCGTCGGTGGCGTCGGCGTTGCGGATCGCCGAATTCCTCGAGGCCGACCCACGCGTGCGGTGGACCAAGTACCCGTTCATCACATCGCATCCGCAGTACGACCTCGCGACCAAGCAGATGTCGGGCGGCGGCACCGTCGTGACGTTCGAACTCAATGACCATGACGGCGTCGACGGCAAGAAGCGGGCGTTCGAGGTGCTCAACGCGTTGCAGGTCATCGACATCTCGAACAACCTCGGCGACTCCAAGTCGCTCATCACCCACCCCGCCACGACGACGCACCGCGCGATGGGTCCGGATGGTCGGGCGGCGATCGGGCTCAGCGACTCGGTGGTGCGACTATCGGTCGGACTCGAGGGTGTCGACGACCTGCTCGGCGATCTGGATCAGGCGCTCGGCTGACTCGTCGCCCGTAGGTCGCGCAGCACTTCTCGAACCATGCGCACCGATGCGTCGTCGAGGACGTTGCCGAACTCGATGACGCGTACCCGCTGCGAGAGCCGGTCGGCGAGTTCTGCTGTCTCGCTGGGGATCACGACGACGTCGAGTCCTGCGAGCTCGTCGTCGGAGGTCCCGTCGAGCATCGTGACGTCTGTGATGCCCGCGGCTGAGAGCGAATCCCGCACGCTCGCAGCCTGATCGGCGGTGTTGTACCAGAGCCCGACCTTCTGCTCGGGCGGGACGTCGGCGATCTGCATGAGCGTGCGGACGTGCGGCGCGACGACGATGGCCACCACCTCGGCGCGATCACTCATCAACCCGCGGACCTGCGCGAGGTGGAAGAACGTGGTGAGTACCAGGTCTGCAGGGACGGCGTCTGGGTCGAAGTGGTCGAGTACGAGCGGAGTGACCCGAATGCCGAGCTTCTCGGTGAGTTCGTCTGCGAAGTAGTCGGCGCGGTCGTCGTTGCACTCGACGAAGTACACCCGAGGTGAATCAGCGTTTATGACAGCGAGATTCAGTGCGAGGTCGCCGATCTCGGTGGGGGATAGCCCGAGCTGTAGGCACTCGTCGACCGCGCGCCGCAGTGTCTCGCGGGCGGTATCGCGTGCTTCGGACCGCGGCTGCGTCGACGTCGCGGTGAGCACGACCATCCCGCCGCGGCCCCGCGATTCAACAAGCCCGGCCGCACGTAGGTCGCCATAGGCTCTGGCGACGGTGTTCCGGTTGATGCCGAGATTGTCGGCGAGCATACGGGAACCGGGTAGGCGGTCGCCGGCGCCGAGTTGTCCCATCTCGATCATGAAGGTCAACTGGGTGACGATCTGCCGGTAAATGGGCATGTCAGAGTGCTCGCTGACGCTGATCGGCGGCTGAGGTCCCATCGGGGTCGTGTGCTCCTGAAAGATGAATGTCCTAACCGACTATGCCATAGTTGGATGATCCGCACGACCGATCTGAGGACGACCATGACAGACGACGCCTTCTGGGATGCCGCCCAGCGACACCTGATCCGCTACATCCCCGCGTTCACTCCGCGCATCATCGAACGCGCTTCGGGGTCGTACGTCTACGACTCCGACGGCAACGCGATCCTCGACTTCACGTCGGGTCAGATGAGCGCCGTGCTGGGCCATTCGCATCCCGCGATCGTCGAAGCGGTATCGAATTCGGTTGCCACGCTTGACCATTTGTTCAGCGGCATGCTCAGCAGGCCCGTCGTCGACTTTGCTTCGCGGCTGTCGACGACGCTGCCCGACAACCTCACGCGCACAGTGCTGTTGACCACGGGAGCCGAATCGAATGAGGCGGCGATCAAGATGGCCAAACTCGCCACCGGCCGGTACGAGATCGTCTCGTTCGACCGGTCGTGGCACGGAATGACCTCTGGCGCAGCGGCTGCCACGTTCTCGGCGGGTCGACGCGGCTACGGCCCGACGCTGCCGGGCAACTTCACGCTTCCCACCCCGAACGCCTACCGCTCGCCGTTCCGCAACGCCGACGGGTCCTACGACTGGGAAGCCGAACTGGAGTATGGGTTCGCGGCCGTCGACACGCAGTCGAACGGCTCGCTCGCCGCGTGCATCGTCGAACCGATCTTGTCGTCGGGTGGCATCATCGAGCTGCCCGAGGGCTACCTCGCGCGGCTGCGGCAGATGTGCGACGACCGGGGCATGCTGCTGATCCTCGACGAGGCGCAGACCGGACTCGGCCGTACCGGTACCATGTATGCGTTCGAGCGCGACGGAGTTGCCCCGGACATCCTCACACTCTCGAAGACTCTCGGCGCGGGCCTACCCGTGGCAGCCGTCGTGACGAGTGCGGAGATCGAAGACCGTTGTGCCGAGCGAGGATTCCTCTTCTACACGACCCATGCGTCGGATCCGCTCGCCGCGACCGTCGCCCTCACGGTGCTCGACGTGATCGAACGGGAGGGGCTCGTCGAGCGTGCCGCCAAGCTCGGAGATGTTCTGCGCGAGAGGCTGATCGGGCTGCGCGACGACGTCGAGGTTGTCGGCGACGTCCGGGGCCGCGGGCTGCTGCAGGGCGTCGAACTCGTGACCGACAAGGCGTCGCGCACTCCCGCAGATGCGTTGGGTGCCAAGGTGACTGCAGCCTGCCTCGAGCGCGGACTGCACATGAACATCGTCCAGCTACCCGGCATGGGCGGCATCTTCCGCATCGCCCCGCCGCTGACGATCAGCGACGACGAACTGCACCAGGGCCTCGACATCCTGACCGACTCCCTCGCCGCGTCGCTCTGAGTGCGGGTGGTTCGGCGCGGGGGTGTGGGCTCCACGACGCGGGCACGCACCCACTACCCCGACGTCAACCGAGCTCGACGACGCCGAGCGCGCGCAGGACGGTCGCGAGCTTCGCCGACGTCTCGTCGAGCTCTGCCTGCGGCTCCGACCCGGCGACGATGCCGCCGCCTGCCCAGGTGTGGACGTGACGACGATCGTCGGACAGTTCGAGCGAACGGATCGTCACCATCCACTCGCCGTCGCCCGCGGAGCCCGACCATCCGACGGCGCCCGCGTAGAATCCACGACGCTCCTCGTGATTCGAGATGAACTGTGCTGCAACATCTCCCGGTGTTCCGCACACCGCAGGGTTCGGGCTCAGCAGCAGTGCGAGGTCGAGTGCGGTGATCGTCGGATCGCTCAGCACGCCGCGAATCGCTGTCGCGAGGTGCCACATCTCGCCGGTTGAGACCAGCGAAGGCTGATCGGGCACGTCGAGTTCGCGACAGATCGGCTCGAGCGCGTCGCGGAGATGGTCGACGACGAACGCGTGCTCGGCCCGGTCCTTCGTCGAGGCGAGCAGTACCCGGCCGGCAGCATGGTCGACGTCGGGGTCTGCTGAGCGCGCCGCCGATCCCGCGTAGGGGCGGCACGTAACCTCGAGACCTTGCTTGCGCAGCAACACTTCTGGGCTAGCTCCGATGAGCCATCGAGCGCGCGGGTCGGTGTGCTCGTCGACGCTGAGGTCGACGAGAAACGCAGAGTGCTCGGCGTTTCCGTACGCCAGGGCTTCGAGAAGTCGGTCCGGGTCGACGGGAGGTTCGACATCGAATTCGACGGCGCGCGCGAGCACGACCTTCGACAACGCCCCCGCGTCGATCTCGTCGATGGCACGTGCGACCCGGTCCCGATGCGTCGCGGCGTCGGGAATCAATGTGACGCGCTCGGCGTGAGCAGGCTCCGGCGCTTGCCCCACGATCGCCGAACCGCTGTGCGTGATGGTTTCGGGAACCAGCAGCGCGGCGTCGTCGGCGGCTGTGAACCCGATCGCCCCGGTGACGGCGCCGATGCGCCCGGAACGCAACGCCTCGGCAGCCTCGGTGGCGTCGGTGAATCCCGCGGAAGCGCCACGCGCTCGAACGGTGCCGTGCGGCCTGGACAGGACGAAGACCTCCGAAGCTGGCATGGATTCACGCTACCGGTTGCGTGGAAGCGCAACCGCGCACAGACCGGCGCGGCCGGCGCGCAGAATCGGGCTCGATAACACGCTCGGCGATCGCACCCTCGGCCGCCTTTCGTGCACGCTGAGTGAAAGTTGACAGCTCAGCGTCGCGTCGGTGATCCTTGGAACAGGTCATGAGTGCCAGCGACAAGCCCCGGCTAGCTGGTCGGCAACCCTCCTCCGCGGTGGGGTGCTCCGGGTGACGACCTGGCCGTGCCCAGGGTGGGTACGGCAAGCGTGGATTCCAAGGAGACTATTCGATGACTGCTGTCGTCACCCGTTCGCACACCGAGTTCTCGCAGGCCAAGGCTGTTTCGCCTGCGCAGACCCCAACTATCGCCCCACTCGCCGACGTCGTCGGCGCCGCCGAATGCGCGCCGCTTTCCGACGGTACGACGGTGCGCTACGCCAACTTCGACTACGCGGCCAGCGCCCCCGCACTCAGCGCGGTGGCTGATGCCGTCGCCGACTCGCTGAGCACCTACGCCAGCGTGCACCGCGGCGCGGGACATCTGTCGCAGGTCACGACGCGTCGCTACGAGGAGTGCCGCGAGACCGTTCGACGCTTTGTCCGTGGTCGCGCCGACGACGCCGTCGTGTTCACTCGCAACACCACCGACGCGATCAACCTCGCGGCGCATGTGACGCCTGGCGACGTTGTCGTTCTCGACATCGAGCACCACGCGAACCTGCTTCCATGGGTCGAACGCAAAGACAAGTGGACACGCATCGTCGAAGTTGCGTCGACCATCGATGAGACTCTCGCCGCCGTCGAGCGCGAACTCGCAGCCAAGCCCGCCGCGCTACTTGCGGTGACCGCGGCGTCGAACGTGACCGGCGAGGTCCTCCCGATCTCGCGACTCGCATCGATTGCGCACCGGCACGGCGCCCGAATCCTCGTCGACGCCGCACAACTCGTCGCGCATCGCCCGGTGTCGATCGTCAGCCACGGCATCGACTACCTCGTCTTCTCGGGCCATAAGCTCTACGCGCCGTTCGGCGCGGGTGTGCTGATCGGACGCACCGACTGGCTCGACGCCGCGCAGCCGTATCTGGCGGGCGGCGGTGCAACGGCAGACGTCGACGTCGAGGCCGGTTGCGCGTCGGTGTCGTGGCACACGGGTGCAGCGCGTCACGAAGCGGGATCTCCTAATGTGTTGGGCGCCATCGCGATTGCTGCCGCATGCGACGCGATCACCGATCTCGGACACGAGTGGATCGGCGCGCACGAGGCGTACCTGTGCGCACAACTCGACGCCGGACTCGCCGAGATCGACGGAGTCACCCCCCTTCGTGTCTTCGACGACGGCCTCGAGCGCGTCGGCATCGCAGGCTTCACCGTCGACGGCCATAGCCCGCGCGAGGTGGCGGAGTACCTGAGTTCGGAACACGGCATCGGTGTGCGCGACGGAAAGTTCTGCGCTCACCCGCTTCTCGACCGACTCGGTTATCCCGACGGCGCCGTACGCGCGAGCTTCGGACTCGGCAGCTCGTCCGACGACGTCGACCGCCTGCTCCACGCGCTGCGCTGCCTGAGCGATCGCAGCGCCGACGCCCCCGACATCCACCACCGAAAGGCACACTCGTGACGATCCAATCGAGTTCTCCGACAGACGTTCTCGCCGACCAGCTCCTTGCTGCCGACACCGGCGTCATCACCATCGGCCGCCCGGCGCTGCGGGTTGCGATCGTCGGCGACGCCGGTGCCGCCGAACTGCCGATCGTCGTGCGACGTTCGACGCTGCGCGACGCCCAGCGCACTCGCTCGCTACTGCGGGCCGGCACCCGTGACACCGCGAACTTCTCGGTAGCACTGGCTGTCGAGGTTGCGATCGCACCGCATCCGGGGTCGGCGCGCGCGTCTGTCGCCTCGGTGTCGGCTGCCGGCTCGGCGGTGACGTCCGTGGGGGATCGCGCAGAGACCGTGCGCTACGTCGGCACCCCGCACGGCCTGGCCACACTGATCCGAGACATCTACGCGGCAGAGGTCGCCGACGCCGTGCTCATCGTGCCGATCGACGGCTCGGCCACCGAGCACCGCGTGCGCGCAGAGGTGCTGCCGCAGTTCGAGTCTCGCCGGGCTGCGTGATCTCGACAAGCTCGATCAGCGGGTAACAAGCTGATCAGCGGGTGGTGATCTCGACAAGCTCGATCAGCGGGTGGGGCTCGATCAGCGGATTGGCTCGGTCGGCGGGCGGTGATCTCGACAAGCTCGATCAGCGGAGTGGGCTCGATCAGCGGGTAGCAAGCTCGATCAGCGGGGTGGCTCGGCGGGTGGGGTTCGATCAGCGGGCGGCGTAGGCGCGGGCGAGGTTGAGGCGCTGCCACGACTGTGCGCCGGGGCGTTGGTCGTCGAGTGGGTATCCGGCGGGATACGCGGTGCGTCGCAGTAGGTCGGCTGCTTGTGCGCGGGTGAGGCGAGGATGTGCGCGCAGCACGAGGTCGACGGCTGCGGGCGGTACGACGAACGCTGCACTCGGCGAGCCGATGCGCGAGAGTGCGTAGGACATGCGCTTGTTGTAGTCGGCCAGTGCGTCGGGTGTGCTGCGATAGGGTGTGTCGCGCGCGATGCACGTCGATAGTGCTGCGCGGCAACGCCATTCGAGTTCTGCGCGGAGTTCCTGTCCGGCGGCCACGATCAGTGGGCGGAAGCGTGGGTCGGCGTATCTGTCGGCGACGGCGGCGTCGGCGACCATGCGTCCGGCGATCACGTCGAGCGGGTAGTGCACGCCGAGGACGACGCGGTTGTAGCCGGCCTCGCTGCCGCGCGCGAGGAACTGTGGTGCGAGTTCGGGAATCATCAATGCGAGCAGCCCGGTGCGGATCATTGCCGAGGCGGTGTGCCCGGACGGGTACGACGAGCCGCTGGACTGCACGTCGCTCTTGGACCTGCCGGGCCGGTTGTACACCGTGATGCGGTCGGGTTCGGCCACATACGGACGGTCGTTGTCAGACAGGGCCTTCTCGACCGCCGTGGACGCAGCGATGCCTTGGCCCCGGGCGAATAGTGTGTCGAGCAGAGCCGAGACCTTGGGCAGTCGTTTGTCAGCAAGGGCCTGACGGAAATCTCTACCGAGGTTGGTGCCGAACGCATCCGACATTGTGTAGAGCTGCGTCTGCGACAAGCTGTCAATCGCGTAGCCGTCGTCGAGTGCCCGCTTCTGACGTGCCGGATCGTTCTTCGCCGACTGATTGATCGCCGCGGCCCTGTCCGAGTTCTCGGCGATCGTGTCGGGGTGGTTATTGCGAATGTCGGTGAAGCTCGAGATCACTGGCCAATAGATGACGTCAGAGCCGTGGACGTCGGACTGGTACACCGTCGCGATCGCACCCGCGGGGAACGGCGTCGGGTTGGGTCGAGGCGGCGCCGCGACGGCCGTGGGTACCTGTGCGCCGAGGAGTGCGCAGGCGGTCAGAGCGGTGGCCGCGACGACGCGCCTGAGCGATCTGACGGGAATGTGGATCGATGACATCGAGTGTTTCCTTACTTGCCCAGGTAGACGGTCTTGTCGGCGCCCGGGTAGGGCTTACCTTCATCGGTGGTGCGGCACAACGCTTTTGTAGCACCCTGTGCGCTCGCAAGCGCCCATTCGGGTGTTGCTTTGAAAGTTCGGAGATCGTTGACGGCACGGCCCCCGTTGAACACGGCGTTGACCGAGACATCCGACAATGGGATGTAGTGGCTGAGTTCGCCGCCGGCACTGAGGTTCTGCAGCACTCCGGCAGCATAGGTCAGGCCAGGGCCGCCGATGATCGGCAGACCCGCCACCTTTTCGAATACGCCGATCAGCTCGTCCTTGTCCTTCGGGACGAATGCGTTGCTGAGGTACACCTTGTGTAGGTTGGCTCGGACGCTCTTGACGCTCGCCGCAAACGACGCCTGTTGCGATTTCGGCAGCGTCGATCCATGCGTCGCGCCGACGTAGACGATGGCCTCGTCCAGGCTCAAGCCTGCCAGCGGGCGACAGTCGTCACTCGACGGACTCAACGACTTCGCGAAGGTGGTCAGCTCAGGGCTGACGTTCACGGCGAAGGCGTTCTTGACCCTTTCCCGTTGAACCGGTTTGGTGCCGTCCCCGGCCGCCAGACACGTGCTGTCTGCCTTGTCTCCGAGGGCGTTTCCGCCCTTCTCGGCCACGGTCCCCGGCAGCTCGACGACCGTTTTCACGATCTTTCCCGCGATGGAGCCGATGATGCTGCTGACGATCGGCACACCGACGGCACCCGAGACGGCCTTCGATGCGACCTCGTCGAGGATGGTCGCGATGTTGTCGAGGACGATCGCGTCGTTTGCCTCGATCCCTACGAGAACGGTCTCGATCGCGTCGTTGAGCGTGATCGAGGAGAGTCGGTAACCGTCACGGTAGGTGCCGTTCTTGATCGACAACACCTGCTGGACCAACGCATTGGCGCCGTGGGTGGCCTGCACGCCTTGACCGGGACTCACTTCCGACCCGCGCTGAGTGACCACGAGCGTGCTGACGGTGCTGTTGTGTAGTTGCGTGGAGAAGCGGCCGGCGGCGCTGTCGATCGTCGTTGCGGCTCCGGGCGCTCGGGCGTCGAGCGACTTGGCAACGATCGGCACGAGTTCACCGAGCGTCAGTGTGCTACCCGACCTGCATTCGGTGGGGAACGGCGCAGACGGTTGGCCGAGGGGTGCGGCATGCGCGGACGTCGCGCCGACGGTTACCGTCGCGGCCACGGCAACCGCCGTCAGCCCCGCAGCGAGGGCCAGTGTGCGCCGTGGAGTCACGGCGGAGTGCTCGGAATGCATGAGAGTCCAATCGTTGCGGGAGGTCGGCCGTCGTGAGTGTCGGTCGGGTTGTCAGAGATGGCGAATAGTTCAGGCGCGCCGTAGTTTTGGCTGTCCGACGCGCGTGTACCAACTGAAGGCGGGGTACACCGACGACGCCGGGTTCATCACGTCCTTCACGTAGAACCAGTTCATCTGCGCGCGTGACCTGTCGATCTCCATGACTCCGAAACCGTGTGTGGTGAGCTCGACGTCCTTGATCCAGGGGTTCGCGGTCTTGATGGTCTCCTGGGCGACGTCCATGGTCGTCGTGACGGGCGCCGCGAGTGCCCTGTTGATGGCGATGGTGTCGTAGCCGCTGGCCGCGGTGATGCTCGGCGGGGTGAATTCGCACGCGACCACGCGCCCGCTCGCATCCTTGCCGTAGTGGGGCACGTTGAGGGGAATCTCGCTGGCCCACGAGCTGTGGATGTCGCCGGTGACGAGCACGACACTCTTCTTGCCCGCCATGTCGATCGCCTGCAGCAGCGCACGACGTTCGGCTTGATATCCGTCCCACTGGTCGTTGTTGATCGTGATCCCGTCGGCGGGCAGGCCGATCTGCTTGTGCAGCCAGTCAGCGACGCGCGGGTCGGTGGTCTCGGGAATCACCAGCGGAGCCATCATCACCTCGTTGCCGATCACCTGCCAGCGCGCTGACGACGTCGTGATCGAGGTCTCGAGCCACTTGTATTGCGTCTTACCGGTGATGCTCTGGTTGGGATCGTCGACCTTGAGGTAGGACTGCTTGTCGCGGTAGGAGCGTAGATCGGGGATGATCAGCTCGGCGAGCTGACCGAAGCGGAACCGGCGGTAGAGGTGTTCGCCGTTGTCGATTGAATTGGGGCGCACCGGCATCCACTCGAAGTACGCCTTGTCCGACGCGCGTTTGCGAGCGCTCCAGCTGCCCTGGGTGAGAGTCTTGTGGTTCTCGGCGCCGTCTCGGTAGGAGTTGTTGGCGGATTCGTGGTCATCCCACATGCAGATGAAAGGGTGAGCGGCGTGCGCGCGGGCAAGATCGGGATCCTGGTGGTACTTGCCCTGCCGGATCCGGTAGTCGTCGGCGGTGACGGTCGCGTGGACCGGCGCGGTGGTGCGGACGGTCTCGTTGTAAGCGCCGGGATATCCGCCGGTCTCGTATTCGTAGGTGTAGTCGCCGAGGTGAAGCACGAAGTCGAGGTCATCCCGCTGAGCCATGCCGCGGTAGGAGATGAAATGGCCCGCTTCGTAATTCGCGCACGAACAGACCGCGAACCGAAGCTTGTCGATATCGGCCGACAGCGCTGGTGCGGTCTTGGTGCGACCGGTCGGTGAAACAGCGCCTGCCAGTGGGCCGTCGGCCACGACGAAACGATAGAAGTACCGCGTCGACGGCGACAGGCCGGCGGCGTCGACCTTGACGGTGTGGTCGCGATCGACAGAGGTGGTGAAGATGCCCGACGCCACGATGCGCGCGAAGCCGGGGTCGTGGGACACCTGCCACCGGACGTTCGTCGGTTCGCCGAATCCCGACCCGGGTGTTGCCCGCGGCTCGGGAGTGACCCGGGTCCACAGGATGACGCGGTCAGACAGCGGATCTCCGGATGCCACCGAGTGCAGGAAAGCCTGACGGCGCGGCGCGGCAACCGCTTCGGATACACCGGATGCGAGCGCGGCCGCTGTGCCGGCTGCGGCGGCAGCGGTCTGCATGAGCCGCCGACGCGACATCGATGGAACAGCAGAGATCTTCGAATCGGGCAGGCTGTGAAGTTCGCGGGTCACGAGAAGTTAGCGAAGCGGTCTTTGTTGTCCAATAGGCGAACAGCAGGCAAAGAAGACCTCATGAGACGCGTATGTGAATCCCCACTCAGTTTGTGCTGCAGCGAGTTGCCGGACGGGCGCGCGACTATGTGCTTGCGACCACACGACCACGTGGCCGTGCCGATGAGCACCGCGTGGGCGCAGAGGTGTTGCCGCAGTTCAAGTCTCGGCGGGGCGGGTGATCTCGACAAGCTCGATCAGCGGGTTGGGCTCGATCAGCGGGCGGCGTAGGCGCGGGCGAGGTTGAGGCGCTGCCACGACTGTGCGCCGGGGCGTTGGTCGTCGAGCGGGTATCCGGCCGGGTAGGCGGTGCGGCGTAGTAGGTCGGTGGCTTGTGCGCGGGTGAGTTGGGGATGTGCGCGCAGCACGAGGTCGACGGCTGTGGGCGGTACGACAAACGGTGCGCTGGCCGAGCCGATGC
>NZ_LZTC01000068.1:0-689 GCF_001665905.1 Gordonia sp. 852002-50395_SCH5434458
TTGTCGTCTAACGCCATGCTCATAGATCTTCCTCTCACTGATGAGCACTGGACTTACACAGACCATCTGACACCCCCAACTCCGAGTCGCGGAAGGCCTCCCACTCGAGGCGGGCGACCTCGACATCCGGGGCTGTGTAGATCGGTTTGATCGCCCGGGCCACCTCCTTGCGGTCTTTGTAGTTGACGAACCGCATCGCGTTGCGGATCAGATGCACCACACACGTCTGCACGGTGGCCAGCGGCCAGGTCGCCTCGATCGCCTCGGGGAATCCGGTGAGCCCGTCACAGCACACGACCAGCACGTCTTTGACGCCGCGGTTGGCCAGATTCGCGCACACCCCGGCCCAGAACCTCGCGCCCTCTTCGGCCTGTATCCAGATCCCCAACACATGCTTGATACCGGCCATGTCGACGCCAATCGCTATGTGGGCGTGTTTGTTTCGGACGTGGGCGCCGTCTTTGACCTTCACCACCAACGCGTCGAGATAGATGACGGGGTACAGCGCCTCCAGCGGCCGGTTCTGCCATTCGTCGACCGCGTCGAGGACCTCGTCGCAGATCTTGGAGATCGTCTCGTGGGACAGATCGGTGCCGATTGTGGATGCGAGGTGGTGTTGGATATCGCGCAACGTCATGCCGCCGGCATAGAGCGAGATGATGATGTCATCGAGGCCACCGAGCCGGCGC
>NZ_LZTC01000069.1:0-22701 GCF_001665905.1 Gordonia sp. 852002-50395_SCH5434458
GCGAGGTGCGGCTCGACCAACGGTGGCCGGCTCGACCAGCGCCCCCTACGGCAGCAGCGCGCGGACGGCGTCGATGGTGTCGGCGGCGGCGGCGGTCTTGTCGGGCCGATACCGCAGCACCCGGGCGAACCGCAGGGCAACTCCGCCCGGATACCTTGAACTGCGCTGCACACCGTCGAGTTCGATCTCCACGACTATCTCCGGCCGCAGGAACACCGCCCACTCCGTACGCGACTGCTCGTACTTGGGGAACTCCTCTGTCTGCCAACGCAATATCTCGTCGGTCAGGCCCTTGAACGTCTTGCCGACCATCACCGGCGGCCCGCCGTCGGGGTCGCGTGCGCCCAGGTGCAGATTTGATAGCCAGCCGCGTCGACGCCCCGATCCCCACTCGGCGGCGAGTACTACTAGATCAAGAGTGTGCACCGGTTTGACCTTCTGCCACGTCCGGCCACGACGGCCAGCCGCGTACGCACCGCTGCGCGACTTGACCATGACCCCTTCGTGGCCTTCCGCTATGGCCGCGGCGAATTGTGCCTGTGCCGCTTCGACATCGGGGTCGACCACAGACGGAATGCGGAGACCCGGTGCCACCGAATCCAGTGCCGCGAGTCGTTCCGACAGCGGCAGGTCGATCAGATCACGGCCGTCGAGATGGAGGCAGTCGAAGAAGAACGGTTGCAGCAGTCGAGGGTTCGCCTCGTCTGCGGCAGACCCGAACCGGCTCATGGTCTCCTGGAACGGTCGCGGCCGGCCGTCGTCGCTGAGCATCAACGTTTCACCGTCGAGAATGACTGTCTCACAGGGCAACCCGAGCACAACCTCGACAAGATCGGGCACCCTATCGGTCACGTCCCGCAACGTGCGGGTGAACACCCGCACGTCACCGCCGTTACGGTGCACCTGAATTCGTGCACCGTCGAGTTTGAAGTCGACAACGACGTCGGGGCCGAGGTCGGCAAGCGCGCTCGGCAGGTCGTCGGCGGGAGTCGCAAGCATCGGTGCGATCGCGCGTCCGACCTGTAGCCGCACTCCACGCAGCGCCTCGTCGCCGCCATGTGCAGCCAATACCGCTGTCTCCGATAGTGATCCGGTCAGCATGTGCGCGCGTCGCACCGAGTCGACGGGCTGACCCGTCGCTTGCGCCACCGCGTCGACCATCAGCCCCGCCAACGATCCCTGCCGCAACTCGCCGGTCAGCAACCGTTTCAGGAAGTCCTGTTCGGGCGGCGTCGAACTCGTGAAAAGCTCTGTCAACACGCTACTTCTGAGTGCCGCTGACCCCGTCCCCCTGGCCGCAGCGAGCTGCTCAAACGCGTCGTCGACATCGACCACATCAAGTCTCGGCTCCTCGGTGCCGTCGACGTCGAGGCTCGCCAACGACCGCCACCCGACACCCAACTTGCCCTGCGGCACTTCACCGGAGAGCCACGTGACCACGATCGGCAGTTCGTCCTTCGACGCAGCACCAAGGAGATCCACCAATGCGGTGGTCTTGAGCTTGCGTGATCGGGTCACAGCCATCTGCGCCGACGCTTCGACGACCTGCCCGAGTTTCACGACTCCTGCTTCCATGCATCCGGCGATACATCCGACGAGCCCTCCGACCGCGCGGTTGCTACCGCGTCGGGATACTCCGCCTCGTACGCACGCACCGCGGCGCCGACCGTCGGGTACACGTGGTCGGAGTTCAGCTCCGAGAGCACTCCCTCATCGGAGAGTGTGTCGCCGAGTTCTGGGTCGACGCCCGCGAGGACGAAGTGAGCATTTCGCTTGTGCACGAAGGTGATCAGGTCCTTCAGCATGACCGACGCTGTGTAGTCGACGTCGCCGATCACTGTGCAGTCGAGTACCAGCCAACGCACCGGATGTGGTGCCGCCCGAACCAGCGCAGCCACCTCGTCGGAGAATCGACTGGCGTTGGCATAGAACAGATCTGCGTCATAACGGAACACGATGAGTCCCGGCATCGACTCGGCGCCAGGCTTCGCCGACTCGTATCGGCGACGACGTCCGTGGTCGGAGACGCCGACCACGAACCGCTCGGGACGGTATTGCCTGCGCACTATCGCCAGCAGCGACACACCCATCGCAACGACCACACCGTTCTGCACACCGAAGACCAACACCACCACGGCGGTCAGAACGGCAATAGCGAACTCGTACTTCGACACTCGCCACATTCGACGGAACTGGTCGACGTCGATCAGCCGCACCGCCACCACGGCGACGATCGCCGACAACACGGCGTGCGGCATGTAGGCGAGCGCGCCGTCGAAGAAGACCACGACGATCAGCGCGATCAGCGCCATCGTGATGTTGGCGAGCTGGGTCCGACCGTGTTCGGATTCGAGCAGTTCGGTCTTGGTTGGGCTGCCGTTGACCACAAAGGTCGACGAGAAGCCCGCCACGATGTTGGCCGCCGACAATCCGACGATATCGCGATTGACGTCGGCATCCTCGCCGTGACGCTGTGCGAAACTTCGTGCTGTGGCAGCACTTTGGGCGAGAATGACCACCGCGCAGCCGATCGCGACCGTCGCGGCTTTCGGTATGTCACGCCACGTGACGTTGTCGGGAAGCCCGAATTCGGGGAAGCCGCCGTGCAATTCACCGATCACCGGGACGTCGTCGGACCAGTTGAACACATACACCAACACGATCGACGCCACCACCACGATGACCGGCATCGGAATTCGGGGCGCCCACCGCTTACCTACGATCAGCAACAGCAGCGTCGCAGCGGCGAACGCCACCGCAGTCCATTTGATGGAGCCGAGTTCTCGCGCCAGGTGTTCCCAGCGCTCCCAAATCCGACCATCGCTCCCGGAGACTCCGAGCATTCCCGGAATCTGCCCGGTCAGCACACTGATCCCGGTACCCGCAAGGAAACCGACGAGCACAGCGGTGGACAGGAAGTCGCCGAGAAACCCCAGTCGCGCGACCCTGGCCACTGCCAGCATCAGGCCTGCCACGATAGCGATCAGCGACGCGAAGCCCAACCATTCCCGCGAGTTCGGTTGCAGTCCAGCGACTCCGATACCCGCGATACCCGACCCGATGATCGCCGCCGTTGCCGAGTCGGCACCGGTCACCATGAGCCGTGAGGCACCCAGAATGGCGAACACGATCGTGGGAAGGATGATCGTATAGATTCCCGCAACCACCGGAACGTGAGCAATTGTGCTGTAGCCCATCGATTCCGGAATGGCGACGGCCGCGAGCGTGACGCCCGCGAGCACATCCGCCCGCAACCACCCGCGCTGGTAACCGCGGAACGCGGGTGGCAGCAAGCGTTTCAGCGACGTCGAGAACGCACGCTCCGCCCCGGCGGCCCGCGTCCCGCTCACTGCCGTTCGCCCGAGCTCAGCGGTTCGATCACCCCGCTGACGTTACCCGCGTTGATCAGGCAGCGGTGCGCACTGCCGAGCCTTGCGATGCTGCGGCGTCGGACTCTTCCACTCGCTTACGTACGAGCACGTTCTCCAATGCGGGACGCCCCGAGCCGATGAAGACCAACAGGAACAGCGCCCAGCAGTACAGCGCGGCCGAGTCGCCCTCGTTCGCTATGGGCAGCAGACCGTCGCCCTGGTGCTTCCAGAAATAGGCGACGGCCATCGCGCCGGAACCGATGAACGCAGCAACGCGAGTGCCGAGTCCGAGCATGACTAGGATGCCGCCGACCAGCTCAATCGCCGCAGCCCACCACGACGGCCCCGCCCCGAACGCTGCGGTCTCGCCGCCGTACGGCGCGACCGGCCATCCGAACAGCGTCGACGCTCCATGACAGAAGAACAGGAAGCCGACGACGATACGAAACAGGCCGATCGCCCATGGCGCGACCTTCTCAAGTGAGGTAAGCATTGCCTAACTATGAAGGTATGGTTCCCGCATCGCAACCCCAGAAACCCGATTCCGAGGGAATCGCGTTCGACGCTCAGACCCCGACACTCAGACTTCCGACAAGTCCACCGACCGCGTCTCCTGGACCGACCACAACGCCAGCAGCGTCAGCACTCCTGCCACCGCGAGGTAAACCCCAACCCACGCCACACCGAAGTCGGCAACCAACCACGTCGCGATGAACGGCGCAACGGCAGCGCCGAGGATCGACGCGACGTTGTAGGCGATCCCAGATCCCGTGTAGCGCACGTTCGTCGGGAACAACTCCGGCAGGATCGCGCTCATCGGCCCGAAGGTCAGTCCCATCAGCGCCATACCCAGGATGAGGAAGCCCAGCATCACGCCGTCGGTCACCGACGACGGGTTGAGCAGCCACCCGAAGCACAGACCGAAGATGACGATCGCACCGGTGATGACCAGAAGCACCACACGTCGGCCATACCGGTCGGCGAGCCATCCCGAAAGCGGGACGCACGCTGCGAAGAACAGCACCGAAATAAGCTGCAGCCCAAGGAAGTCGACGTAACTGATGGAGAGCTTGACGCCCGACGCGTCGGTCACCTTGCCGGTTCCGTACGACGTCGTCCACGTGGTCACGATGTAGAAGAGCGTGTACGTGGCCAGCATGATGAACGTGCCGGCGATCAGCGGGCGCCAACTGGTCTTGACGACCTCGGCCAACGGCGCGCGCACCTTCTTGCCCTCTTCGACTGCCTTGGCGAACACGGGCGTCTCGGTGAGCTTCAACCGCACGTAGAGCCCGATGACCACCATGATTGCGCTCGCCAGGAACGGAATTCGCCAACCCCAGGTCAGGAATGCGTGGTTGGTCGCAGCGCTCTTGGCGTCGAAGTCCATTCCCAGCATCAGCAGCAGGAAGATGCCGTTGGCGAAGAAGAAGCCGATCGGCGCACCGAGCTGCGGCCACATCGCCGCCCAGGCGCGCTTACCCTTCTCTGCGGTCTCGGTGGCCAACAGCGCGGCCCCCGACCATTCGCCCCCGAGTCCGAGACCCTGACAGAAGCGCAACAGCGCGAGCAGAGCCGGTGCGGCATAACCGATCTGGGAGAAGGTCGGCAGCAACCCGATCGCGAAGGTGGCGATACCCATCGTGAGCAGCGAACCGACCAGGGTCGCCTTGCGCCCGACGCGATCTCCGAAGTGTCCGAACAACACCGAACCGATCGGCCGCGCGACAAATGCGAGGCCGAACGTCGCGAACGACGAGAGTAGCGCGGCGGTGTCGTTGCCCTTCGGGAAGAACAGAGTCGGAAACACGAGGACGGCTGCCGTCGCATAGATGTAGAAGTCGAAGAATTCGATACTCGTGCCGACCATCGATGCGATGACGATGCGGCTACGCGGAACTGCGGGTCGAGCGGGATCGACAGGAGCAGAACCCGTTGAAGGGACAGTGGCTTCACTCACCGCGGAGAGGTTACGCGCCCGCCCCTCGGGATCTTCGCAGGTGGGTAGGTTTTCGGGGCAGAAGGCCGTGTTTCCGAGCTCACGTGGCGACTCGGAAACACGGCTCTGAGCGCGCTCAGCTACCCCGCTTGATCCACTCCTCGAGATGCGGCGCCTCGGCACCGACCGTCGTGCCGTCTCCGTGCCCCGTGTAGACCTTGGTCTCCGGGTCGAGCACGAAGATCTTTTCCTTGATGGACTCGATGATCTTCGGGAAGCTCGAGAACGACCGTCCTGTCGCTCCCGGTCCACCCTGGAACAGCGTGTCGCCACTGAACAACACACCGAGCTCCGGCGCGTAGATCACCGACGAGCCCGGCGAGTGCCCCGGCGTATTGATGACCTTCAACGACGTTCCCGCGACGTCGATTTCCTGCCCGTCGTCGAGGTTGCCGGGCGTCACGTCGGGGTGCGTTTCCTTCCACAGCATGGTGTCGCCGGGGTGCAGCAGGATGGGCGCGCCGGTCTCCTTCGACAACTCCGGAGCCACGGTGATGTGGTCGTTGTGGCCGTGGGTCAGCACGATCGCCTTGACGGTCCGGTCGCCGACAGCGTCGAGGATCGGCTTTGCGCTGTGCGCGGCGTCGATGATGACGACCTCACTGTCGTCGCCGACGATCCAGACGTTGTTGTCGACGTCCCACGTCCCGCCGTCGAGCGAGAAGGTGCCGGACGTGACGACGTTGTCGATGCTCGCGTTGCTCATGACTTCAGCTCTACCACCGAGCGAAGCACCTTGCCGCCCTTCATCGCCTCGAACGCTGCCTCGACGTCGCCGAGTCCGACGCGCTCGGTGACGAACTTGTCGAGCGGGAGTCGACCCTGCTCATAGAGGTCGATGAGCATCGGGAAGTCGCGCTCGGGCAGGCAATCGCCGTACCACGACGACTTGAGCGATCCGCCGCGCGAGAAGAAGTCGACGAGCGGCATCTCGAGCTTCATCTCGGGTGTCGGAACACCAACGAGCACAACGGTTCCGGCGAGGTCGCGGGCGTAGAAGGCTTCCTTCCACGTTTCCGGTCGCCCGACGGCGTCAACGACGACGTCAACCCCGTTGCCGTCGGTCAGGTCCTGGACGGCGGTCACCACGTCGTCGACCTCTGCACCATTGATGGTGTGAGTTGCGCCGAGTTCGGTTGCCCACTGCAGTTTTGCCGGATCGCGGTCGATCGCGATGATCTTGGTGGCACCGGCCAGTCGGGCACCGGCGATCGCGGCGTCGCCGACGCCACCGCAACCGATGACGGCGACGGAGTCTCCGCGACCGACGTTGCCGGTGTTCATCGCCGCGCCGAGGCCCGCCATCACGCCGCAACCGAGCAGGCCGGCGACCGCGGGATCGGTCTCGGGATTGACCTTGGTGCACTGCCCCTCGTGAACGAGGGTCTTCTCGATGAACGCGCCGATACCCAGCGCAGCCATCAGTTCGGTGCCGTCGGTGAGCGTCATCGACTTCGACGCGTTGTGGGTGTCGAAGCAGTACCAGGGCTTCCCGCGCTTGCACGCCCGACACTCACCACACACCGCACGCCAGTTCAGGACGACGAAATCGCCGACCTCGACGTGAGTGACATCCGAACCGATCGCCTCGACGACGCCCGCGGCCTCGTGCCCGAGGAGGAACGGATACTCGTCGTTGATGCCGCCCTCTTTGTAGGCGAGATCTGTATGGCAGACACCGCACGCCTGGATATCCACGACGACGTCGTTGGGCCCGGGGTCGGGCACCACCACGTCGACGAGTTCCGTTGGCGCGCCCTTGCTACGCGAGATGACTCCCTTGACCGTCTGCGACATTCCGCTTTCAACCTCTCGATGGTGAGAACCTTGTACTCAACACAGTCTTGTGGCATGGCACGAGACATGCATCCATCCGAATGGATGGTTCTACCTGGTCGAAAGTACAGGAATGACGTTCGACGGTCCTAGTGGTCCAGCGACCGGTACAGCGCGGTCTCGAAGTCCATGTACTTCGTGAACGACGTCGGATCACCGAACGGCAGTATCTGCGTCGCCCAGAAGCCGCCGTAGCCGTTCTCTCGATCGATCCAGTAGAAGAGGTTCGCAAGGCCTGCCCAGCCCAGCGCCCCAGCAGGTCGACCTGTGGGTGCCTCTTCGTTGTTGATCATGAACGGCAACGACCACGACTTCGATTGGCCCGGAAAGAATTCCGCGTCGTTGGACAATGACGGGATCACGCCGGGCAGCATGGTCACCGGTAGATCGCCGAGGTGGTTCTGAACCGCCATCTCGACGGTCTCCTGCTTGAGCACACGGCCGTGTTCACCGGCTCCGTCGTTGAGCCACATCCGGATGAACCTCATGTAGTCACCGACGGTGCCATAGAGCCCGTGCCCACCGAAATCGACCTCCGGTGGCGTCGGCAACTCGAAGTCCATCGGCGTCAACGTGCCGTCGGCATTGCGCGCATGCATCTCCGCAAGACGCGAGCGGAAGTCCTCTCGCAGAACGAAACTCATGTTCTGGATACCCAGGGGCGGGAAGATCCGTTCCTCGAATACCTCGCCGAGTCGCTTACCGCGAAGGCGCTCGACGACCTGCCCGACCCAGTCGAGGTTGGTGCCGTATTGCCACCGCTCGCCCGGATCGAAGAGCAGAGGCGTCGTGAGTGCGGCTTTCGTTGCGGTGATGACGCTGGGCTGACCTTGTTCGTCGGCCAGTCGGGAGTAGACCTCGTCGAAGAAGTCGTACCCGAAACCTCCTGTGTGTGTGAGGAGTTGGCGCGTCGTCGGAATCGACCTCGGCGCGCGCAGCTGTGGCGCACCGTCGTCGCCGAAGCCCTCGATCACCTGCAATTCGCCGATCTCGGGCGCGTACTCGGATGCGGGAGCGTCGAGGTCGAGTGCGCCCTCTTCGACGAGCTGCAATGCCGCGGTCGCGGTGATCGCCTTCGTGGTCGAGAAGAGAGCGAAGACGTCGTTGGTGGTGATCGCGGCGTCGCCGTCGATTCGACGCTTGCCTGCGGCACCCTCGTAGATGTTGCCGTTCCGATCCGTCACCATCGCCACCACGCCCGCCACGGGCATGTCTGCGTCGACTGCTGATTTCAGAATGGCGTCGTCCGACCGCTTGAGTACACCACGGTCGACTCCAGTGACTGAACTTGTCATCTCATCTGTCCTTTCGATGAATTTCTCTGATTAACAACACTTTTCGTCATGACAGGGAGAACCCCTTGTAACCTGCTGCTGCGGCCTCCAATGTCGCGGCACGGTAAGCCCCGACCCCGCCGACGTACGAGAGAACGCGGCGCGGCTTGCCCGGGACGTTCGAGCCGACGTACCAGGAGTTCGTCTTGGAGATGAGGTTGGCGTCTGCCAGTTCGTCGTGGTGGGCCACCCACGCGTCCTGCCCCTCTTCAGTGGGCTCGATGACCGACTTGCCGTTGGCACGCATGTGCCGGATCGCATCACTGATCCATTCGGTCTGCTGCTGCAGACAGGTCGTCATGTTGCACAAGGCGGCCGACGGCGCGAGCGGCGCGCCGGTGGTCAGCAGATTTGGATAGCCGTGCACCATCAGGCCCATGGTCGTGCGGATGTCACGGCCCCAGTCCTCACGGAGGGAACGTCCGTCACGTCCACGAATGTCGATCCGCGTCAGTGCGCCTGTGCCTGCATCGAAGCCGGTCGCCATGACGATCACGTCGAGTTCGTGGAGTGATCCATCCTCGAGCACGATTCCCTCGGGGACAATCCTCGCGATCGGATTGTTCTTGACGGGCACCGCCTGAACGTTGTCGCGGTGATACACCTCGAGATAACCGGACTCCAACGGAACGCGGTGGGTACCGAAACCGTAGTCGGAGGGGATCAGCAGCTCGCACAGCTCCGGGTCCTGCAGTCGAGCGCGCATCTTCTCGCGCACGAACTCCGAGACCTCCTCACTGACCTCCTCGTCGGAGAAGATCTCGGCAAAGGACGCCAACCAGAGTTTCAACGACCCGTTCTCGTAGTCGGCTTCCAGACGTGCTCGACGCTGCTCGGGCGTGAGATCAGCCCAGGCGACGGTGAAGTCGTATTCGAAACCCGTGAACGTGTTCGGCAGGTTCTCCCTCAGCTCGTCGAAGCGCGACTTGTACGCAGCGACATCGTCGGGACCGTAGCTGGGGTTCTTCATCGGCAGCGCGTACTGCGGCGTCCTGATGAACACCTTCAGTTGGCCGACCTGATCGGCGATCGTCTGGATGACCTGGATGCCCGTCGCTCCGTTGCCGATGACGCCGACCCGCTTGCCCGACAGGTCGACGCCGTCACGCGGCCAACGCGCGGTGTGGAAGATCTCGCCGGCGAAGTCGCTCTGTCCCGGGAAGATGTCGGCCATCGGCGCCGAGAGCATTCCGCAGCATGTGACGAGGTATTGGGTGTCGATGGTCTCGCCGCTGTCGGTGGTCACGGTCCAGCGGTTGGTGTCCTCGTCGAATACGGCGCTCGTGATCGTGGTGTCGAACGAGATGTCGCGCCGAAGGTCGAGCGCATCCGCGACATAGTTGAGCCACTCCTCGATCTCGCTCTGGCCGGGGAATCGGCTACTCCAGCTCCAGCCTTTGTAGAGGTCCTCGTCGAATAGGTACTGGTAGATGTAGGCCTCCGAATCGAACTTCGCGCCGGGGTAGCGGTTCCAGTACCACGTCCCGCCGACACCGGACGCGGTGTCGAAGGCCCGAACGTCGAGGCCCTGTTCGCGTAGCTGATGCAGTTGGTAGAGACCGGCCACGCCGGCTCCGATCACCACAGCGTCGAGCGTCTTGTCTGACATCGTGCTCCTCCATTGATGTGATTGTGGTCACGTAGTGGAGAATGTTTGTGCTGTCTCACAAATCTGAGGTGTCCCAAATTGGGACAGCAAACCTGTCCGGTCGGTGGTGGCCGCAGAGACGTCGACCAATGAATAATGGGCTGTGCCGTGCGTCACACTGGTGCACCTCAGGGCAGGAAGGAGTCGCCGACGTGCGTGACAGGCGGGACGAGCAACTCCGTATCGCTGCTGCTCGCGCCGATTTTCTGGAGTACGGACCGCAGGAGCCGCCGGCGTCGGCGACGTCGTGGCGGCGTCCTGGTCGAGGAGCGCTTCCGCCGGACTCGATGCCGACAAGTACACGGTCGCCTTCCACGACGACATCGACTTCGACTCGCGTCTGGCACGCTGCGCCCGACCGGTACTCGAGCGACTCACCGGCGACATGTCCGACGTTCCCGTCACCATCGCTCTCACCGACGCCCAGGCCAGGATCGTCGACCGCCGCGATTGTTCGACGGCGGTCGGGCGAGTCCTCGACCGCGTGGACTTCGACCGCGGGTACTCGTTCGAGGAGAGCGCCATCGGGACCAACGGCGTGGGCACGGTGTTCGAGGTGGGTGCGCCGGTCAGCGTCGTCGGCTCCGAACACTTCAACCAGTCGCTCGTTCAGTTCGCCTGCACGGGTGCGCCCATTCTCGATCCGCTGACCGGGCGGGTTGCCGGGGTTCTCGACGCGAGCATGTTGGCGGAGAGTTGGAACAGCCTTGTCGATGCTCTGGTGCGCTCGGCAGCAACCGACATCAGCCGCAACCTCCTCCTCGACCGGAGCCAGGACACGCGCGCGGTATTCGAGACGTATCTGCGTGCCTCCGCGCGACCGGGTCGCGCTGTGATCGCCCTGGGTGAGACCGTGATGGCGAACGAGGCCGCACGGTCGCTGCTGAACCCCGACGAGCAGGCGATCATCGGCCAGTACGCCGAGTACCTCATGTCCAAACACGACAACGCCCTGCACACGGTCACGCTCGACAGCGGGCGGCAGATCCGAATGCGGACCAAACACATCACAAGCCGGGGTGACGTCGTTGGAGTGGTGGCCGTGCTCGACGAGGATCGGTTCGGCAATCGCGGGGCCGACGAGACCGACTCCCGGATTGCATCATTGCCGACGATCTCCGCGGGCGGCATGCGCAGTCCCAGCTGGATCTCGGCGTACAACGAGGTCGCACATTCGCTTACGCGAAACACCAGCGTGATCGTCCTGGGCGAGCCGGGAAGCGGGCGCCTCTCGATCCTCACGGACGCATTCCGCATCGAGAGCCCCACGGCCCCAATCGTTGTCATCGACGCAGCGGACCCCCGACAGACTACGCAGACCACGTCCCCGCCAACTCCTGCTGATGGTCGCGGCCTCCTGGTCCTGCGACACATCGACAGCCTCCCCGCACAGGTTCCACAGGAGTTGCGGTCCGTCATCGACGACGCCGTGGCCGCCGGATACATTCTCGCCGCGACCTCGTCGTCGCGCCCTTCGACGACGGCCACGACCTACGGCGGCCTGGTCGCACGATTCGACCATTCGGTCACGTTGCCGCCCCTGCGGCTTCGCGGGCCAGACCTGCAACTCCTCGTCGATCGCATCTTGAAGTCGATTGCACCGCAACGTAATACCCGGATCAGCCCGCAGGCCATGCGCGTCATCTCGGCCTACTCGTGGCCGCAGAACCTGACACAACTACACACAGCGCTCGAGTCCGCGCTTCATCGACGTCCTGTCGGAGAGATACAACCCGAGGACCTCCCCGGCTTCTGCCGAACCACCGCCCACCGGGTGCTCACCACCCTGGAGATCACCGAGCGCGACGCTATCGTCCGTGTGCTCGGAGAATGCGGCGGCAACCGAGCCCGCGCCGCGCAAGTGCTTGGCATGTCGCGCAGCTCGATCTACCGCAAGATCCACACCTACGGCATCACTGGGGTGTGAGCGCCCCACCGCCGACCGAGCGCCCCAACCGCTGATCGAGCCCTACCCGCTGATCGAGCGCCCAACCGCTGATCGAGCGCCCCCAACCGCTGATCGAGCTTGTCGAGATCACCCCACCCGCCGATCGAGCGCCCCACCACCGATCGAGCGCTCCAACCGCTGATCGAGCCCCATACCGCTGATCGAGCCCCACCCGCTGATCGAGCTTGTCGAGATCACCCCGCCGTGATCCCCGCGCCCGCGGCGAGCAGGCCGGCTTCGCCGCGGTTGGACACCTGCAGCTTCTGCAGAATCGCCGCGACGTGGAACTTGATAGTGCTCTCACTCACCCCGAGCTCCGCGGCGATGGCCTTGTTCCGCCGACCGAGCGCGAGATGCCCAAGCACCTCGAGTTCACGCGGATTCAACGACGCGAGCAGATCCTTCTCGGGACGAGAGACATTCGCTTCCAACGGAATTCGAGCGCACACCCTACTCCCCCACCCGGCAAGCGACTCGACGTCCAGCGTCCCATCAACCGCACGCAACCGTCCTGCGAGCTGTCGCGACAACGCGTCGCCGTCGAGTTCACCGCGACCCCGATCACGCACGTCGACGACCAGATCGTCACCACTGATTTCCCACGCCACCCGCAACCGTTCGACGGCCGGTTGTGCGGCTACGGCCACGGCGACCGCGCGCACGATGGCTCTCGCGGCGTGCGCGATCTCGCCCGACAACGTCGCGTCGACCCCCGGCTCCACAAACTCGACGTCGGCGTCGAGGTCACGCAGCACCGGTTCGAGTTCAGCCCGGAGCCGTCGAAAGGCAACGCCGATCGGTTCGGTCGCAAGCGCGCGATCGGTGTCACCGACCGACCGCAGCGCAATCAATGCGGCCGACGCCGTCTCCGCCGCGACCGTGCGCGCGACGGCGTCGTCGAGGTCTCGCGAACGCAGCGTCCCGAGAACCGACGACAACGTGTCCTCGTGTGTTTCGGTCAGTTGGGTGATCGTCCGAGCCCGTTCGGTCGACGCCGCCCGCGACTCGGCCAGATAGTCGGGACTCGCCTGGGCTACCTGCTGCCGGATCGACGTCGCCACCAGCGCGAACCAGGCGGTCAGGAGTTCATCGATGCTTGTGGCCTGCGACTTTGCCGACTTGGGTACCAGCACCAGCAACGTGTCGGTGGCATCGCGGACCGCGAGAATTCTTCGACGCGCTCCGCCGACTACCGCCTGTCCGCGCAGCGTGTCACCTCGTTGAACCGACTCTTTGATCGCGTCGAGTTCGGCGATGGTCGCACGCTCGACAACCGCCGGGGCACCGGCCACCTTGCGTGGGCGGCCGGTGCACTCGCGGGTGTAGATGATCAGCGCGTCGTGCGGATGCGCCGATGCCAAAAACTTCGAGAAGCGTTCGGCGATCTGCGGCAACGGACCGTCCACCACGGCGGCGAACTGCTGCCACCGGCTTGCCGACAGCGTCGTCGTCACGTCGCCCGAGCGTTCGGACAGTCCTTCGATCGTCACCTCACCATTGTCACCCGTTGCTGATGATCACCTTCAGTGCGTGCTCGTCGGCAGCGTTGGAGAAGGTGTCGTAGGCCCGATCGAACTCGTCGAAGGTGAAGTGATGCGTCACGAACTTCTCGGGCGCGATCTTTCCCTCTTCGATCTCCGTGAGCAGTTCGGGAGCCGTCGTCGCGTTGACCAGGCCGGTCGTCAGCGTCAGGTTGTTGATCCAATCCCGATCGATCGGAAATTCGACGGGCTTCCCGTGCACACCGACGTTCGCGAGATGTCCGCCGGGGCGCAGACAGTCGAGCGACGTGCGGAACGCGGGGCCGAGACCGACCGCTTCGATTGCGACGTCGACACCGAGCCCGCCGCGACTGAGTTCCTTGATCTGTTCGACGACGTTGCCTCCCGCGAGAATGTCGATGGTGTCGGTCGCACCGAAGTCCAGTGAGCGCTCAAGACGAAACTTGTTGCCGTCCACCGCGATGACCTTCGACGCCCCGCGCGAGCGAGCGGTCATCACCGCCGCGAGACCCACCGGCCCCGCACCGATCACGGCCACCACGTCGCCTTCCTTGACGGCCCCGTAGAGCACACCGATCTCGAAACCGGTCGGGAGGATGTCGCTGAGCATCACGCCCTGCTCTGCCGTGACTCCCGCCGGTAGCGGGATGAGTCCGTTGTCGGCGAACGGAACACGCACGAACTCGGCCTGCGTGCCATCGATGAGATGCCCGAAGATCCACCCGATTCCGCCGACCGTCTGGCAGTGCGACGTCATCCCTTGCTTGCAGTATTCGCAGTAGCCGCACTTGGTGACGCACGAAATGATGACGCGGTCACCAACTTTGACGCGGGTGCACTCCGGCCCCACCTCGGTGACGACGCCGACCCCCTCGTGCCCGAGCACGCGCCCATCGGTCACCGCGGGTACGTCGCCGGAGAGAATGTGTAGATCGGTGCCGCAGATGGTCGTCGTCTCGACTCGGACGATCGCATCGGTCGGGTCCTTCAGAACAGGATCTGGAACGTCCTCCCACGCCTTGCTTCCCGGACCGTGATAGACGAGCGCTTTCATACCTGGCCTCCTTTGGGCCGCACGACGGTGCGGCGTGTCCCCCGGATTCCCCATCCCAGTATGCGATGAACCGCATGAATGATGGTTGGCTTCGCGAGGGCGATCTCATGTTGAGACGAACAATCTTGGCCCACAATTGAGTAGTGCGATACGCGCGCCGTCGCGACGTCGCGATGAGAACGTCGACATGAGGAAGATCAATCTCGCGAGAACCGAGGCGCCGTGAGCAAAGTCATCGCATCCATCCCAGTAGGCGAGTACCCGATCGACATCTCGCTGACCCGAGACGGCAAGCGCGCCTACGTTGTCAATAACGGCCACACGGACGCGGCGGGGAGTATCTCGGTGATCGACACCACGCGCAATACGCTGCTGGGCACAATCCCGATCGGCCATTTCACGCAGAGTGTGTCGATCGGATCGAATGGCGCGGCGTACATCGCAGTGACTGGCGACAAGACTGTCACGGTCATCGACACAACAACCAATCTCGTCACCAAACGGATCGGCTTCACCTCTTCGCCACAAAGTGTGAGCGTCGACCCCGACGGGAAGTTCGCGTACGTCATAGTCGGCTACAACTCACTCACCCTGATCGACACGACGTCAAATACCGCGACTAGCACCACAATCGCCGTCGGAGAGACTCCGCAACGAGTTACGTTCCTACCCGACGGGTCCCGGGCATACGTCGCGAATATCAACGACGGCACGATCAGCGTGATCGACGCGATCGACAACGTCGTCAAAGCGACTGTCATGATCGGGACGACACCCGACGGCGAAGGACCCGCGGCAATCGCGTGCGCTCCGAACGGAAAAACCGTGTACGTGATTTCGGCGAACTACACCGGGGGCGCTGTGTCGGTAATCGATACCGCAACCAACACGATCACCCAGTCGATTCCCACTGGACGTTGGTCAGTCGACGCTGTTACAAGTCCTGACGGGTCGAGGCTCTACGTCTCAAACATGGCCGACTGCACGATATCGGTGATCAACACGACGTCGAACAAGGTGATCGAGACTGTTCCCGTGGGCCAGTTTCCCGGTGGTCTGACCGTGAATCATGCGGGCAGCCTCGTCTATATCACCAACACCAAGGACGACACCGTGTCGGTCGTCTCTGTCCGGTAAACGTCACCACGGGTTACGGGCGGAGGTCACGCTCCGCCGACCGCGCTCAGCAACTCCGCCTTGGTCATCGACGAGTAACCCTTGATGCCCTTGGCCTTAGCCTGCTCGCGCAACTCCTTGACCGTCGGCGACTTGGCTCCCGTCGACTTCGCCGCCTGCGTGGTCCCAGACGGCTTGGCCTTGGGTGCCGCAGTTTTCGGTGTCGACGTCTTGGGTGCCGCAGTCTTTGATGCCGCAGTCTTTGGCACGGCTGTCTTCGACTCAGCGGGCTTCACACTCGCGGCGGGCTTCGGCTTCGAGGCCGACGCGCTCGGTGTGGGTTTCGGTGCGACGACGGCCCGCGGCGCGTCCGACGACTCGACCTTCTTGTCGTCGGAATCACCGGAGATCGCTCCGATGCGCTTCAAGAGTTCTCGACGCAGCGCGTCGGTTTCGCTCGCTGCTTTGCCGAGTTGCTTCTCTGCCAACTTCCGCACATCGTCGAGGCTCTGTTGGAGTTCGCCGATCTGCTTCTGCAGACGTTTGATCGCCTTCTTCTCGCCCATGCCTTGTGCCCTTCGTCGCCGTAGATTGCAGGACCCCCGTACCCGAGGGTAGGCACTCCACCGCTGCTAGAGGCGGATTATCGCCGACCTTGTCGTGTCGCGATCGTGAGCACGTCGTCGCGTACCCGCTCGGCGCGTAGCGTGGAAAACGCCCCAATCCGAGATTCAATCCGACGAGGAGGCAGCCATGCCAGAGCGCGATCCCGGCCCGTCCATCAAAGATGACGAGCTCTACGAGAAGCTTCGCGACGAGGGCAACTCCAAGGAGAAGTCCGCCCGCATCGCCAATGCCGCTGCCGCGCAGGGCCGTTCGAAGATCGGCGAGAAGGGCGGCGAGTCCGGATCGTACGACGACTGGACCGTCGACGAACTGCGCTCGCGGGCAAAGGAACTCGGGCTCCACAATTACTCGGACCTGAAGAAAGACGACCTCATCGACAAACTGCGCGAGCACTGACGAGGCGCGGGCACCTAACGAGAAACGACGACGGGTCTGCGGCATCGAGCCGCAGACCCGCCCAACCCTTCACGATCAAAGTCGAATAACCGGTTTGATGGTCTTGCCGTGGTGCATATCGTCGGTCGCGGAATTGATCTCATCGAGCTTGTAGTGCGCCACGATCGAGCGCAGCGGGAATGATCCGCTCCGATACAGCTCGACGAGCACCGGCAGGAGCGTCTCGGGTTCGCTGTCGCCCTCGGTGATGCCGATGACCTTCTTACCCACCAGCATGTCTTGGACACCGAGCGAGACCTCTGCACCAGCGACGTGCTCCGATGACACCGCAGGTGCCGTCGACTCCGAGCGCCAGAACCGCTGTCTTGAGCACCGCGGGCACCCCTGTGGTCTCGACGGCGTAATCGAGTCCGAGTCCTCCGGTGAGTTCGCCGAGTTCTTCTGCCACATCCTGTGTCGACGCGTTGATGGTGTGGGTGGCGCCGAACTCCCGCGCCGTCTCCAGACGCTCGGCGACCAGATCGATCGCGACGATCGTGGCGTCGGGGGTCTGCGACGCCGCGTAGATCGCCGACAAGCCAACGGCGCCATTCCCGAACACGGCGATGGTCGACCCGGGTTCTGGCTTCAAGATGTTCCAGATCGCGCCGATGCCGGTCTGCACACCGCAGCCGAGCGGCGCGATGACCGACAGATCCTCATCGGACAGGTCGTCGGCGACCTTGACGACGCTGCGCTCGGTCACGAAAGCAACCTCGGCGAACGACGACTGCCCGAAGAAGCTGCCACCGATCTCCTCGTCGCCTCGGTGTAGCGGTGCGCTGCCGTCGGGCCGCGTACCGCAGATGAGGTTGCGTGGCACGAACTCGAGGCAGTACGCGGGATGCCCTGCCCGGCACTTCACGCACCGCCCGCAACTGGTGAAGCTGAGCAGCACCTTGTCACCCGGATTCACCTTGGTGACGCCACTGCCCACACGTTCGACGATGCCCGCTCCCTCGTGGCCGAGAACTCCGGGGAACTTGAACGGAATGGCGCCGCCCTGGACCACGAGGTCCGTATGGCACAGGCCCGCCGCGACGATGCGGACCACGACCTCGTCTGCGCGCGGTTCGTCGAGGGTGATCGTGTCGATGGTGAACGGCGCACCAGTGGATTCGATAACTGCCGCACGTGTTTCGGTCATTGTCTGGTCTCTTTCTCGGATGGTGGTGATGGTAAGGACGTGTGCTGATAAGCAGCGTCAGGAGATCCGCACGGGGACGGAGGCGAATCCGCGGGTGACGTTGTTGAGGGCGCGCACCGGTTCGCCGGTCAACTCGAAACCACGAACACGCGGACGCACTGGCGTCGACGCTGCAACTCGCGTCGGCCGACGCCGTGGACGAGCGCACACCCGGCGGCTGGCACGCGGAATGGTCGACGCTGCGAATCCTGCTGCGGCGCAGCGTAGTAGCGGCATCGCAGACCACGGAACTGGTACGCAATCTCAACGTTCATGCGGACGCGATGGCGTTCAACCTGTCGGCCGCCGGGACTTCGGTGTTGTCCGAACAACGATCGATGGCCGAGCTTGCAGGCCATGAATCGAGTGGTCAAAATGTCGGCGTCGCACCACTTCTCGTCGACGCGACGCTGAGCAGAGCACAAGAGCTGACCCGAACCCGACTAGCAGAGAGGCCCCGATGAGCCGCTACGACGACGGCATGACAGTACGACGCGAGGTGCTCGGCGACGCCCATGTCGACCGCGCGACCGCCGCCGCAACCGATCTGACTCGTGAGTTCCAGGAGTTTATCACCGAGTACGCGTGGGGCACCATCTGGACGCGCCCCGGCCTCGACCGCCGCAGCCGCTCGATGATCACGCTGACCGCGCTCATCGCCCGCGGACACCACGAAGAACTCGCGATGCACCTGCGCGCCGCCCGCCGCAACGGACTGACCCTGGACGAGATCAAGGAAGTCATCATGCAGTCCGCGATCTATTGCGGTGTGCCCGATGCCAATACGGCCTTCCGCATCGCACAGCAGACCTTCGCGGAGGAAACGTAACCGCTGGTCGAGCTTGCCCCGCTGGTCGAGCCCCATCCGCTGGTCGAGCCCCATCCGCTGGTCGAGCTTGTCGAGACCACCCATCCGCTGGTCGAGCCCCATCCGCTGGTCGAGCTTGTCGAGACCACCCCACCGCCGGCCGAGCTTGCCCCGCTGGTCGAGCCCCAACCGCTGGTCGAGCCCTCCCCCGCTGGTCGAGCTTGTCGAGACCACCCAACCGCTGGTCGAGCCCTCCCCCGCTGGTCGAGCTTGTCGAGACCACCTACGCGCTGTCCGCGACCCCAGCGCGCCCGGGCGGAACCGACCCCGGAGCGCCGAGCTGCCGCCCGATGCCCCGCGCCGCGACCTGCAGCGCCGCGAGAAGCCGCGGGCGATTTCCGCGAAGAGTCCCGACCACCACACCCAGCGCCGCGACCACCCCGTCGGGCCCCCACACCGGTACCGCGATCGAACACGCGCCCGCCGTCATCTCCTCCGCCGTCGTCGCGTAGCCCTCGTCGCGCACACGCTGCAACTGCTGTTCCAAGAGCTGCGGGCTGATCAGCGTCCGCGGCGTAACCCGCGTCAACGATGCCATGACCTCATCGCGAATCTCCTTGGGCGCGTAGGCAAGCAGTACCTTGCCGACCCCGGTCGGCGGCATCGGTAGCCGACTACCCACCTTGCTCACGACCGGCACCGACTCGTTCCCGGAGATCCGATCGACGTACAGCACCGACGTTCCCTCGCGCACCGCGATATGCACCGTCGCCTTTGTCGCGGCGTACAGGTCGTAGACGTACGGTTCGGCGATCTCACGCACTCCGGTCTGGATCGGCGCCAGCAGCCCGAGATCCCACACCCGCCTGCCGATCACGTACCGCCCGTCGGGCCGTCGAACAAGGGCACCCCACCGTTCCAACTCGCCGACGAGCCGATGTGCGGTGGGTACCGCGAGATCGGCGCGCTGTGCCATCTCGCTGAGCGTCAGCGCACGGTGTGACGCGTCGAATGCACTGAGTAGAGCGAGAGTTCGCGCCGCGACCGATGCTCCGGGAACCGACGTGTTTCCGGCCATAGCTACGGAAGTAGCCCTGAGCGTCGAGCAATGACAACGGCTTCCAGCCGGCTCGACGCGCCGAGTTTGCGCAAGACGTCTTTCATGTATCCCTTGGCAGTCTGCACCCCAATATTCAGCTCCTCGGCAATTCTCGCATTGGTGTAGCCGAGTGCAGCGAGGGTGACCACATCCTGTTCGCGACGGGTCAGGGTGAGTGTCGTCGATTCGTCCGACTCACCGTCGAGCAGGAGGTCGGAGATGCGTGCGATCTGATCGGCAACGGCGTCGTCGTCGACGTCTCGTGCCAGAGTGCGGAGCTGCGCGTAGGCCTCGGTGATCCGATCTCGAAATCCATCGCCCACAGCGGCGTCGGCGGCGACCGCCGCGCGCGAGGCGACGATCTGCTGTTCGAGTTCACGCGCCTCGACGGCGAGTGCGTCTAGCGTCCGATCGCCGATGGCCTCGTCAGTCCGCAATGCCCCGTAGATCACCGCGATAGGCCTGCGTCCGACGATGACCGGGGCGGCCGCCATCGCACGCAGGCCCTCGGCCGCGATGATCGCGTTGTACCGATGGGTGATCCGCGGGGTACGCAGATAGTCGTCGACGACCATCGGGCGATTGAGCGCGATGACCTTGCCGCCGAGTCCGTGCCCGGCATCAACGGCAACGCCGTTCAACGCACCGTAGGTGTCGCCGACGAAATGTCGGAGACGCAGACCGCGCGAGCCGTGCACCACACCACCGAACGCCAACGACACACCCGTGCCGCGACGCAGACGACGCAACGCATCGGTGACCGGCGCTGTCAACGACTCAGCCATGTCACCACCTACCTCCTGACCCCTCTTCGGGGGGTTCTGCCCATGCGACGTCGCATTCGAGAATCACTCCTCGAATGTGATTCAGCTTACTCTGGCAGTAAAGGTGTGGATATGACACAGACATCCTTGGCCGACGACCGCGCGCGACGCGAGTCGATTCAGGCACAGTTGACCCCGGCTGTCACCGCCGACCTCGACGCCTGGCTGGAGCTTTTCGGCTCACCCGACGCCAACGCTGCGTCGCTGCTGGTGGACCGCCACGACCCCGAATCCGTCGCGTTCACCACCGTTTCGCTGCGGGATTCTGCGCAGCCCGAGCAGCCCCCGCAGGCCAAGCAACCCCCGCACTCCACGCACGCCGAGCAGCCCCCGCTGATCGAGCAGGCCCCGCTGATCGAGCAACCCCCGCTGATCGAGCTTGTCGAGATCACCTACGGCCAGCTCGCAGCGGAGTCCCGACGCCTCGCCACCGCGCTCGCCGGTATGGGTGTCGAGCGCGGCGACCGCGTAGGGGTGCTCATGGGCAAGCGCACCGAGCTCGTCGTCTCGCTGCTGGCACTCGCCCGACTCGGGGCCGTCTACATTCCACTCTTCACCGCCTTCGCCACCCCCGCGATCGAGATGCGACTGCGGGCGGGCGGCGCCTCCATCGTGATCACCGAACCGAGCCAGGCGTCGAAGCTCGACGACATCGACGGCCTCACGACCATCGTCGCGGGCGAGCAGTTCGACGCTCTCATCGCCGACAACGATCCCCTCGACCACTCCGTCGCGGTCGGCGGCGACGGCACGCTGATCCTGCTGTTCACCAGCGGCACTACCGGCGCGCCGAAGGGCGTGCCCGTTCCGCTACGCGCGCTGGCGTCGTTCTCCTGCTACATGCGCTACGGACTCGACGTCTCCGACACCGACGTCTTCTGGAACGCCGCCGATCCCGGCTGGGCGTACGGCCTGTACTACGGAATCCTCGGGCCGATGGCAATCGGCCGACCAAATGTGTTGCTGCAGGCGGGTTTCACCCCTGAGGTGACCGCCACGGTACTCACCGAACTGGGCGTGACGAACTTCGCCGCAGCGCCCACAGTGTACCGCTCGCTGAGCAAGAACCCTGCGATCAACGGCTTCTCGCTGCGTCGAGCATCGTCGGCGGGCGAGCCGTTGACGCCCGACGTGATCACCTGGGCGAGAACAGCTCTCGGCACCGAGGTCCGCGACCACTACGGCCAGACCGAGCACGGCATGTTCATCAATAACCACTGGGCCGACGACCTGCGTCGACCACTCATCCCCGGCTCCATGGGACAGCCGATGCCCGGATTCGCCGCAGGAATCGTCGACGACGCCGGCGCGCCCGTCACCGAACCCAACGTCACGGGTCAGATCGCGATTGACGTCCCCGCCAGCACCGGCTACTGGTTCTCCGGATACCTCGACGCCCCGGAGAAGACCGCATCGCGCTACACCGAGGACGGCCGTTGGTATCTCACCGGCGACACGGGACACCTCGACGCCGACGGCAACTTCTTCTTCAGCTCCCGCGACGACGACGTCATCATCATGGCCGGGTATCGCATCGGCCCGTTCGACGTCGAGAGCGTCCTGATCACCCACCCGTCGGTCATCGACGTCGCGGTCGTCGGCCGACCCGACGACCTGCGCGGCGAGGTACTCGAGGCGTTCGTCGTACTTGCCGACGGCGTCAGCGGCGACGACGCTCTGGAGACCGAGCTGCAGCAACTGGTCAAAACCGGCTTCGCCGCGCACGCCTACCCGCGCACGGTGCACTTCGTCGACGCGCTGCCGAAGACGCCGAGCGGAAAGATCCAGCGGTTCGTCCTGCGTCAGCGCTGACAGTCCGCCACCCCGCTCGCGCCACCTAGTGTCGCGTTTCGTTAGTTGGTTTTCGGTTGAGCTTTCTTGAGAATCTCCTCGACCGGTTTCGTCCACACGAAC
>NZ_LZTC01000070.1:0-5397 GCF_001665905.1 Gordonia sp. 852002-50395_SCH5434458
ATGCGATCGTCGGCAGCGTCAGATGTGTATAAGAGCCCCAACCCATCAACGGGCCCGGCCCCACCAGGCGGCCCCAACCGGCTCGGCGGCGTCGACCCGCCAGACAGCCTCGGCCCACCGCTGGCCGACGCCGCCTGACCACCGCCATCCCGGGCGAACTGTCGAATCCGGTTGCGCCGCAACCCGTCTACACCCCGCCACCACACACGGTGGCGGGGCAGACGTGGTTGCCTGAGGGACAGCCCGAACGGAGTGTGCAGACGTGCAGCCCCGGCAGGCCACGGCGCCAGGTCGTGCACGGCTGCCCTCGCCAGGATCTTCCGCACCCTCGCCGGCGCCCCCGATACGCCAAGTCGAATCATGAATCATGTTCAACTGCGCGGTAACCTGTGGCGCATCATCCGACGAACCGCGACGGACAGGATTCACCGCAGATGGGCGACGCTCGCTCCGACCACCCAGTGGACGCCGACGACGTATCCGATGACCCGATTACCGACCTGGAGACAGGTTTCGCTGACCTGATGCGGCAGGGACGGATTCGACTGCGCACCCGTGCTCGTGCGGTTGACCCCCACCTCGACCCGTCGAACTATCCCCTGATCGCGATGCTCGCCAGCGCCGACGGATCTCTGCCGGTATCAACACTCGTCGCGCAGCTCGGACTCGAGAAGTCGACTGTGAGCAGACAGATCGATGCCCTCGTGCGCCTCGGCCTGGCCGAGCGACACGCCGACCCGCATGATGCGCGCGCTCGACTGGTCTCCTTGACTCCTACCGGCCGCGCACGCGTAGATCACGTAGCCGATGCGGCGGTCGCAGACTGGCGGGCACGGTTGTCCGAATGGGACCCCGAGGACATCCGGACACTCACCCGGCTGCTCAATCGTCTCCTTGTCGACGACGCGGAGTTCGAACCCGACCTGACCTGATCGGCGGCGTGCCCCGGCGCCGACATCGCGGCGCTGACATAACGGCGCAACGCCGCGTCGAGAAACTCCGCCGGAGCCGGGAATACTCAAGATAGTTGCGCGTTACAACTATCAATGGTTATAGTTGCTTCACTCAACTAGTTGGTTGCGTGACGTGTCTGCAGCCAGCAATCGGCCGGCCATTGTCGCCGCGCCCCCGACATCCCTCTCCCGCTCGGCAGACCGTGCGGGATCAGCCACCACCTCAGGAGGTTCTCCCATGTCTCTAACCGCCACGCGGGAGGTTGCTTCCGCAGCGGGCGCACCGATGACCCATCGACAAAAGCTCGAAGCACTCGTCGGTTTGCTCCTCGGGATGTTCGTCGCGTTTCTCTCGTCGACGATCGTGTCCAACGCGCTCCCCGTCATCATCACCGACCTGCATGGAACGCAGGGTCAGTACACCTGGGTCGTCACGGCGACTCTCCTCGCATCCACGGCGACCACACCCATCTGGGGCAAGCTTTCCGACCTGGTGAGCAAGAAGATCCTGGTCCAGGCGTCGTTGGCGTTGTTCACCCTCGGCTCGGTGCTCGCCGGACTCTCACAGTCGGTCGGCATGCTGATCGGTTTCCGTGTCATCCAGGGCCTCGGACTCGGTGGCCTGCAGGCGCTGGTCGTCATCGTGATCGCATCCATGTTCAGCCCACGCGAACGCGGCCGCTATCAGGGTCCGATCGCAGCCGTGATGTCGCTCGCGACGGTCGCCGGCCCGCTGATCGGTGGCGTGATCGTCGACACCAGCTGGCTCGGTTGGCGCTGGACGTTCTACGTCTGTGTTCCGCTCGCGGTGATCGCATTGCTGGTCATCCAGCGCACGCTGAATCTTCCGACGGTCCGCAAGGACGTTCGCATCGACTACCTCGGCGCGTTCCTGATCGCGGCAGGCGTGAGCACACTGCTCATCTGGGTCACCCTCGCCGGTGACAGCTTCGCTTGGCTCTCGGGAATGACGTTCGGACTCGTCGCACTCGGAATCGTCCTCATCGCAGGTGCATTGTTCGTCGAATCACGCGCCAAGGACCCGATCATCCCGCTGCGGTTGTTCCGTGACCGCACGACGACTCTCGCCACAATGGCGAGCGTTGCAGTGGGTGTCGCACTGTTCGGTGGTGCCGTGTTCCTCGGTCAGTACTTCCAGATCGCCCGCGGCTACTCCCCCACGGCGGCAGGTCTGCTCACCCTTCCGATGATCATCGGCTCGATGCTCGCCGCAACGGTCTCGGGCGCCCTGATCACACGGTTCGGTCGGTGGAAGCGCTTCCTCGTCACCGGTGCTGCCCTGATGACAGCAGGCTTCTTCCTCCTGTCGACCATCGACGCCCATACCGACATGGTCGTCATCGGAGCGTTCCTGTTCATTCTCGGACTCGGCATGGGAATGACCATGCAGAACCTCGTGATGGCTGTGCAGAACAACGTCGGACCCGATGACCTCGGTTCAGCGACGTCGACGGTGACGTTCTTCCGCTCGCTCGGAGGCGCGGCAGGCGTGTCGGTTCTCGGTGCGGTGCTGGCAACCCACGTCACCGACCTGATCACCAAGGGTCTGGTGGCAGCGGGTGTCAATCCCGCTCAGACCGGCGGGTCGGGTGCAGGGCTCTCGAACCTCAAGGATCTGCCGGGACCGATCGCCGAGATCGTCCGCGGTTCCTACGGTGACGCAATCGCGCGCGTCTTCTTCATCGCCGGTGTGATGGCCGCGATCAGCTTCGTCGCGATCGTGTTCATCAAGGAGGTCGCACTCAAGACGCAGAGCTTCGACGAACAGCGGATGGCCGCTGTTCGTGAGGAAGTCATCGACGTCACCCCCGCCGCGTCGTTCGACGTAGCTCCGGTCACCGTGGACAGCGGACGGACCAGCGACAGCCACGCTAGCGACTCGGACGTGGACGACATCGACGAGGAGTTCGCGAAACTCGTCGACGGTCCGGAAGCCACTGCGCGCTCAACGGCCGCCGTCGGCGAAACCGACGCTCAGCCCGGACGTCACGAGCGCACGGAGTAACCGTCGAAACGATGTACGCGCACTAGCGCGCACTGATTCCAGACACACTGGTTCCAGACACACTGTGGCCCACAGCCTTTTCGCTGTGGGCCACAGTGCATCTCAGAACCGTTGCACCTCAGAACTGGTGCATCTCAAAACCGTTGCCTGCACGCCGCAGCGCTCAGAGAGGAATGTCGAGTCCGAGGTCGAGCGCGGTTACCGAATGCGTCAGCGCGCCGACGGCGAGGTAGTCGACGCCCGTGCGGGCGTAGTCGGCGGCCTGGTCCAGACTCAACCCGCCGGAGGACTCGAGTTTTGTCTCCGGCGACCTGTTGTTGCGGCGGGAGACGGCCATCTGGGTTGCCCAGAGTTCGAAGTTGTCGAGCAACACGAGTTGGGGTGCGAGGTCGAGCACCTCGTCGAGTTGATCGAGCGAGTCCACCTCGACCTCGACCGGCAGGTCGGGTGCCGCCGCACGCACAGCGCGGAGCGCCGCGCTCACCGATCCCGCGGCGGCAACGTGATTGTCTTTGATCAGCGCGGCGTCACCGAGCCCCATGCGGTGATTGACGCCGCCACCTGCGCGCACCGCATACTTCTGCAGATAGCGCATGCCCGGCAACGTCTTTCGTGAGTCGCGAATCTTCGCCGACGTTCCGTCGACGGCGTCGACCCACTGAGCTGTCGCGGTGGCGATCCCGGAGAGATGGCACGCGAGGTTGAGTGCCGTGCGCTCCGCGGTCAGCAGAGCGGCGGTCGGCGCATGCACCGCCAACACCACGTCTCCCGGTGCGACTCTCGTTCCGTCGGCAACCGCAGCGGTCACCTCGTACGCACCGGCACCGACGACCTCGTCGAGGACGGCAAGTACGACGGGAAGCCCGGCGACCACGCCGAGCGCACGGCTGACGATCTGCGCGTCGACCGTCGCGCCGGCAGGCACCGTCGACGCGGTCGTGATGTCGGGGCCGTAGCGGAGATCCTCGTCGAGCGCCGTCCGAATCAACGCCCGCACCTCGTCGGTGATCGCCAGGTCGAGTTCTCCGGCTGCCTCGCGCTGGCCGATGAACGCGCTCATCGACTCATTCACCCGAACCCGGATTGCCGATCGCGATCATCCGCTCGACGCTCTTGCGTGCGCGCTCGGCGACATCGTCAGCGACGAACACCTCGTCCTTACCCTCACGCAACGCACGCAACAGCGCAGCCGGCGTGATCATCTTCATGTACGGGCACGACGCGCGATCGTTGACCGCCTGGAAGTCGATACCTGGCGCGGCCTTACGTAGCTGGTGCAGCATGCCGATCTCCGTGGCGACGAGAACCTGCTTGGCACCGGTCTGCCGAGCAGCGTCGATCATTCCGCCGGTGGAAAGGATCTTCACGCGGTTGTCGGGCACCGCTCCCTCGCCCGCCAGATAGAGCGCCGACGTCGCGCACCCGCACTCGGGGTGGATGAAGAGGTCGGCGTCGGGGTGCGAGTTGGCCTTGGCGGTCAGCTCGTCACCGTTGATACCGGCGTGGACGTGGCATTCGCCGGCCCAGATGTGAATGTTGTCGCGGCCGGTCTCCCGCTTGACGTGCGCGCCGAGGAACTGGTCGGGCAGGAAGAGGACGTCGCGATCGGGATCGATCGACGCCACCACATCCACCGCGTTCGACGACGTACAGCAGATGTCGGTGAGGCCCTTCACCTCGGCGGTCGTGTTGACGTACGAGACCACGACAGCATCGGGGTACTCGACCTTCCACGCCCGCAGATCGTCGGCGGTGATCGAGTCGGCGAGCGAACATCCCGCCCTGGCGTCGGGGATCAGGACGCGCTTGTCGGGGCTGAGGATCTTCGCGGTCTCGGCCATGAAGTGGACGCCGCAGAACACGATTTCGTCGGAGTCGACCTCCGCCGCGATCCGGGAGAGCGCGAGCGAGTCGCCGACGTGATCTGCAACATCTTGAATCGCCGGTAACTCATAGTTGTGCGCGAGTATGGTCGCATTGCGCGCACGTGCTAGTCGACGAACCTCTTCTGCCCACGCCGCGGTCGGTTCCACTCCGGTGAATCCTGTGGGACCGTCTGTCCACACCGCGTCAATCAGACCAGGTTCGGTGACTGCTACCGAACGGTCGCTGGTGATACTCATGGGTCGCTCCTTCAGCCTGCGACCGGAGAACGCGGTTCGTGCTCCGAGACAGGTTTTCGACTGTCGGTCGAAAACACCTAGATCGTAGCACCATGCCCGGTGGGTACCGTCGGTCTCCAATTCGAGTAGCGCACTACGCGTTTCTGTGGTCGCCTGCGGCAATAGCGTCGAAGAGGTCAGCGACAACACCGCCACTGCTCGACAAGAATCACAGGAGATACCCCGATGACCTCCACGATTGGCCCCCGCGCCGGCCAAGGCACCCCTCCCACAACCCTGTCTCTTATACACATCT
>NZ_LZTC01000071.1:0-1336 GCF_001665905.1 Gordonia sp. 852002-50395_SCH5434458
GATGTGTATAAGAGGCAGCCCGCTCTGGCATCGTTACCTCTCGCACGAGAGAGCAGCCGATCCCGGGGTACCGGCGATCATGTTCTGCGCGTTGGACTCTCGAGCACCATTCACGGAAATGGCAGGGCTCTCACAGCCCGAGGTTCAACTCCTCACCAGACGCCGCCCCCGGGAATACAAGGTCGACGCCGGTCCTGCGGTCGTCCGACGTCCGACTTCGGTCGGTCGACGGACGGCCCCATCGACGCGATCTCCCGCGGGCGGTGTCGCCTGCACTACGACATGCGCGACAAACGAAGGGAGGTTCGCATCATGTCTGCTTTCACCGAACTCCGCCTGGCGACCAAGCCTGCCAAGCGGTGGTTCCCCAAGATCTCCGTACCCATCGGGTACAAGGGACTCGAGTACCGCAATGGCGAACTCTCCCGCGAACTTTCGCCCGGCGAGTACCGCGCGCGCAGGGGCGCCGCATACACGTTCGTCGACATGCGTGAACGGGTCATGACCCTCGCGCCGCAGGACATCCTGACCTCCGACTCCGTGTCGCTGCGCGTCACGATGGCCGTCCGCGCGTCGGTTTTCGACGCGGTCGCATTCACCGAGCGGGCCAGCGATCCGTGGGCGGCGGTATACCTCGCCGCGCAGGTGGCGTTGCGTGAGGTCTGCGCAGCCGTGACCGTCGATGAGGTGATCACCCGAGCCGACACCGTCGACACCGGGTCGATCATCGCCGCGACCGCACGTGCTGGCCGCGCTGCGGGCATCGAGGTGCTCGACGTGGTGGTCAAGGACGTGATCCTGCCCGCCGAGATCCGCTCGGCAGCAACCGAATTGGTCACTGCCAAGGCACGCGGGCTGGCCAAGTTGGAGACCGCACGCGCAGAAACTGCTGCGCTGCGTTCATTGGCCAACGCCGGTCGCGTGCTCGACGCCCACCCCGCACTGGCGCGCTTGCGTCTGGTGCAGGATGCGCCGTACGGCACCAAGTTCGTGCTGGCGCTCAGCGACGCCGAGCCCGGCACCGACTGAGCCAGGACGATCCCAGGGAGACCCGTCAGTAGGGTGGCGGGTTTTCCTGGTTCCACTTTTCTTCGGCGCGTGTGACTTTGGCGCGTCGTTGTGTGTGGATGGTGTCGATGGAGCGGCGGGCGGGGTGGTCGGGTGGTTTGGTGGGGATGAGTTTGGGGAACAGATCGAGGCCGCCGAAGGCGTTGCCGACAAAGGTGTGCCCGGTGGGGGATACGAAAATCGCTGTCTGCAGGTCGAGTTGGTAGTCACGCCATCGACCGAACGTTTTGGTTCGGTGATGAAACCGGCACAGCGGTTTGAGGTTTGC